>NZ_JBAJEY010000004.1:0-224270 GCF_039822285.1 Thiofaba sp. EF100 | reverse complement strand
AAGTAACCCAAAGAACACGCCCCCGCGGGGCCGGCCCTTCGGGCAAACCCTGGCCGAGGTCGCTCCGACCGGGCCGTCCCGACGCGACCTCCTGTCGCGGCGGGACTGAAAAGGCCCTCCATGGCCTTTTCACCCGGTCTCCACGACCTCGTCCAGGGCGGCCCCAAGGGGGATTGCCCTCACCCCCAGCCCCTCTCCCGCTTGCGGGAGAGGGGTATCCCGGCAACCTTACTTATCCAGACACACCATGCCCTGGCACCAGATCACCCTCACCACCCCCCGCGATCACGCCGAAGCCCTCGAAGACACCCTCCTCGAACTCGGCGCGGTGTCCGTGACCCTCAAGGACGCGGCCGACGTGCCCGTGCTCGAACCCCTGCCAGGCGAGACCCCACTGTGGCCGGAGGTCGAGGTCGTCGGCCTGTTCGAGGAGACGGTCGACACCGCTCAGGTGGACCAGGCCCTGAGCACGCGCGGCATCCAGGGCGGCGCGTGGGACTGGATCGAGGACCAGGACTGGGAACGGGCGTGGATGGACCAATTCCAGCCCCTGCGCTTCGGCCAGCGGCTGTGGATCGTACCGAGTTGGATCGAGGCCCCGGATGCGCAGGCGGTGAACATCCTGCTCGACCCGGGCCTGGCCTTCGGCACCGGCACGCATCCCACCACCGCCCTCTGCCTGGAGTGGCTGGATGGTGCCGAGCTTCAAGGCAAGACCGTGCTGGACTACGGCTGCGGCTCGGGCATCCTCGCCATCGCCGCGCTCAAGCTTGGCGCACTCGAGGCCTGGGGCATCGACATCGACCCCCAGGCCCTGACCGCGACGCGCGACAACGCCGCGCGCAACGGCATCGAGGCCCATCGCCTGCACACCGGCCTGCCCGGCACCCTGCCCAAAGATGCTCGCTTCGACGTGCTGCTGGCCAATATCCTGATGGGTCCGCTGATTGAGCTCGCCCCCACCCTGACCGAGCATGTGAAGCCCGGCGGTGCGCTGGTGCTGTCGGGGCTTCTGGCGGAGCAGGCTGAGGGCGTGATGGCGGCCTATGCCGCGGCGTTCGACTTCGATCCGCCCGCGCTCAAGGACGGTTGGGCGCGTCTGACTGCGCGTCGTCGCTGACCGCCTGCTGCACAGGCGGATGCACCTGCGCGGCCAGCCAGGCCTCGAGGCGGTCGAAGCGACGCTCCATCTCCTCCATTCGGCTGAGGATCAGGAGCTCGTGCTTGATCTCCTCGCGCTCGATGTCAGTGGCTGTCTCCTCGAGCCGCAGACCGAGGACGAAGGCGGCCAGGTTGGCCGTCACCAGTGAGAAGGTCGCTACCCCGAACAGGATCAGGATGACCCCGAGCAGACGCCCCTCGGCACTGACAGGCACCACGTCGCCATAGCCCACGGTGCTGACCGTGACCAGCGCCCACCACATGCCATCCCAGAAGGTGGGAATGGCCGGGTCGATGCTGGCCACCAGGGTTCCCACCGTGACGACCAGAAAGAAGGCGAGGGTCAAGGTGGCCGCCAGGGCATGCTGGGCCAGAAGGCGTAACGAGCGCCGTGCAAAGCGCATGACCATGACCACCAGCAGCACCAGGCGCAGTACACGCAGAAAGGCCAGGGCGACCCCCTGCTGCATGAACAGGAGGGGCAGCCCCCCGAACACGATCAAGAGGTTGAGCCAGTTCTGCTGCCAATAACGAAGGCGGTTGCTGACCAGCAGGCTCAACACGAACGCCTCGGCCACGAACAACCCCCAGACGCAGAGGTCGATCATGCGCAGGACATCGGGCGCCATCACCCCTTTGTGCTCGGCGTACCAGGCAAAAGGGAGCCAGAGGGTGGCGAGCGAGACGACGATTTCGAGCCACGCCCCCCAGCGGCGCGCGCGTTCATTTTCGTGAGCCGACACCCCAGCCACGCCCAGGCGCGCAGGCAGGTCGGCGAAAATGTGCTTCATGGAAGTCGGCCGCTGCGCGCCGGCCAGGGCAGATCCCCCGCGCGCCCGGTAGCCCGGCGGGTCAGCAGGCGGCGCAGCGGCGGCAGGTCATTCGCCGCGTGCAAGGCCAGGCCGCGCAGCCACGGCAGGGGACCGCGCGCGGGCTTGAAGGCGTGGTGGAACACGTCCATGGCCGTCTGCATCAGCAGGTTCTCGCCCCGCCGCCAGCGCTCGTAGCGCTGCAGCACATGGAGGGCGCCGATGTCCTCGTTGGCATCACGCGCCTTGATCAACACCTCGGCCAGCGCGGCGACGTCCATGAATCCCAGGTTGACGCCCTGCCCGGCCAGCGGATGGATGGTGTGCGCAGCATCCCCGGCCAGCGCCAGGCGTGGCTTGCAGTAGGTTTGCGCATGACGGCGGGTGAGACGGAAGCTGCCGCGCTCCAGCAACCTCTCGACCCCGCCCAGCTCGCGCGGGAAGGCGCGCCGCAACATTTCAAGGAAGGTGTCATCATCCAGCGCCTTGAGGCGCGCCACTTCATCGGGCGGGAGGTACCACACCAGCGAGGCATGCGGACCGGGTAACGGCAGCAGGGCCTGCGGCCCGCTCGGGGTGAAGCGCTGCCAGGTGATGTCCTGCTGCGGGGCACGCGTCCTGACCGTGGCGACCAGCGCCTCGACATCGTAGTCCCAGCTGGTCAGGCCGATGTGGGCCAGCTCGCGCAGGCGCGAATGCGCCCCGTCCGCCCCCACCACCAGCCGTGCCTGCACGGTGATGCCGTTGTTCAGGCGGGCACGGACCCCGTGTTCCTCAATCGCCAGGGCCTCCAGCCGCGCCGGACAGTGCCAGCGCACGCTCGCAAGCCCCTCGGCGGCACGCCAGAGGGCGAGCTGGAGGATGCGGTTCTCGACGATGTGTCCCAGGGCCGGCTCGCCGATGTCGCGCGAATCGAACACGGTCTCCCCAAAGCTGCGCTGGTCCCACACGCGCATGCGGCGGAACGGCACCGCCCGCATGGCGAGCACCTGCGGCCACGCATCGACCGCCTCGAGCAGGGCCTGCGAGGCGAGACTGACGGCCGACACGCGCAGATCGAGCGGCTGCTCCGGCGCGAAGGGCTCGGGCGCCTGCGCCTCGACCACATGCACCTCGAACCCGGATCGCCCGAGCGCACAGGCCAAGGCGGCGCCCACCATGCCGCCGCCGATGATCAGGACGTCCGCGTGCTGTTCCATCGTCTCACCCCTTCAAGCCCATCATCTGCTGGAGGAAACCGGCGCGCAGCGGCGGTATGGCATCCAACGCCGCCAGGGCCAGGCCCTTGAGCGCCCCCGGCACCGGCACGGCGCGGGTGAAGCCGCGGGCGAGCACATCCATCAGCGGATAGCTTACGGCATAGTCCGACCGCCGCGCGGCGGCATAGGCGTCCAGCACGGCGGTCGAGCCGATGTCCCGCCCCTCCTGCCGCGCCCGCGCAAGCTCGCCGATCAGCGCGCGGATGTCGCGCAGGCACAGGTTCAGGCCCTGCCCGGCCACCGGGTGCAGGGCATGGGCGGCATTGCCCAGCACCACCGCACGGGGGGCGGTGATGGCCTTGGCGGTCACCGCACGCAGCGGGTAGGCCTGGCGCGACCCAAGGCGGGTGAAGCGCCCCAGGCGCGGGCCGAAGCGTTGGCCCAGTTCGTCGAGCAAGGCGGCATCCGAAAGCCCCAAACGCCGCTCCACGCCGCCCGCCCCGCTCACCCACACCAGCGAATAACGGTTGTCCCCCATGGGCAGCAGGGCAATCGGCCCCTCGTCGGTGAAGCGCTCGAAGGCCGTGCGGGGTTCCACGCGCTCCACCTCCACCCGGGCGAGGATGGCGGTCTGGCCATAATCCCGCGCCTCGACCGGCAGGCCCAGCGCACTGCGCACTGCGGAGCCTGCGCCATCGGCGGCCACCAGCAGGCGGGCGTGCAGGGACTGTTCGCCTTCTGGGGTGGAGAAGCGAAGCACCACGCCATCGCCCTGCACCTCGTGCGCGATGTAGCGTGCGGGGGACTGCCAGTGCACACCGCTGGCCTTGGCCGCGGCCAGCAGCACCGGGGCCATCCGGGCGGAGTCCAACACCTGGCCGAGCGCGGCGACGCCCTCCTCGCGCGCGGCAAAACGCGCGCTGCCCCAGGCCCCGCGCAGGGAGACGTGGATGTGCTCGATCGGCTCGGCCTCGCCCGCCAGCGCCCCCCACAGCCCCCAGCCGGCCAGCAGCCGCCGCCCGCCCTCGGCCAGGGCGATGGCCCGCCCGTCGAAGCCCGTGCTGCCCACCTGGGCCTCGGCCGGGGCCGCCTCCCGTTCCAGCACGGCCACCGCGAAGCCCTCGCGCGCCAGCACGTGGGCGAGAATGGCCCCGACCGGCCCGCCGCCGACGATGGCGACATCAAACATGCGGCACGATCTCCTCCAGCGCCTCGATCGACTTGGGGGCCTCCGCGGTCAACACCTCGCAGCCCTCGCGGGTGACCAGCACATCGTCCTCGATACGGATGCCGATGTTGCGGAAGGCCTTGGGCACATCCTTGCCATCGTCGATGTACAACCCGGGCTCCACGGTCAGGGCCATGCCAGGCTCCAGCGGCCGCCAGGCACCATCCACCTTGTAGGCGCCCACGTCGTGCACGTCCATGCCGAGCCAGTGCCCGGCGCGGTGCATGTAGAAGCGTTTGTAGGCCTCCTTCTCGATCAGCCGCTCGACCTTGCCCTTGAGCAGGCCGAGCGTGACCAGCCCCTCGGTCAGCACGCGCACCGCGGCCTGGTGCGGGGCGTCCCAGCTGGCGCCGGGACGGACCGACTCAATGGCCGCCTGCTGCGCCGCCAGCACCACGGCATACAGCTCGCGCGCGGCCGGGGAGAAGCGCCCGCCGACGGGCAGGGTGCGGGTGATGTCACCGCAATAGCCGCCCCACTCGCAGCCCGCATCCACCAGCACCAGCTCGCCCTGCTGCAACCGGTCACGGTTCTCGGTGTAGTGCAGGATGCAGGCGTTGGCCCCGCCGGCGACGATGGAGGGGAAGGCCGGTTCGCCGCCATGCCCGCGGAAGGTGTGCAACAGCTCGGCCTCCAGCGCGTATTCGGGCAGGCCGGGACGCACCGCCTGCATGACCCGCCGGTGGGCGAGCGCGGTGACCCGGCAGGCCTCACGCAGCACATGGGCCTCGTCCTCGTCCTTGAACAGGCGCATCTCGTGCACCAGCGGGGCCAGGTCGAACCAGCCGGCCGGGGCCTTCACCCCCGCGCGCTGCTGACGCCGCACCTTGGCCAGCCAGCCAAACAGGCGCTGGGCGAAATGACCGTCATCCAGTGGGGCATAGAACTGCTCCCGCCCGGCGAGCAGGGCCGGCAAGCGTTCGTCCAGCTCATCGATGGCATAAGCCTGGTCGGCCCCGTACAGCTTGCGGGCCCCCGCCACGCCGGCACGGCGACCGTCCCATTGTTCACGCTCGGCATCGCGCGGGCGCACGAACAGGATGAACGGTCCCTCCTCGTGTCCCGGCGCCAGCACCAGCACGGCATCGGGTTCGTCGAAGCCGGTCAGATAGCGGAAATCGCTGTCCTGGCGGAAGGGGTAGTGGGTATCACGGTTGCGTACCCGCTCGACGGCGGCCGGCAGGATGGCGATGCCCTCCGGCCCCAGCTGCGCCAGCAGGCGCTTGCGACGGCGGGCGAAGTGTTTCTTGTCGAGGAGGGGATGGATCGACATGACAGACCCTCGCGGAACGTCAGTGCAGGGTTCGGGAACCGGCCTGCGGCCAGGCGCCCGCCGCTCCGGCCTTCACCCCGGTCGCAGGCTCGGGACGGGGATGGAGGGTTTCGTGCAGCAGCAGCACCCCCACGCGCAGGTACTCGACCAGGTCGCTGTAGGCCTGCTCATCCTCCTCGGCGTCCTCGCCAAGATCGAAGCTCGCCTGGGCGAACTGGTGGATGTCGCGCAGGACCTCGGCGGCATCGGGCAATAACTTCACCGGGTCGCGCCCCCCGGCCAGACCATAGCCGTAGAGGAACCCCTGGCACCAGTCGTGCAGCGCTTCGGCGCGCTCCTCCAGCGACGCCTCGTCCGTCGGGAGCATCAGATCGAAGGTGCCGGTCACGTCGGCCAGGCTCGCCACCGTCTCGGCATGCAGCTCGCGTACGGGTTCAGGCACCTTGACCTGCGACTCGTCTTCGCGGATGGCCGACCACCAGTCCCCAAGTTCGGCCGCCCCCGCCGCACACAGCATCCCGGCGAGCACGCCATGCGCCTCGGCGGCCTGCACCGCCGCATCGTCCAGGGCCTCGTCCACCCGATCGAATTCCACCATGAGCCGCACCTCGCGCGCCTTGAGTCTCGTATGCCCATCCTACCATGCACACCTGCCGCGGGACTGCCGCCCAGCGCGCGCCCCTCCGGTTGCACAAGCTCGACCCGCAACCTAAGATTTTTGCTTTATCTGGGCGGCGCCATGGCCGTTGGAGAACACGATGCAGCGCATCATCACACAAGAAGAGTGGCAGGGACTCGAGGAGGGTGTCCTGCAGCTTGCCGAGCTGTGTGAAACCCTCAAGCGCGCCAACCAGCGGCTGGAGGATGACAACCGGCACCTGCGCGACGAGAAAATGCGACTGCAGGCCCTGCTTGGCGAGGCCGAGGCCCGTCTTGCCCCCGTCCTCGAACAGCTGCGTACCCTGGAGAGCCAGGCATGAGCACCGAACCCTCCATCCCCGTCGACATCACGATCCTCGACAAGGAATACCGCGTCGCCTGCCCCGAGAGCGAGCGCGAGGCCCTGGAGCGCTCGGCCCGCTTCCTCGATGGCAAGATGCGTGAGATCCGCCACACCGGCAAGGTCATCGGCAACGACCGGGTGGCCGTCATGGCCGCTCTCAACATCACCCACGAGCTGTTGCAACTGCGCGCCGGCCACGCCCCGGCGGCGACGGACGACACCCTGCCGGCCTCGCTGGAAGTGCAGGCGCTGGGCCAGCGCATCCGCGAGACCCTCGAACGTTGCAAACCGGCCGGGACTGATCTAACCTGAAACTAAGTCTTCTGGAGCGTGCGCCAGTAGCCCAATCCCCTTGAGCCTTAATGCACCTCCCTGGGGATGGCCCCTAGAGCCGTGTGCATGTCCGCCCCACGCGGAAAGCCTGACGCTCTCACCGCCCTCCCCGACTTGAACCGCTCGGTTCAAGGTACCCGGCCAACAGCGGCGCCCTGGAAGACCCTCTCCCCATGCATCCCCTCTCCCGCAAAGAACTTCGCCAGACCCTGCGCCACAGCCGCCGTGCGCTGCAAGGACTGGACCGCGCCTGGCTCGAAGCCGCCATGCTCGAGGCCCTGCGCCTGCACCCCGTTTTCCGGCACGCCCGCCGCATCGCCCTGTTTTGGCCGGCCGACGGCGAGGTCGATCTGCGCCCGCTGGCGTCGCTCACCCACCCCCGCCAGTGCCTCTACCTGCCCATTCTTGCCCAAGGCTCGCGCCTGCGCTTCGCGCCTTGGCAGATCGGCCATCCGCTGCGCCCGAACCGCTTCCGCATCCCCGAGCCCCGCCACCGACCCAGCGACCTGCTGAGCGCGCGCGAGCTCGATCTCATCCTCATGCCCCTGGTCGGCTTCGACGATGCCGGCAACCGCTTAGGGATGGGTGGCGGCTTCTACGACCGCACCCTCGCCTTCCGCCACGCCCGCCGCCGCTGGCGCAAGCCCCTGCTGATCGGGGTGGCCTTCGGCCTGCAGCGCTGCCCGCCCCTGCCGGTCGAGCGCTGGGATGTACCGCTGGATGGCATCGTCACCGAGGACGGGGTACGCTTGTTCGATCGCTTTTGACGGAACCGACCCATGGCCTATTGGCTGATGAAATCCGAGCCTGACGTGTTCGGTATCGACGATCTCGCCGCCCGCCCCAACCAGACCGAGCCCTGGGATGGCGTGCGCAACTACCAGGCGCGCAACTTCATGCGCCAGATGAAGATCGGCGATCAGGTCTTCTTCTACCACTCCAACACCGCCACCCCCGGCATCGTCGGCATCGCCGAGGTGGCGCGCGAGGCCTATCCGGACCACACCGCCTGGAACCCGGACGGCAAGTATTACGACCCGGCCAGCACGCCCGACAAGCCGCGCTGGGACATGGTGGATGTGCGCTATGTACGCCACCTCAAACGCATCATCCCCCTGACCGAGCTGAAGGGCATCGAGGCTCTGGCCGACATGCCGCTGGTGCGCAAGGGCAACCGCCTGTCGGTCATGCCGGTGAGCGAGGCGCACTGGCGGCTCATCCTGGCGCTGGAAGACACCCCGCGCGCATGAGCCTCACCCGCGACTACCTCGAGCGCATCCTCACCGCCCGCGTCTACGACGTGGCGATCGAGAGCCCGCTCGATGCCATGCCGCTGCTCTCCACGCGCCTGGGTAAGCCGGTGCTGCTCAAGCGCGAGGACCTGCAGCCGGTGTTCTCGTTCAAGCTGCGCGGGGCCTACAACAAGATCCACCACCTGCACACCCGCGGCGAACTCGGGGCAGGGGTGATCGCCGCCAGCGCGGGCAACCACGCCCAGGGCGTGGCCCTCGCCGCCGAGCGCCTGGGCCTGAGGGCGGTGATCGTCATGCCCGCCACCACCCCGGCGATCAAGGTCAATGCCGTGCGCCGGCGCGGTGGCGAGGTGGTGTTGCACGGCGATGCCTATGACGAGGCCTATGCCCACGCCCGCAGCCTCGCCAAGCAGGAGGGGCTGACCTTCATCCACCCCTACGACGACCCCGAGGTGATCGCCGGGCAGGGCACTATCGGCATGGAGATCCTGCGCCAGCACCCGGACCCGATCGAGGCGGTGTTCGTGCCGGTCGGCGGTGGCGGTCTGATCGCCGGGGTCGCCGCCTACCTCAAGCACCTGCGCCCGGCCACCCGCATCATCGGTGTCGAGCCGGAGGACGCGGCCTGCATGCACGCGGCCCTGGCCGCGGACGCGCGCGTGGTGCTGCCGCAGGTCGGCCTGTTCGCCGACGGCGTGGCCGTGCGGCAGGCCGGCGAGGAGACCTTCCGCATCGCGCGCGAGTGCGTGGACGAGGTGATCCTGGTCAGCACGGACGAGATCAGCGCCGCGATCAAGGACATCTTCGACGACACCCGGGCCATCGCCGAGCCGGCCGGGGCGCTCGCCATCGCGGGCCTCAAGCGCTATGTGAGCCGTACCCCCCGGGCCAATCGCATGGAACGGGCCCCTCTCATCGCCATCAACTCCGGCGCCAACATGAACTTCGACCGCCTGCGCCACATTGCCGAGCGGGCGGAACTCGGCGAGCAGCGCGAGGCCCTGTTCGCGGTCACCATCCCCGAGCGCCCCGGCAGCTTCCGCGCCTTCTGCGAGACCCTCGGCCGGCGTGCCATCACCGAGTTCAACTATCGTTTCAATGATGCGCGCGACGCCCACATCTTCGTCGGCATCCAACTCGACGGTGGTGCGGCGGAGAAGGAGGCCCTCATCACCCTGCTGCGCGAGCGCGGCTACCCGGTGCTCGACATGACCGGCAACGAGATGGCCAAGCTGCACGTGCGCCACATGGTCGGCGGCCACGGCCCGCGCGTGGAACACGAGATTCTCTACCGTTTCGAATTCCCCGAGCGCCCCGGCGCCCTGCTCCACTTCCTCACCCGCATGGGCGCCCGGTGGAACATCAGCCTGTTCCACTACCGCAACCACGGCGCCGACTACGGCCGGGTGCTGGTGGGCATCCAGGTTCCCGCAGAGGAGCGCCACCCGTTCGAGCAGTTCCTTGAGGCCTTGGGCTACCCCTACTGGGACGAGAGCGACAATCCAGCCTACAACCTATTCCTGGCTTAATGTGAGGAATGAGAGGCCCCTCTGCGAACCCTGGCAGGGCAATCGCATGAGGGCGTGGAGCGATCGCACAAGGTGAAAATCCAGCGTGCTAAGGGAGCCATCCTTGCTCTCGTTGGCTGTAGGAGGCCCGCCCTCGGGCCGATAGCCCGTTCAGGGTTGCCCTATCGCGGCGAGGGCGCCGCTCCTACGCGAGCGTCCAGACCGATGAAATAGGTTCATGCAATTGCCCTGCGAACCCTGGCGGGGCCGCTCCTCCATCAACCCGTTTTCGGGTACTCTTGGAAGGTTTGCATCCGAGGAGACCCCCATGAACCAAGACGAACTGAAGCGCCAGGCCGCGCTGGCCGCTCTCGAATACATCAAGCCCGGCACCATCGTCGGTGTCGGCACCGGTTCCACCGTCAACCACTTCATCGACGGCCTGGCCACCATCAAGCACAAGATCGAAGGCGCGGTCTCCAGCTCCAACGCCTCCACCGAGCGCCTGCGCAAGCACGGCATCCAGGTGTTCGACCTGAACGAAGTGGACGACATCCCCGTCTACGTCGACGGCGCCGATGAGGCCAACGAGCACCTGCAGCTGATCAAGGGCGGCGGCGGCGCGCTGACCCGCGAGAAGATCATCGCCCACATGGCCAAGACCTTCGTCTGCATCGCCGATGAGAGCAAACTGGTGCCGGTGCTGGGCAAGTTCCCGCTGCCGATCGAGGTGATCCCGATGGCGCGCAGCATGATCGCCCGCGAACTGGTCAAGCGCGGCGGCAACCCGGTCTACCGCGACGGTTTCGTCACCGACAACGGCAACCAGATCCTCGACGTGCACAACCTCGAGATCATGCAGCCGGCCAAGCTCGAGGATGAGCTGAACAACATCCCCGGCATCGTCACCGTCGGGCTCTTCGCCCTCCGCCCCGCCGATGTGCTGATCCTCGCCACCCGCGATGGCGTGCGCAAGATCGGCTAAGCGCACCTGAGTCAGGATGACCTCCCCTCCGGGGAGGTTTTTTTGCGCCGCTGCGAAAAACGCGTAAACAAAAGCCGCGCACAGGGCGCGGCTTGGTACGGTAAACCGGATCGCGTCTTGCGACGCTGAGGGCTTACTTCAGGGTGGCGATGTGAGCCGCCAGGTTGGCGATGTCGGCGTCGGACAGACCGGCAGCCATCGGGGCCATCATGGCGGTGTTCGGACCCACCTGCTTGCCGGCCTTGTAGGCGGTCAGCTTGGCAGCGGCGTCGTCAGCGGTCTTGCCGGCCAGCTTCGGGAAAATGCCGGCGCCTTCGCCGTTCATGCCGTGGCAGCTGGCACAGCTGGAGGCGAACTTGGCCTTGCCAGCGGCGGCATCGCCAGCGGCGAAAGCAGCGCCGCTCATCAGGGCTACAGCAGCGGTCAGGGCTACAACAGTCTTCATCGAGATTCTCCTGTGGGTGAATGCATGGACTTGGACACGTGCACCCCCCGACAGTTCAGTGACGGGTCAGCGCCAAGTTGACGCGAATGTTACCGCACACCCCTCGCGCTCCATAGTAGGAATGGCGCAACATAACCATCAATTTATCTGTTGCGTATATAAATTTCATCATCAAACGTGGCCACCCAGTCCGGCTTGATGACCACCAGCGCGGTGAGGATCATCCCGTTGAGCACGGCCTCCGGCAACATCACCAGCGGCAGATAGGGCAGATAGTCATGCCAGAGGTGCACCGCGTCATAGACGCCAGCCAGCACCAGCAACGCGGCCCCGAGCAGCACACTGACGAGCACCCCCAGCGCCGCGCCGAAGAAGCCCGGGATGAAGATGTAGACGAAGAAGTTCGGCGCCATGTGGCGGCGCGAGAAGACTAGCGCGGCATGCGCAACCAGTGCCGGGATGGCCGCAGTGATCAGGGTGTTGACCCCAAACGCCGTCCAGCCGGCCTGACCGAGGAAGGTGTAGCCCGCCATGACGATCGCCCCACCAAGCAGGGCCAGCGGCCAGCCGAACATCAGGCTGAAGGCCGCCATGCCGAGGAAGTGGATGGACAGCCCCGGCCCCACCTCGGCCCGCATGCCCCACAGCAGGACGAGCAGGAGGCAGGCCGCGAGGAACAGGTGCTGGCGGCTGCCCACGGCCAGGAACAGGCGCCATGGGGCGCGCCAGGCCGCCACGCCGAGCAGGAGCAGCAGGGCGAGATTGAAGAGCCAGAGCAGACTCGCGGGCAGCAGACCATCAGGAAGATTCATATACACGCATAGATGAGTTTTATTGCAGAGCCAGGGCCTGCTACATTATCAATACCCGAGTTCAACACTGGAGCATGTTCCATGGATACCCCCGCCACCGCGCACGGCCGCCTCGAACACTTCCCGGTCTCCTTCTTCGCCATCGTGATGGGCCTGGCTGGCCTGACCATCGCCGTCGAGAAGGCCGAGCACCTCTGGGCCTGGTCCTTCAAGCCAAGTTTCGCCCTGCTGGCGCTCACCGCGCTCGCCTATGCCGGCATCGGCCTGACCTACCTGACCAAGTTCCTGCGCCATCGCGGCCACGTAGCCGAGGAGTTCAACCACCCGATCCGCCTGAGCTTCTTCCCGGCCATGTCGATCGGCCTGATCCTGCTCTCCATCGCCAGCCTCGAGTATGCCTCCGGGGTTGCGCTCTGGTTGTGGGGCATCGGCAGCGCGGTGCAGCTTCTGTTCACCTTGATCATCCTGTCCGCCTGGATCCACCACGAAAAGTTCCAGATCCAGCATAGCAACCCGGCCTGGTTCATCCCCATCGTCGGTAACATCCTGGTGCCGGTGGCCGGCGTCCAGCTGGGGTTCCCGGAAGTATCCTGGTTCTTCTTCAGCATCGGCCTGGTGTTCTGGATCGTGCTGTTGACCATCCTGATGAACCGGTTCTTCTTCCACAACCCCATGCCGGCCAAGCTGCTGCCGACCCTGTTCATCCTGATCGCCCCGCCGGCGGTCGGCTTTATCTCCTGGATCAAGCTGCACGGCGGGATGCTGGATGATGCCGGACGGGTGCTCTACTACATCGCCCTGTTCACCACCTTGCTGCTGTTCTTCCAGATCAGGGAATTTGCCAAGGTGAAGTTCGCCCTGCCCTGGTGGGCCTACTCCTTCCCGATGGCCGCCATCACCATCGCCACCATGATCATGCTGGAAAAGGTCGGCGGCGCCTTCTTTGCCTCACTCGCCCCGCTGCTGCTGACCTTGCTGACCCTGCTGATCGTGGTGCTGATCGTCAACACCATCCGTGCGATGATGCGCGGCGAGATCTGCGTCCCGGAATAATGGCATGAGCGTCACGGCGATCATTCACCTGCATGGCCTGTTCGTCATCCTCTCGCTGGTCGGGTTTATCACCCGCGGCTACTGGATGCTGCGCGGCTGCCCCATGTTGCACGCGCGCTGGGTGAAGATCGCCCCGCATGTCATCGACACCCTGCTGCTGGTCACCGCCCTGTGGGCCGCCTGGGTCATGTTCTGGTCCCATGGCGCACACCCGGCCTTTCTGACGGTGAAGATCATCGGCCTCATCGCCTATATCGTGCTCGGCACCCTCGCCCTCAAGCGCGGCAGAACGAAGGCCATCCGCGCCGGGGCCTTCGTCGCCGCCATCGCGGTGTTCGTCTACCTGATGGCGGTGGGCAAGACGATGCAGGTCATCCCGTTCGTGGGCTGAGGCTGAGCAATAAAACCTTGAGCTGAAACGCGCAGGTGATAATCTGCGCGTTTTTCTTTTTCGGGAAGCTGACATGTCTGCTGTCCAGCCACTGGTTGGGGTGATCATGGGCTCCAAGTCCGACTGGGAGACCATGCGCCACGCCGTTGAGACCCTCGAGGCCTTCGGGATACCGCATGAGACGCGCGTCGTGTCCGCGCACCGCACCCCTGACCTGTTGATGGAGTACGCCGCCAGCGCCGCCGGGCGCGGGCTGGAGGTCATCATCGCCGGCGCCGGCGGGGCGGCCCACCTGCCGGGCATGGTCGCGGCCAAGACGGTGGTGCCGGTGCTCGGTGTGCCGGTGCAATCCAAGGCGCTGAACGGCATGGATTCCCTGCTCTCCATCGTGCAGATGCCGGGCGGCATTCCGGTCGGCACCCTGGCCATCGGCCAGGCCGGGGCGAAGAACGCCGCCCTGCTGGCCACCGCCATCCTTGCCAACACCCGCCCTGAGCTGCGCGAGCGCCTTACGGCCTTCCGCGCCGAGCAGACCACGAGCGTGCTGGACCACCCCGATCCGCGAGACTGACATGTCCCATCCCAGCGCCACCCGCATCGGCATCATTGGCGGCGGCCAGCTCGGGCGCATGCTCGCCCTGGCCGGCATCCCACTTGGCCTGGAATTCGTGTTTCTCGACCCCTCCCCCGAGGCCTGCGCCCGACTGGTCGGCGAGCAGATCGTGGCCGATTACGATGAGCTGATGGCGCTGGAGCGCCTGGTCAGCGAGACCGACGTCATCACCCTGGAATTCGAGAACATCCCGGTCGCCGCCGCCCGCTTCGTGCAGGAGCGCGGCCTGCTCTTCCCCGGCCCGCGGGCACTGGAGGTGGCGCAGGACCGGGTCAACGAGAAGACTCTGTTCGGCACCCTCGGCATCCCCACCCCGCCCTGGCGCGCGGTGGACAGCCTCGAGGGCCTGCGCGCGGCGGTGGCCGAGATTGGACTACCCGCCGTGCTCAAGACCCGCCGCCTGGGCTACGACGGCAAGGGCCAGGCGGTGCTGCGCACCCCCGAGGACATCGAGAGGGCCTGGTCTGCGCTCGGCTCCGCGCCTCTGATCCTGGAAGGCTTCATCGCCTTCCGCCGCGAGGTGTCGATCATTGCGGTGCGCTCGCGCACCGGCGAACTGGCCTTCTACCCGCTGTCCGAGAACACCCACGAGCGCGGCATCCTCAAGCTCTCTCTCAGCCGCGCCCATGATCCCCTGCAGGCCGAAGCCGAGGCGCATGCACGGAAGGTGCTGGAGACGCTGGACTACGTCGGCACGATGGGTTTCGAGTTCTTCGTCACCGACCAAGGTCTGATCGCCAACGAGATCGCCCCGCGCGTGCACAACACCGGCCACTGGACCATCGAGGGTGCGGCCGTAAGTCAGTTCGAGAACCACCTGCGCGCCATCCTCGGCCTGCCGCTCGGCAGCACCGCCCTGCGCGGCGCCGCGGCCATGCTCAACTTCATCGGTGAATTGCCGCCGATCGAACGTGCCCTGGCCCTGCCCGATGTGCACTTCCACGGCTATGGCAAGGCGCCGCGCCCCGGCCGCAAGGTCGGCCACGCCACCCTGGTGGCACGCAACGAAGCGGAGCGCGACGCCCGTCTGGCCGAACTGCTGGCGCTGACATAAGCCGCGGCACATCGTCGCGACATTCGGCCCCCAATTCGCGACGAGGGCGTCGCTCCTACAGGTCGACCGCGCCCTTGCGCGCTCCCTCCTCCAGCACATAGTCCCGGAACGCCTGCGCCGCCGGCGACAGGCGCTTGCCCTGGCGATGGACCAGGAACCAATGACGCAGGATGGGGAAGCCCTCCACATCCAGGGTGATGATGCGCCCGGCTGCAAGCTCGCGCTCCACCGTGTGCAAGGAAACCACCCCAAGCCCCAGCCCCACCTCCACCGCCTGTTTGATCGCCTCGTTCTTGTTCATCTCCATGGCCGGCTGGAGCGTCAATCCATGCTCGTGGAACAGCCCCTCCATCGCATTGCGCGTCCCCGAACCGACCTCGCGCGCCAGCATCGGCTCCTCCGCCAGGCGGCGGAAAGGGATGCCCCTCTCCCCGGCCAGCGGATGATGCGGCGGGGCAATGACCACGAGGGGGTTGAGCATGAAGGCCTGGGCCTCCAGGTCGCGCCCCAAGGGCGGTTGCCCCATGATGGCGAGATCCGTCTCGTTCGCCGCCAGCTGGTTGAGCAGGGTCTCACGGTTGACCACGTTGAGGGTCAGGCGCACATCCGGGCGCTGCTGGCGGAACTGGGCCATCAGCCGGGTCGCGAAATAGTGCGCCGTGCTGACCACCCCCACCGTGAGCGAGCCCCCCCTCACCCCCCGCAAGTCCGCCAGGGTGTTCTCGAGGTCGAGCAGCTGCTGCTCGATTGCCTGGCTCACGCGCTGCACCTCGCGCCCCGCGTCAGTGAGAAAGATTTTCTTGCCGATCTGCTCGAACACGGGCAGGCCGAGCGCCTCCTCCAGTTGCTTGACCTGCATGGAGACCGCCGGCTGCGACAGGTGCAGTTCGCCCGAGGCACGCGAGAAACTGAGATGCCGCGCCACCGCATCGAAGACCTGGAGCTGGCGCAGGGTGATGTGAAGCATAAGGACACCTGATGGTTTTTATCAGGATATCCGAATATCTCTTATGTGTTGAGCCCGGTATAGTCCGCAAAACCTCTAGGGGTTTCGGTTTTTTATTCCCGCATCAACACATCCGATCTGGAGAGCAGCATGGCCCTTGACCAGTCCAACCGCTACGCCGATCTGAGCCTTCGCGAAGAAGACCTGATCGCCGGCGGCAAGCATATCCTCGTCGCCTACCACATGATCCCGGGCGCCGGTCACGGCTTCCTGGAGTGCGCCGCGCACGTCGCCGCCGAGTCCTCCACCGGCACCAACGTCGAAGTCTCCACCACCGACGACTTCACCCGCGGCGTTGATGCCCTGGTGTACGAGATCAACGAATCCACCGGCCTGGTCAAGATCGCCTACCCGCTGGACCTGTTCGATCGCAACGTGATCGACGGCCGCATGATGATCGTCTCCTTCCTGACTCTTGCCATCGGCAACAACCAGGGCATGGGCGACGTCGAAGCCCTGAAGATGGTGGACTTCTACGTTCCCCGCCGCGTGATCGAACTGATGGACGGTCCGGCCACCGACATCTCCGACCTGTGGCGCATCCTCGGCCGTCCGGTCAAGGACGGCGGCTACATCTCCGGCACCATCATCAAGCCGAAGCTGGGCCTGCGTCCGGAGCCGTTCGCCAAGGCCGCCTACGAGTTCTGGCTGGGCGGTGACTTCATCAAGAACGACGAGCCGCAGGGCAACCAGGTCTTCTCCCCGATGAAGAAGACCATCCCGCTGGTCTACGACGCGATGAAGCGCGCCATGGACGAAACCGGCGAGGCCAAGCTGTTCTCCGCCAACATCACCGCCGACGACCACTACGAGATGTGCGCCCGCGCGGACTTCATCCTCGAAACCTTCGGTCCGGACGCGGACAAGGTCGCCTTCCTGGTTGACGGTTACGTCGGCGGCCCGGGCATGATCACCACCGCCCGTCGCCAGTATCCGAAGCAGTACCTGCACTACCACCGTGCCGGTCACGGCGCCGTGACCTCCCCGTCCTCCAAGCGTGGCTACACCGCCTATGTGCTGGCCAAGATGGCCCGCCTGCAGGGCGCCTCCGGCATCCACGTCGGCACCATGGGCTTCGGCAAGATGGAAGGCGACAAGAGCGACCGCGACATCGCCTACATCATCGAGCGTGACAGCTACACCGGTCCGTACTTCCACCAGGAGTGGTACGGCATGAAGCCGACCACCCCGATCATCTCCGGCGGCATGAACGCCCTGCGTCTGCCGGCGTTCTTCGAGAACCTCGGCCACGGCAACGTGATCAACACCGCCGGTGGCGGCTCCTACGGCCACATCGACTCCCCGGCCGCAGGCGCCAAGTCCCTGCGCCAGGCCTACGAGTGCTGGAAGGCCGGCGCGGATCCGATCGAATGGGCCAAGGAGCACCGCGAGTTCGCCCGTGCGTTCGAATCCTTCCCGCACGACGCCGACAAGCTCTATCCGGGCTGGCGCGAGAAGCTCGGCGTCCACAAGTGATGGCCGGCTAAGCCCCTAAGCACCTACCCCCGCCCCGCGGGGGTATTTTTTCGGCCTGCTTGGCGATGCGCACCCGCCCGTGCTCATCGCCAAGCCTGCCCCTCAAGAGCACGACCATGATCGACAAAGCACAGTACCTGGTGAAAAAAGAGCCGTTCTACCAGCCCCAGCGCAACGAGGTGGAGCTGTTTGAAGCCGCCTACCGCAACCGCCTGCCGGTGATGGTCAAAGGTCCGACCGGCTGCGGGAAGTCACGCTTCGTCGAATACATGGCCTGGAGGCTCGGCAAGCCCTTGATCACCGTGGCCTGCAACGAGGACATGACCGCCTCGGACCTGGTCGGCCGCTACCTGCTCGAGTCCAACGGCACCCGCTGGCAGGACGGCCCGCTGACCCTCGCCGCGCGCATCGGCGCCATCTGCTATCTGGACGAGATCGTCGAGGCCCGCCAGGACACCACCGTGGTCATCCACCCGCTGACCGACCACCGCCGC
Organism: Thiofaba sp. EF100; assembly: GCF_039822285.1. Taxonomy (NCBI): domain Bacteria; kingdom Pseudomonadati; phylum Pseudomonadota; class Gammaproteobacteria; order Chromatiales; family Halothiobacillaceae; genus Thiofaba; species Thiofaba sp. EF100. The sequence goes on along the minus strand of NZ_JBAJEY010000004.1, from coordinate 206,174 downwards.
ACCCTGCCGCTGGACAAGAAGGGCGAGCTGGTCGAGGCCCACCCGGACTTCCAGCTGGTCATTTCCTACAACCCCGGCTACCAGAGCCTGATGAAGGACCTCAAGCAGTCCACCAAGCAGCGCTTCGCCGGGTTCGAGTTCGACTACCCGCAACCCGAACTGGAAACGACCATCCTCGCCAAGGAAACCGGCCTGGACGAAACCACCGCGGCGAAACTGGTGAAGCTCGGCGTGACCGCGCGCAACCTCAAGGGCCACGGTCTGGACGAGGGGATCTCCACCCGCCTCCTGGTGTACGCGGCCACCCTGATCAAGGACGGCGTGCCACCGCATGATGCCTGCCGCATGGCCCTGGTGCAGCCGATCACCGACGATGCGGACATCCGCGACACGCTCGAGCACGCCATCGACGCGACGTTTGCCTGAAGACTTGACGCTCCGCCCCCCTCGCGGGGGAGGGGGAAACCGCCGCATGACCACCATCACCGCTGAACAAGCCCAAGCCCTGTGGGACCGTCTCGACACCCGCTTTGAGCAGGTTCAGGCCGTGTTCGAGGACTGCCTGGCCGAGGCCCGGGCGACGCTGACCCCCGACGGCCTCATGGCGTGGATCGACGCCGCCCGCCTGCTCGGCAAGCTCGGCCGCGGCGCGGAGCCGATGCTCGCCCTGCTGGAGGAATGGCCCGCTACCGCCCGCTCCGTCGGCGAGGATGAGCTGCCCGCGGTGATGGCTCTGGTGCACAGGCTGCAACGCTCACCCAACGGCCGCGCCATCGCCCCCTTCCTGCAAACCCTCGCCGCGGTGGCCCGCCGCCTGCATGCCCCGGAACAGTTCGAACACTACCTCGACATCGTGCGCGACCTTGCCGAGCGCACCACCGGCTCCATCCACGGCCACCACACCACCCATCCGAGCCCCGGTCTGCCAGACTTCCTGGACAAGGCCCCCGTCCTGCTGCAACTGCTCTCCATCGGCGGCCTGCGCAACTGGGTGGACTACGGCATCCGCAACTACCACGACCATCCCGAGCGCCAGAAGGACTATTTCAGCCTGCAATCCGCCGACAGCCGCGCGGTCATGCAGCGCGAGCGGCACGGCACCCTGCTCGCGGACGTGGAGCGCAAGCTCGACCTCTACCTGCGCGGCCTGTGGCGGGATGGCGACCCTCTGGTGCCCTACTCCACCGCCTTCCATGAACTGCGGAAACCCGTACCGTACTTCGACAAGCTCGGCATCCGCCTGCCGGACGTCCTGGACGATCGGGTGCTTGCCGATGGGCGGGTGATCTCCGGGCTGGACCGCTACCGCGCCATCCTCGCCCACATGGTCGGGCACCGCCGCTGGAGTTCACCGCAGATCGCCGACAACTGGAGTCCGTTCCAGCGCATGGCGGTCGAATTCCTCGAAGACTGCCGCATCGACACCCTCGTCATGCGCGAATACCCCGGCCTGCGCTGCCTCATTCTCGCCCTGCACCCCAAGCCTGACGAGGGGGCCTGCGACGAAGCAACCACGGCCTGCCTGCGCCACCGTCTGGCCCTGCTCTCGCGCGCCATCCTCGACCCGCAGCACGGCTACCGGAATCCGGTCCTGAACGACTTCGTCCAGCGCTTCCACGCCCTGATGCAAGACGGCGAGGCCAGCACGAACGAAGTGGCGCGCCTGGCCATCGAGTACGTCGCCCGCACCCGCCGCCAGAGCGACCAGTTCGCCAACGTCCATTTTGACGACACCGAGGTCGACTACCGCGACGACAACCGCCATCTGTGGCGCTTCATCGAGGAAGGCGACGAGGAAGAGGCGTTCGACGAGAGGCGTACACTGGAGCCCGACGAGGAACTCAAGGGCCTGCCGCCTCGCCACTACCCGGAGTGGGACTATCACAGCCAGAGCTTCCGCCCCGACTGGGTCAGCCTGTACGAGGCCCTGCACCCGCAAGGCCAGGCGTCCGCCATCGACACCCTGCTCGACAAGCATGCCGGCACCGCCAAGCGCCTTGCGCGCATCCTCGACCTGCTCAAGCCGCAGGATAAGGTACGCATCCGCTTCCAGGAGGAAGGCAGCGAGCTCGACCTGGACGTCGCCATCCGCTCGCTGATCGACTTCAAGGGCGGCGCCCAGCCCGACCCACGGATCAACATGAGCCATCGCACCGCCGGGCGCGACATCGCCGTGACCCTGCTGCTGGACCTGTCGGAGTCGTTGAACGAGAAGGTCAAAGGCTCGGAACAGACCATCCTGGAGCTGTCACAGGAGGCCGTGTCCCTGCTGGCCTGGGCAATCGACCGCCTGGGCGACCCGCTCGCCATCGCCGGCTTCCACTCCAATACCCGCCACGACGTGCGCTACCAGCACATCAAGGGCTTCTCGGAGCCGTGGAACGACGAGGTGAAGGGCCGCCTGGCCGCGATGGAGGCGGGCTTTTCCACCCGCATGGGCGCCGCCCTGCGCCACGCCGGGCACTACCTCGGCAAGCGCCGCGCCGACAAGAAGCTGCTGCTGGTACTGACCGACGGCCAGCCTGCCGACATCGACGTGCTGGATGAACGCGCCCTGATCGAGGACGCCCACCAGGCGGTCAACGAACTCGACCGCGAGGGCATCTTCACCTATTGCATCAGCCTCGATCCGAAGGCGGATGAGTACGTTTCCGACATCTTCGGCCGCCACTACACGGTCATCGACCACGTCGAACGGCTGCCCGAAAAACTCCCGGCGCTGTTCATCGCCCTGACGAAGTGAGGCCGGGGGCAAGCTTGGCCCCCTCCTGCAGCACATAGGCGCGGAACGCCTGGGCCGCGGGCGAGAGGCGCTTGCCCTTGCGGTGCACCACGTACCAGTGGCGCACGATGGGGAAGCCCTCCACATCCAGCACCACCAGCCGGCCGGTCTCGAGCTCCAGCTCCAGGGTATGCATCGACGCGATCCCAAGCCCCAGCCCGGCGATCACCGCCTGCTTGATCGCCTCGTTGCTTCCCAGCTCCATCACCGTGGTCGGCTGCACCTTGTGGGCGGCAAAGAAGCGCTCGATCGCGCTGCGCGTTCCCGAGCCCTCCTCGCGCACCACGAAATTCTCCTTCGCCACCTCCGCCAGGGGGATGGCCGTCCGTCCCGCCAGCGGGTGGTTGGCCGGCGCCAGCACCACCAGCGGGTTGTCCATGAACGGCTCAGCCTCCAGCTCCATCTCCGCTGGCGGACGCCCCATGATCACCAGGTCACACTCGTTGCGCTCCAGCTGGCCGAGCAAGGCCTCGCGGTTGGTCACGTCCAGGCTGACCTGGATCTGGGGATAGGTGCGCGCGAACTCCGCCAGCAGGCGGGCGGCGAAGTAGCCCGCCGTGGTCGCCACCGAAACCGACAGCGCCCCGCGCTCCATTCCCTTCAGGGCCCCGAACACGTCGTCCATCTCGGCGAACATGGCCGAGATGGCCCGGCTGTAGCGGTACAGCTCGTGCCCAGCGTCGGTCAGGAAAGTCTTGCGCCCCATCTGCTCGAACAGGGGCAGCCCCACCACGTCCTCCAGCTGCTTGACCTGCATGGACACGGCGGGCTGGGTGAGGTGCAGCTCCTGCGCGGCCTTGGTGTAGTTGAGGTGCCGGGCCACGGTCTCGAAAACCTTGAGCTGGCGGAAGGTGAGATTCTTCATGCGTTCACCATAAACCCAGTCTTATAGATCCAATCAGAATTATTGAGTTCTCTGATTGATCATCATGACGGAAGATGCACCCCAGTTCCAGCACGCAACCTTCAAGGTCATGTGCTAGAACAAAGTACTCCGCGCCTTTGATGTTGCATCGAAGTCCGCGGCGGGCACCACCAAGTATCCGTATGCCTTCCATCCGACAGGAGGACTGTTCATGGCGAAGACGTATCAGGCTGGCGTAAAAGAATACCGCGCCACCTACTGGGAACCGAACTACACCCCGAAAGACACCGACCTGCTCGCGTGCTTCAAGGTCACCCCGCAGCCGGGTATCGACCGCGAAGAGGTGGCCGCAGCCGTTGCCGCCGAGTCCTCGACCGGCACCTGGACCACGGTGTGGACCGACCTTCTGACCGACCTCGACTACTACAAGGGCCGCGCCTACAAGATCGAGGACGTACCGGGTTCCGACACCGAGTTCTACGCCTTCATCGCCTATCCGATCGACCTGTTCGAGCCGGGTTCCGTCGTGAACGTGTTCACCTCGCTGGTGGGCAACGTGTTCGGCTTCAAGGCCCTGCGCGCCATCCGCCTGGAAGACGTACGCTTCCCGGTCGCCTACCTGACCACCTGTGACGGCCCCCCGCACGGCATTCAGGTCGAGCGCGACATCATGAACAAGTACGGTCGTCCGCTGCTCGGCTGCACCATCAAGCCGAAGCTGGGCCTGTCGGGCAAGAACTACGGCCGTGCCGTCTATGAAGCCCTGCGTGGCGGTCTGGACTTCACCAAGGACGACGAGAACGTCAACAGCCAGCCGTTCATGCACTGGAAGCAGCGTTTCGACTTCTGCCAGGAAGCCATCGAGAAGGCCGAGGCCGAGACCGGCGAGCGCAAGGGTCACTACCTGAACGTCACCGCGCCGACCTCCGACGAGATGTTCCGTCGTGCCGAGTACGCCAAGTCCCTCGGCACCCCGATCATCATGATCGACTACATCACCATGGGCTTCGGTGCCACCACCGCCCTGTCCAAGTGGTGTAAGCAGAACGGCCTGCTGCTGCACGTTCACCGCGCAATGCACGGCGTGATCGACCGCAACCCGCACCACGGCATCCACTTCCGTGTGCTGTCCAAGATCATGCGCCTGATGGGTGGTGACCACCTGCACTCCGGTACCGTCGTAGGCAAGCTGGAAGGCGACCGCACCGCGACCCTCGGCTGGATCGACATCATGCGCGAGGAGTACGTGAAAGAAGACCGCTCGCGCGGCATCTTCTTCGATCAGGACTTCGCCTACATGGCGGGCATGATCCCGGTCGCCTCCGGCGGTATCCACGTCTGGCACATGCCGGCGCTGGTCTCCATCTTCGGTGACGACTCCGTACTGCAGTTCGGCGGCGGCACCCTGGGCCACCCGTGGGGCAACGCGGCCGGCGCCTGTGCCAACCGCGTCGCCCTCGAGGCCTGCGTCAAGGCACGCAACGAAGGCGTGCAGCTGGAGAAAGACGGCGGCAACGTCCTGCGCGAAGCGGCCAAGCACTCTCCGGAGCTGGCCATCGCACTCGAAACCTGGAAAGAGATCCGCTTCGAGTTCGATACCGTCGACAAGCTGGACGTAGCCCACAAGTAATGGCCCGGGCGGGCCCGTGGCCCGCCCTCATGAACCTGAACACTGAGGTGACAAAATGAGCCAAGTTCAAGATTACAAGAGCCGTCTGTCTGATCCGGCCAGCCGCAAGTTCGAGACCTTCTCCTACCTGCCGGCCATGAGCGATGCGGACATCCGCAAGCAGGTCGAGTACATCGTCTCCAAGGGTTGGAACCCGGCGATCGAGCACACCGAGCCCGAGCACGCCATGGCCAACTACTGGTACATGTGGAAGCTGCCGATGTTCGGCGAGACCGACGTCGACCGCATCCTGGCCGAGGCCAAGGCCTGCCATGAAGCCAACCCGGGCAACCATGTCCGCCTGATCGGCTATGACAACTTCAAGCAGTCCCAGGGCGCGTCCATGGTGATCTACCGCGGCAACACCAAGTAACTGTCCCTTGGTGATGCGCCCTCCTCCAGGAGGGCAGCCCGATGCCCCGGACAGTCCTCTGGCCGGGGCTTTTTTTCAGGTGTGATGCCGACTGCGGACGACCGCAATCGACATCGCATCCCAACGCCGACCACCGTCGACGTCGATGATGTGAATGACACTTAAGCATCCCTTGCAGGAGGAGACGACCATGCTTGATCCGCTCGCCCAATACCGCGTGACCAAAGAGCCGTACTACGAGCCGCAGGCCGACGAGATCGCGCTCTACGAGGCCGCCTACGAGAACCGTCTGCCGGTCATGCTCAAGGGCCCGACCGGCTGCGGCAAGTCTCGTTTCGTCGAGCACATGGCCTTCCGCCTGGGCAAGCCGCTGATCACCGTGGCCTGTAACGAAGACATGACCGCCGCCGACCTGGTCGGCCGCTGGCTGCTCGACAAGGACGGCACCCGCTGGCAGGACGGCCCCCTGACCATCGCCGCGCGCCTGGGCGCCATCTGCTACCTGGATGAGATCGTCGAGGCCCGCCAGGACACCACCGTGGTCATCCACCCGCTGACCGACCACCGCCGCACCCTGCCGCTGGACAAGAAGGGCGAGCTGATCGAGGCCCACCCGGACTTCCAGCTGGTGATCTCCTACAACCCCGGCTACCAGAACCTGATGAAGGATCTGAAGCAGTCGACCAAGCAGCGTTTTGCCGGCCTGGACTTCGACTACCCGGGGGCCGAGGTGGAGGCCAAGGTCATCGCCAAAGAGGCCGGCGTGGATGCCGCCACGGCCGAGAAGTTGGTGCAGATCGCCCAGCGCGCGCGCAACCTGAAGGGCCACGGCCTGGACGAAGGCATCTCCACCCGCCTGTGCGTGTACGCCGGCAAGATGATCGCCAAAGGCGTCGAGCCGCGCACCGCCTGCCGCATGGCGATGGTCAGCCCGATCACCGACGACGCCGACATCCGCGACACGCTGGACGCGACCATCCACACCTTCTTCAACTGAGGTTCATCACTCCCTCTCCCCTCGCGGGAGAGGGCTGGGGTGAGGGGGCAAGCCGTGACACATCTGTCGCGGTCAAACCCCGCATCACCCTCTCCCCAGCCCTCCCCCTGCGAGGGGGAGGGAGCCACTGCCGGAGGATGCGACCATGTCCATCGACCTCAACGAATTCATCGCAGGCTTGCCCTGCGCGCAAAAATCGCACGTCCTGCGCGATGCGCTGGAAGGAAGCTACGCGGAAGCGCAGCGCGTGATGTCGCCCCAGGGCCTGAAGACCTACCTGGATGGCGTGACCGCCCTGTGCAACATGGGCAAGGGCGACGACGTGATCATCTCCTTCCTCGAGGAGATGCCCGAGGTGGTGCGCGAGATCGGCGAGGATGCCGTCGGCGAGTCGGTCTACACCGTACTCAAGCTGTCCTCGCAGACCTCCGGTGCCGTGCTCGCCCTGCTGTTCGCCAGCCTGCCGACCGCGGCCCGCCGTCTTGGCGACATCGCCGTCTACAAGGGCTATCTGAGCCTGATCGAGCGCATGGTGGCGCTGGCCCCCCGTGGCCTGCGCCCCATGCTCGACCACATCGATGAGCTGCTCACCAAGCTCACCCTGGGTGGCCTGCGCCGCTGGGTGATGTACGGTGCGGAGACCTACAAGCGCGACTTCAAAGGCCAGATCGCCTACTTCTCGCTCGAATCCTCGGACGCCATGAGCGTGCTGCAGCGGGAGCGGCGCGGCATCCTGTTCATCGACGCGCAGCGCAAACTGCAGATGTACCTGCGCGCCTTCTGGAACCGCGAGTTCTACCTGCGCCCGACCTCCGGCGACTATGAATCGAAGGAAGGCTACAAGCCCTACATCGAGAAGGGCGCCATCTTCGTGCCCGATGCCTACGACGATCATGACGGCATCGCCGGCATGGAGGTCTACCGCGCCGCCGCCGCGCACGCCGCCGCGCACGTCTATTACACCACCGCCGCCATCCAGGCCGACGGCCTCAACCAAATCCAGCGCCTAGTGGTATCGGTGTTCGAGGATGCACGCGTCGAGGAACTCGCCATCCGGCAGTTCCCCGGCCTGCGCCAGCTCTGGCTGTCCCTCCACCCGAAGCTGGACCCGAACGGCTGCCCGCCGCACATGGATGAACTCATCCATGACCTGCTCTGCCTCTCGCGCGGCCTGCTCGACCCGGACTACGATCCAGGCAACGACCTGCGGCGGCAGTGGATCACCCGCTTCCATGAGGAGATGGCCAAGCGCCCGCAGGATAACCAGCTCGCCTGGGATCTCGGCGTCACCTACTGCGGCCAGGTCAGTCAGCGGATCCCGGCGCGCATCTCGTCGGCCACCATGGCGGGCCTGCCGGTGCTCTACCGCGACGACAACCGCTTCATCTGGGAATTCGCCGAGCTCGACTGGGAAGGCGAAGGCAAGGACTACACCCCGGCCAGCCAGCGTGCCAAACGCCGCCACGTCAACGTGATGGAGTTCGTCGATGCCATCGACTCGGAGATGACCGGCGACATGGATGAGGACGGCGAGATCCTCGTCCTCTCCACCGAGCTGTACCCCTACGAGGATCAGGGCATCAGCTACAACCAGATGGAGGGCAAGGAGCCCGTGCTCGGCCCGTTCCACTACCACGAGTGGGACTACCAGGTGCAGGTCCACCGCCCCGACTGGACCACCGTGTACGAGCGCCGCCTGCCGCGTGGCGACCGCGACGAAATCGACCGCATCCTGCGCGAGCACAAGGGTGTCGCCGCCCGCCTGCGCCACATCATCGACATGCTCCAGCCCAGGGGCCTTGTGATCGAGCGCAAGCAGGCGGAAGGGGACGATCTGGACCTCGACGCGGCCGTGCGCTCGATGGTGGATTATCGTATGGGCATCACCCCGGACGAGCGCGTCCACCTGCGTCGCATCCAGAAGGTACGCGACGTGGCGGTCATGGTGCTGATGGACCTGTCGCAGTCGACCAACGACTACGTGCGCGGCACCGAGAAGACGGTGCTGCAGCTGACCAAGGAGGCGACCACCCTGCTCGCCTGGGCAATCGACGGCATCGGCGACCGCTTCGCGGTGCACGGCTTCGCCTCCGACAGCCGCCACGACGTGCAGTACTACCGCTTCAAAGACTTCTTTGAACCCTGGGACGACAATGCCCAGTCGCGGCTTGCAGGCATGACCGGCCAACTCTCCACCCGTATGGGTGCTGCCCTGCGCCACGCGGGGCGCCACCTGGCCAAGCAGCAGGCACAAAAGAAGCTGATGCTCGTCATCACCGACGGCGAGCCGGCCGACGTGGACGTGGACGATCCGCAGCACCTGCGTTTCGATACCAAGAACGCGGTGGAGGAGCTCAAGCGCGATGGCGTGATGACCTACTGCATCACCCTCGACCCCCACGCGGATGCTTATGTGTCGCGCATCTTCGGCGACAAGCACTTCACCGTGATCGACAACGTCCAGCGCCTGCCGGAGAAGCTGCCACAGCTGTTTGCCTCGCTGACCAAGTAAGGCGCCAGGCGCCCCAGACGACAAAGCCGGCCATGGCCGGCTTTATTTTTTCGCTCAAGGCTGCGCCCACAAGAAAGCCGGCGTTGGAGCCGGCCTGCTTGCGGTCAGGGATGTGCAAGCGATCAGCGATGCCGATCCAGCCGCTGCAGCCATTCCGGCGGCATCAGCTCCTCCAGGTCTTCCTCCTTGACCCAGCCGTCGAAGTCGCTGGCCGTCAACCACTGCTCCGGGGTCCAGCCCATGGCCTTGGCCTTTTCCAGGGCGGCGGCATGGATGGCCTCATGCTTGCCCCGAAGATCCGCGGGCAGATTGCTCACCATGGCGCCGTACTTGTCCCATTCGTTGGTGACCTGCTCCCACAGCTGTTCAAACTTGTGGCGTGGCCAGTTCTTGCACTGCTCGTCCTCAGGGATCAGACCGAATACTTTGGCGTCGCGGATGATGCGGCCAATCTCGGTGAAGCCACCCCACATGTCCTCGTCGTAGCCACAATAGTTTTGCTGGCGCATGGCGCTCTCTCGCATGGAATTGATTTGCCTTGGATTCTAGCGGAACCTGCCGGCGTTGGACACGGAAAACTGACTGCACGGCAGGTTATTGCCAAACGACCTTACGCTATGTTGCTCCTCAGAAAGACGCAGAGACATCTTCCATGAACACGCCTGCCGAGCGTCGCCGCTTTTTCCATCATTCCCTCGCCCTGGGCCTCGGCCTTTCGGGGCTGCCCGCCGTGCGGGCAGGCCGCGACCGGCGCGTGGGCGTGGTGACGCACAAGCTGTTCCTGGAGCACGACTGGCCGGGGCACAGGGAAGGGGCCTACCGGCTGCGAGCCATCCTCGAGCGTATCGAGAAAGATGGCCTGCTCGACCGCCTGGTCGCCCAGCCGGTCCGCCCTGCCAGCGAGGAGGAACTGCAGCGCGGCCATACGGAGGGCTACCTGATGGAAGTGCGCGTCGCGAGCGAAGGCGAGCCGGGCTATTTCAACTTCGGCGCGCAGGACAACTACGTCAACCACGCGACCTGGGAGGCAGCCCGCCACGCGGTCGGCGGGCTGATCGACCTGTGCGGCGCGGTCGCCCGGCGCGAGTTGGACAGCGGCTTCGCCCTGGTGCGCCCGCCCGGCCACCATGCGGAGCCGAGCCGGGCCATGGGCTTCTGCTTCGTCAGCAACATCGCGCTCGCGACCCGGGCCCTGCAGGCGCAGGGCCTCAAGCGCATCGCCATCCTCGATTTCGACATCCACCATGGCAACGGTACGCAGGCGGTCGTCGGCCACGATCCGGACGTCCTGTTCCTGGATCTGCACCAGAGCAACCTGTTCCCCGCCCACAGCGGTCGCATCGACGAGATGGGCGAGGGTCCGGCGCGCGGCACCATCGTCAACGCCCCGGTACCACCCTATGTCGACGATGCGGGGCTGCTGGCGCTCTACGACCAGGTCTTCGAACCGGTCATGGCACGCTTCAAGCCGGACATGCTGCTGGTCTCCGCCGGCTTTGATGGCCACTGGCGCGACCCACTCTCCCGCCAGAACATGACCCTGAAGGGCTTCGACGCCCTGAGCCGCCGGCTGGTCGCGTTCGCCGACAGACACTGCGGTGGACGGGTGGTGTTCACCCTGGAGGGCGGCTACGACGGTGAGGTTCTCGGTCACGCCGTGGCCAACAGCCTGCGCGCCCTACTGGGGGATGAGAAGGCCGTCGACCCGATCGGACCGAGCACAGAAGGCAAGCCCACCGCGGACATCGGCGGGCTGATCGAGAAGCTGCGTGGGCTGCATGGCCTGACGGCCTGAGCCGGCTCGTACCCTCTTCGTTCGAGGAAGAGGTGCAGAGGACTTACCAAGCCTTATACGGCAGGAACTTGCCGTTCATGGTCACCACCACGCGGTCGCCTGCGGGATGCTCCTCCTTGTCAATGTGCATAGAGAAGTCGATCGCGCTCATGATGCCGTCGCCGAACTTCTCATGGATCAGCGCCTTCATGGTCGGGCCGTACACACCAACGATCTCGTACAGGCGGTAGATCAGCGGGTCGGTGGGCACCGCCTTCTCCCAGGTCTTGGTCGGGCAAGCCATGATCGCGGCCTTAGCCTCGGCCGGCAGCTCCAGCACGGTCACCAGCTTCTGCGCGTACGCCTCCTTGAGGCTGTTCATGCCCAGGCAGGCCGAGGTGGTGAACACCGGCGACAGGCCGATGCCCTGTGCGATGGCCTCCCAGCTCAGGCCCAGGGCCTCCTTCTTGTCCAGGATCAGGGCGGTCAGGTCTTGTTTGCTCATCATAGCGTGGGTCTCCGGATTGTTGGATCAGGCGAATCGGCGCCTGAAGGTCCTTAAACAAGAACCCTGCCAACCACGAAAAGGGCATCACGACGGCCTTTGTGCCTCTCCACCCCGCACCCGCGCGGACATTGTCCATCGACATTCGGACAATGTCGGCCCATGGCCTGACAATCCGCCCGGCCATCCCTTCGACAACGACAACAAATCCCGCCAAAACCGCGCCAGAACAGCGATTTCCAGAACATGGCACGGGCCGTGCACCTCCAGGACTGCGAACGCAAAACGCAACCGTCCATCCCGGAGAACACCATGAGCACCGTATTCGAAGAACCCATCGCCCCCTCCTGCATCCGCCAAGCCCTGCGCGAGATCGACAAGAGCGGCCTCGCCGCGCTCGGGGAGAAGGGCAAGGCCAATCCGAACGCTGTCATCACCCTGAAGGCCAAGACCGTGTGCGAGGGCCAGTTCCGCAACCTGACCTACATCCGCGACCTGGCCCCGGTGGTGGTGGACGAGCCGCCGCACCTGCTCGGCGAGGACACCGCGCCGAGCCCGTCCGAGGCCTTGCTCGCTGCCCTCGGCGCCTGCCTGGCCGTGGGCGTGCATGCCAACGCCACCGCACGTGGCATCAAGCTGACCAAACTGGAACTGCTGATCGAGGGCGACATCAACGTTACCGCCGTCTGGGGCACAGGCGACCTGGACGAGAACAAGCCACTCGGCTTCACCGCCATCCGCGTCAAGTTCGACGTCGCCACCCTCGACCCGATCAGCAAGGACGAACTGGACGCCCTGCTACAGCACGCCAAGAAGTGGTCCCCAGTCGCCAACACCATGATGCGCCCGGTCGCCCTCGACTGCGCCCTGCTCTGACCTCCCCCGCCCTCCCGTGCACGCGCAGGGAGGGCACACAAATCATCAGGAGATCGCCATGACCGCCGTGACACCAACCCTGAACGAAGCCCCGTCCGCGCCCCTTGAAGGTGAACTGCTGTTCAACCACATCCGGGACATCGTGCGGGACAAGCTCGCCCCCCTGACCGTGAAGATCGACCAAGGCCACTATCCGGCCGACGTGCTGCGCGCCCTTGGCGAGGCCGGGGCCTTCCGCCAACACCTTGCCTCGCAGAACGGTCGCGACACCCACGACCTGCAGACTGCCCTCAAGGTCATGGATATCGTCTCGCAAGAGTGCATGTCCACCGGCTTCATGATGTGGGCTCAGGACGTGGTGAGCTGGTACATCGAGATGTCCGACAATGCCTTCCTCAAGAAGCATGTCCTGCCGCTCCTGGCCAGCGGCGAGGCGCTCGGCGGCACAGCGCTCTCCAACCCGATGAAGTACATGGCCGGCATCGAGGAGCTGTTGCTCTCGGCTGAGGAGATCGACGACGGCTTCATCGTCAACGGCACCCTGCCGTGGGTGTCCAACCTCGGCCCGGGCCACTGGTTCGGCTCCATCTTCAAGGTGAAGGGCAAGAACGCCCGCGACGTGATGGCGCTGGTCAACACCGACTGGGAAGGCCTGACCATGAAGCAGCTGGTGAAATTCACCGGCATGGAAGGCACCGGCACCTACTCACTGCACCTCAAGGACGTGTTCGTCCCCAAGATCCACGTCCTCGGCGACCCGATCCTGCCCTACCTGAAGAAGATGAAGGCCGGCTTCGTGCTGCTGCAGACTGGCATGGCGACCGGGCTGATCGAAGGTTGCATCAAGCTGTGCGAGGACGTTGAACCCAAGCTCGGCCATGTCAACTGCTACCTAGACGACCGCCCAGACGAACTGCGCGAGGAACTCGAGGACGCCCGGGAGGCCATTGCCGGACTGTGCGACGACGTGTTCAACCCCGAGCCCGAGTTCATGCGCAGCGTGCTGGAAGCCCGCCTCCTCGGCTCCGAACTGTCCCTGCGCGCGGCCAACTCCGCCATGCAGCACACCGGCGCCAACGGCTACCTGATCGACGCCCCGGCCCAGCGCAAGCTGCGCGAGGCCTACTTCGTCGCCATCGTCACCCCGGCCATCAAGCACCTGCGCAAGGAGCTGGATGCCATGGCAACGGCCTGAACCCGACCTACAACTTCGTCATCGCGGGCTTGCACCAGCCTCACGTTAGGAGCGAAGCAACGTGGCGATCCATACGCCGCCTGGATTGCCTTGTTCCGATCGCAATGACGGTTTTCTCCCAACTAGCCTGGAATCACCGCCATGACCACCCCACGCTGGATCTGCAAGACCTGCGGCTGGATCTACGACGAGACCACGGGCGACCCGGACAGCGGGCTCGCCCCCGGCACCCGCTTCGAGGACATCCCTGAGGACTGGTCCTGTCCCCTGTGCGGCGTCACCAAGGCGGACTTCATCACCTTGGAGGAATACGCCGCCCAGCGCGCCGCAAGCGGACCGAAGCCCCGCCCGCGCCGGGCACGCGGCCAGGTGGGCGGGGAGGATGCCGTGGTCATCATCGGCAGCGGCATCGCCGGCTGGACGGTCGCCGAGCGGCTGCGCGAACGCGATCCCGACCGCCCTATCACCCTCATCACCGCCGACGACGGCTGCATCTACCCCAAGCCCGCCCTGTCCATGGCCATCCGTCAAGGCCGCAGCGCGGACGACCTGGTCGAGCAATCCGGCCCCAACAAGGCCGAAGCACTCGGCATCACCCTGCAGGCCAACACCCGCGTCATGGGCATCAAGCCCGCTGACAGGCGCCTGCTGACCGCCAAGGGCAACGTGAAGTACGGCCAGCTTGTGCTCGCCCTAGGCGCCAACCAGCGCCGCCGCGCGTTCGAGGGCGACGCCGCCGACGACATCCTGCGGGTCAACGACCTCGTGAGCTACCGCCGCATGCGGGAGAAGCTCAACCTGCGCCCCATGCACGTCACCCTCATCGGCGCGGGCCTGATCGGCGTGGAGTTCGCCGAGGACCTGCACGCAGGCGGGCATCAAGTCACCCTGCTCGACCTCGGCGACCAACTGCTCGGCCGCCTCGCGCCCCAGCCCATCGCCAGCCGCCTGCTGGCCGCGCTCCAGCCGCAAGGCGTCGACTTCCGCCCCGGCGTCAGCCTCGCCAGCCTGGATCGGGAGGGCGACCGTTACCGCGCTACCCTCACCCATGGCGGAACACTCGAAACCGACCTCGTGATCTCCGCCATGGGCCTCGTGCCCAACATCGAACTGGCGAAGAAGGCAGGTCTCGCTGTGAACCGCGGCATCCTCGCCGACCCGGCGGACATGCGCAGCAGCGACCCGCACGTCTTCGCCGTCGGCGACTGCGCTGAAGTGGATGGACGAAGCTATTTCTACATCGAGCCCATCAAGCGCCAAGCCGAGGCAATCGCGGCCGCCCTCTGCGGCCAGAGCGCCCCATTCGAACACCGCCCAACCGCCATCCGCGTCAAGACCACCAGCCTCGCCCTCAGCCTCTGCCCGCCCGACCTGAGCGTGGCGGACTTGGGCGGCTGGCACCTCAGCACGAAACAAGGCGGCAGCTGCCGCATGGACTTCCTCGTGCACGGCAAGCTGGCGGGCTACGCACTGAGCGGTGTGGAAGCCGCCCACGCGATGGATCTGTATGAAGAGATCTGCGGCAAAAAGGCGACAGAGCTTACCCCGTACAAGCCACTGTCATAAGGTTTTCGCGAAGGGCTCGTCATCGTCATTGCGGCAGAAGCCCTCCATGGCCTCTGGCCTGCGGCCGGCGCTGGCGCGCTGCAACATTGCTCCTGCAATGCTGTTCGCCGTAGGCGAAGCAATCCACAGACCGCCGCGGCCTGTTAACCCGTCTTCCTAACCGCCCGATCGCCATCCTCTTATCCCCCCTCCCCCAACCCCAACTTCACCATCCGATACCTGAACTGCCTCGGGGTCATGCCTAATAACATGGCGGCACGTGTCTTGTTGCCACCTGCGCGGCGCAGGGCTTCGAGCAGGTCCTGGGCTTCGTCCTCGCGCACCCAGCTGTAGCTGCGCATGGGCATGGCGGCGGAAGAAGGAAGCGCCATAGGCTGAGGCGTTCCGGCCTGCGATGCGAGGACGACTGCGGGTTCAATCCGCTGCGCGGTGCCCGCTTCCAGGTGTTCGCCGATGTGTGCCTCGTGGCTAAGGATGAGGACGATGTCCTCCACCGTTATCTGTCCTCCCTGCGCTACCAGCACCGCACGTTTGATCACGTTTTCGAGCTGACGGATGTTGCCCGGCCAGTTGTAGCCCTCCAGCCGCTCCAACACGCCGGGGCCGAACATGGTGTTGCGGTCGAACTCCTGGCTAGCCTCCTGGAGGAAGTGGCGGGCCAGGCGGCGCACGTCGCCCGCGCGCTCGCGCAGCGGGGGCAGGTGGATGGGGAAGACGTTCAGGCGGTAGAACAGGTCGATGCGAAAGCGGCCCTCGTTGACCGCGCGCTGCAGATTCTTGTGGGTAGCGGCGATGATGCGCACGTCCACCGGGATGTCCTTGACCCCGCCGACGCGTTTGATGAGCTGTTTCTCCAGCACATGCAGCAGTTTGGATTGCAGGTCGAGCGCGAGGTCGCCGATTTCGTCGAGGAAGAGGGTGCCGCCGCTGGCGAGTTCCACCACACCCTTCTTGGTCGCCACCGCGCCGGTGAAGGCGCCCTTCTCGTGACCGAACAGCTCAGATTCGAGCAGGTTCTCCGGAATGGCGGCGCAGTTGATGGCCATGAACGGCCCGTCGCGGCGCTGGCTGGTGAGGTGCACCATGCGCGCGAAGCGCTCCTTGCCGGTGCCGGACTCGCCGGTAAGCAGCACGGTGGCCTGGGTGGGCGAGACGTGCAGTGCCTGGCGCAGGGCCTGCTTGAGCGCCGGGCTCTCGCCAAGGATACCGTGAGTTCCCTCGGCCTGCTGGTCGAGCGCCTGTTTGAGGGCGCGGTTCTCGTCTGCCAGCAGTGCGGTTTTCTCCTCGATCAGCGTGTTCAAGCGCAGGATCTGGGCGATGAAGGAGGCCAGCACGCGCAGCAGGGTCACGTCGCGGCTGAAGGCGCGCCTGCGCCGGCGCAAACGGTGCGCCGCCAGCACGCCCATCGGTACGTTGTCGTGCAGGATGGGCACAGCGAGGAAGGCAACGGTCTCCTGCGGCAGGGTTGCGCGATCCACCGCGCGGGTGAGGTAGACCGGCTCGTCGTCGATGTCCTGGATCACCGCCACCTGGCCAGTGCGCATGACCCGCCCGGTCACGCCCTCCCCCAGCGCGTACTGGCCGCGCTGCCGCTCCAGCGCAGTGAGACCGTAGGCATACTGGATGCTCATCCTTCCCTCGCCGTCCGGCAGCACGACCCGTCCTCGGTTCAGACCCACCATCTGCGACATCAGCCGCAGGATGGCATGGATGGCCTCCTCGGGGGCTGTGGCGTGCCCCAGCTTGCGCGCGGCCTCGTGGATGACCAGCAATTCGATGTCATCGGCCAGGTCCCTCTGGGCTTCGTGTTCAAGGTCGTTGTTCATAGGTTCTCTCCGGGGCTCTTTCCTTGACCAAGCAAGAGATGGGCCCAGTGACTGTCCGCCAATGTCCGTCATTGGCGGACGCCCCATGGCACACCGGCTAGTGCGATGCATCGTGCAGGGACGGTGGGTTGCACCTGCACGGTGCCTGCGCCGCCCCCATAAGTGGCATGCCCCACCTTCCACGCCCCGTGACGAAGCAAATGCCCTGCCCGCGCCAAGCTGGCATGGCGGCTGCATTGATCTCTCCTACGAACACTTATCCACACAGGGAGACCCGCCATGTCCGCTTTCAAGAATCCGTTCGACTTCAACCTCCGCCTCCAGGGCGGTTGCTCCTGCGGAAAACACAGAAGCCAGTCCGAGCACGACGCCGAGCAGGCGAGCCTGAACGAGCCAAAGGAGGAAGAAGCTGCCCTCAACCGGGTGATCGAATCCGCTGTGGTGCGTGCCCTGTTCCCCCATGACGAGACCCGTCGCGCCTTCCTCAAGGCGGTTGGCGCCGGCACCGCGCTGGCCGCGCTCTCCAGCCTGTTCCCGCTGGGTGCGGCGCAGGCGTTGGCGGCCGAGCCCGGTCCGCTGGAGAAGAAGGATCTGAAGGTCGGCTTTATTCCCATCACCTGCGCCACCCCGATCATCATGGCCAAGCCGATGGGCTTCTATGAGCGCGAGGGCCTGAACGTCGACGTGATCAAGACCGCCGGCTGGGCGCTGGTGCGCGACAAGGTGATGAACGGCGAATACGACGCCTCGCACATGCTCTCACCGATGCCGATCGCAGCCAGCATGGGCCTGGGCGCGCAGCCCAACCCAACATTCGTCGCCACCATCCAGAACATCAATGGCCAGGCGATCACGATGCACGTCAAGCACAAGGACAATCGTGACCCCAAGAACTGGAAAGGCATGAAGTTCGGTATCCCGTTCGAGTACTCCATGCACAACCTGCTGCTGCGCTACTACCTCGCGGAGCACGGTATCGACCCGGACAAGGACGTGCAGCTGTCCGTGATCGCGCCGCCGGAGATGGTCGCCAACCTGCGTGCCGGCAACATCGACGGCTTCCTCGGCCCCGAACCGTTCAACCAGCGCGCAGTGTTCGAGGGCGTGGGCTTCATCCAGGTGCTGTCGAAGGACCTGTGGGATGGCCACCCCTGCTGCGCCTTCGGCGTGACCGAGAAGTTCGTCAAGGAGGCACCCAACACCTTCTCCGCGCTGTTCCGCGCCATCGCCAACGCCACGGTCTACGCACACAAGCCGGAGAACCGGCCGGCCATCATCGAGGCCATCGCCCCGGCCAACTACCTGAACCAGCCGATCCCCGTGCTGCAGCAAGTGATGACCGGCAAGTTCGCTGACGGCCTCGGTCACGTGCAAAACGTGCCGGGCCGTGCAGACTTCGACCCGTTCCCGTGGGAGTCAATGGGCGTGTGGATCCTCACCCAGCTCAAGCGCTGGGGTTACATCAAGCAGGACGTGGACTACCAGCAGATCGCCCAGCAGATCTTCCTCGCCACCGACGCGCGCAAGCGTCTGAAGGAGATGGGGATCGAGGCACCGGAGACGAACTCCAGGCAGCACACCATCATGGGCAAGGTGTTCGACCCCGCCAGGCCGCAGGAATACGTCGATTCTTTCGCCATCCGGAGGACCTGACATGACACGCTCGCTCAGCTTCCGCGCGACGATTGTCTCTTTCGTTCTGCTGATCGCCTTTCTCGGCGCTTGGCAACTAGGGACACTCCCGGCGGCCGGAGGAGGAGCCGCCGCCACCTACGCCGATCCGGAGTACGCAGCACTGATGGGCGGGGCGGCGGCACAGGCCTCCGGCCTGCCCTCCCCGGGCACCGTGGGCGAGACTATCGCCAGCCAGCTCGCCAACCCGTTCTACGACAACGGCCCGAACGACAAGGGCATTGGCATCCAGCTCGCCTGGTCACTAGCCCGGGTGCTGGCGGGGTTCCTGCTCGCCGCCGCCGTCGCTATCCCACTCGGCTTCGTCATCGGCATGTCGCCGCTGATGTACAAGGCGCTCAACCCGTACATCCAGATCATGAAGCCGATCTCGCCGCTCGCCTGGATGCCGCTTGCGCTGTACACGATCAAGGACGCCTCCCTGTCCTCGATCTTCGTGATCTTCATCTGCTCGATCTGGCCGATGATGATCAACACCGCGCACGGCGTCTCCTCGGTCAAGAAGGACTGGCTGAACGTGGCCCGCACCCTGGAGGTGAGCCCCTTAAGGACCGCCATCAGCGTGATCCTGCCCGCCGCCGCGCCCACTATCCTGACCGGCATGCGCATCTCGATGGGCATTGCGTGGCTTGTGATCGTGGCCGCCGAGATGCTCGTCGGCGGCACCGGCATCGGATACTTCGTGTGGAACGAGTGGAACAACCTCAACCTGTCCAACGTGATCTTTGCCATCGTCATGATCGGCGTGGTGGGCATGCTGCTCGACATGGTGTTCGGCGTGCTGACCAAGCTTGTGACCTACCAGGAGTGACTCCCATGACCCAACCATTCCTCAAGGTCGAAGGCCTGAAGAAGGTATTCCCCGCCCTGGCGGGCGGCGAACCCGTCACCGTGTTCGAAAATATCCACTTCGGTTTCGAAAAGGGCGAGTTCGTCTGCATCATCGGCCACTCCGGCTGCGGCAAGTCGACCATCCTCAACGTCCTCGCGGGACTCGACGATGCCACCGAAGGCCACGTGTTCATGGACGGCCGCGAGGTGAAGGGCCCGAGCCTAGACCGCGGCGTGGTGTTCCAGAGCCACGCCCTGATGCCTTGGCTGAGCGTGATCGAAAACGTCGCCTTCGCGATCAAGGCGCGCTGGCCCGAGTGGCCAAAAGACAAGGTGCGCGAGCATGGCCTGAAGTACATCGAGCTTGTGGGCCTCGGCCACGCGGTGGACAAGAAGCCCCACCAGCTCTCCGGGGGTATGAAGCAGCGCGTCGGCATCGCCCGCGCCTTTGCCATCGAGCCGAAGATGCTGCTGATGGACGAGCCTTTCGGCGCG
Organism: Thiofaba sp. EF100; assembly: GCF_039822285.1. Taxonomy (NCBI): domain Bacteria; kingdom Pseudomonadati; phylum Pseudomonadota; class Gammaproteobacteria; order Chromatiales; family Halothiobacillaceae; genus Thiofaba; species Thiofaba sp. EF100. The sequence continues at coordinate 186,216 of NZ_JBAJEY010000004.1, read as the reverse complement.
CTGGACGCCCTGACCCGCGGCGTGATCCAGGACGAGCTGGTGAAGATCTGCGCGGCCACCCATCAGACGGTGTTCATGATCACCCACGACGTGGACGAGGCCATCCTGCTGGCCGACAAGATCGTGCTGATGTCGAACGGGCCATACGCCAAGATCGCCGAGATCGTGGAAAACCCGCTGCCCAGGCCGCGCGTGCGTCAGGAGATGCACCACGATCCACACTTCTACGCCCTGCGCAACCACCTGGTCGACTTCTTGGTCTGCCGCTCCAAGCTCATCACCCTCGGCGAGCTTCCGGCGGACTACAACCCGCTGCGCCCGCCCGTGGTGCGGCCGATGAAGGTCGCCGCCTGAATCCCTGCGGCCACCAACGCCCCCGTTGCGATGGGCCATGTCAAAACGCCGGACCTGAAAAAGAAAACGCCCCGAGTTTTCGGGGCGTTGTTGTTTCTGGGAGAGTCGAGGCGATTCAGCCTTGTACGAGGCGAGGTTTCGTCATTCAGGGCGAGGGAAGGATCAGAAGTTCGCCTGCTCAGCCTCGGTGTAGGCGAGGCTGGTGTAATTGCCGATGTTCTCGTTGAAGCCCTTGGTCTGGGGGGCCCACTTCTTCACCCGCGGGTCGGCCAGCACCATGCTCTTGGCCTCTTCGAGCGGCTTGCCCTGCTTGACGGCCTCGACACAGGCACCGTAGATGCCCTCGAACAGCTCACGGTTGTTCTTGAGCACATCCGGCCCCGGCTGGCCATGGCCCGGCAGCCAGAGCTTGGGCTTGATCTTCTGCAGCTCATCCATGGTCTTGAAGGTGCCAAGGTAGGAGCCGTCCTCCATGAAGGCGATGCGGCGGTCCATGGCCACGTCGCCGACGTGAACGATCTTGTCCTCGACGATCTCGAAGCAGACATCCGCCGGGGTATGGGCCTTGCCATAGTGATGGCAGCGGATGGTCACCTCGCCGAACTTGAGCTCATCGCCATGCTTCACCTCCTTGTTCGGCGGGGTGACGATGGTGCCAAGGGTGGCATTGTCGGTGGAGCGCTCCATCAGGTGCTGCCAGAACTCGCCCTGGCCGGTCTTGATCGCCGAGGTGGTCAGCGGATGGGCGTAGATGGGGATGTCCTTGTAGGCCTCGACGAAGGCATGATTACCCAACCAGTGATCGCCGTGGTAGTGGGTGTTGAACACCGCGATGACCGGCTTGTCGGTCACCTTCCTGATCTGGCGGAGGGCCATCTCCCCAATCTGCACCGAGGCCCCCGAGTCGAGGATCACCACCCCCTTTTGGGTCACCACGAAGGTGACGTTACTCATCATCCCCTGGTTCTTCGGGTTGGGGAAACCGTCCGGCGCGATCACCACATAGGTGTACTTGCCGAGCTTCTTGGCCGGGATATCCGGCACCGGCGGCCCCTTGACCACCATCTCCATCTCCTTGGCAAAGGCCTGCAGGGGGGCCAGGGTGGGGAGGCTGAGGGTCCCCAGGGCGGCGGCGCTGGCCACCGCGCGCAGGAAGGCGCGGCGCTGCTGGTCGGCGGAATGGTGTTCTGACATGTCCCTCTCCTCCCAAATCGTCGTTCGTTTTCGTCGTGTCATTCTAGGGCGTGGGAGGAGCGTGAACAGGACAAGTTTCTTATCGAATATACGATTTTGCTTATGAATGGGTCACAACGCAGGGTGGAGTGCTGGCGCCCGCCGTCCGAGCTTGTCTTGCCGAACGGAGTAGTTATCATGACGTTATTTTATAACATACCAAAATGAAGCCCCACCATGCTCACGATCCAACGCCTCGGATTTGCAGCACTGAGCTGCCTCATGACCGCCCCATCCCTCGCCGATGAGCTGAAGGTCACGCCAATGGCCGTCATCGACGCCGTGGCCTATGGCGATGATGCGAGTGGGCGCGGCACGGAATACCTCCAAAACGCCAATGGCATCTTCAATGTCCACAGCGACAATGGCGATGGTCACAGCCATGGCGGCGGCCTGGATCGTGGGTTGAACCTGCGCGGGGTGGAGTTGGGGCTGCGCGCCGAATGGGAGGGGGTACTCGATGGCGCCTTCCGCTTCGCCACCGACGGCAAGGCCGGTGAGCTGGAGGAGTTCTGGCTGCGCACGGACTTCCTGCCTGCCGGGCTTAGGCTCAAGGGCGGACGCTTCTACAGCGACGTGGGCCAGCAGAACAACCTGCACCCGCATGAGTGGGACTTCGTCGATCAGGCCCTGCCCTACCAGATGCTGTTTGCCGGTGGCCTGCGCGGCAACGGCCTCCAGTTCGACTGGTCGCCCAGGCTGCCCTTCGACCTTCGTCTGGGGGTGGAGGCGCTCTCGGGCGGCAACGAAGGAGTCGCCGCCTATGTCGGCCCCACGCAGGGCTACCTCACCACCACCGGCAAACGCATCGACGTGCCCTTCGAGGGAGACAAGGACTGGCCGCGGGTGTGGACGACGTTCCTCAAGTCCGGTTTCGAGCCGGCCGAGGGGCATCACGTCTTTGGCGGCCTGTCCTACATCAAGGGACGCCAACACCAGGAGTTGCACACCTACCACCCCGGCATCAACGACGCTGACCACGCCCTGGAGGGGGAGACCTGGACCGCCGGTCTGGATCTCGGCTACCACCGGCATGCCGGTGGCACGCAGGGCGAAGGGGACTTCAAGCTCTCGGCCGAGTATTACTACCAGAGCAAGGATTTGACCCTGACCTACCACGACACCAAGCCATGGAACATCGGCATGCCGCGCGAACTGCACGTGGACGCCTTCGTCGTCCAGGCACTCTACGGCATCGCCCCGCGCTGGGAGGTGGGCCTGCGCTACGATCTCGCGGGCCACACCCACGAGGCGGTGCGCAGCGGCTCGCCGCTCTACTGCCTGCCGCCCTACCAGGACAAGCCCTGCCCGCGCCAGACCAGCGAATTCGAGGAGATGAACCGCCTTTCCGCCGTGGCCACCTGGCGCATCGATGCGCGGCAGAAACTGCGCCTGCAACTCTCCCGCGCGCACGTCCCGGTGGCCGAGGACGTGGATGGCGATGGCCGGTTTGATGCCGTGCGCAAGTCGTTCAACCAAGTCTTCCTGCAATACCAGCTCATGCTGGGAAGCGCTCCCGCGCACCACGATCATGGGCACTGAGGACCAAGGCTTTACCGCTGGCGGCCGATCCGCCAAGCTAGACGCATGTCGCACTGCACCCATCATGACCACTGCCTGGCCCACGCCCTGGACCAGGCGGAAACCCTGTGCCAAAGCCACGGCGCCCGCCTGACGCCCTTGCGCCGCCGCGTGCTGGAGCTGATCTGGGCCAGCCACGAGGCGGTCAAGGCTTATGACCTGCTCAACCGACTCTCCACTGAGGATCACACAGTCAAGCCGCCCACCGTCTACCGCGCGCTCGATTTTTTGCTCGAACAAGGGCTCATCCACCGTGTGGACAGTCTCAATGCCTTTGTCGGCTGCACCCACCCCAACGAGCCCCACGAGGCCCGCCTGTTGATCTGCACCCGCTGCGGCCGGGTCGATGAACTGGCGACCCCCGAGCTGGACGACGCCATCGCCCGCGCCCTCGCCCCCACCGGATTCCAACCCACCCGCGCACGCTTGGAGATTCACGGCCTGTGCGCGGACTGCGCAAAGAAGGCCTCATGAGTACCGACCCCAAGCAGCTTACCCAGCAGATCACGCAGTGGCGCCAGGACAACCGGATCGAGGCCACCCTCGCCGGCCAGCCGATGCGCTTTCTCACCACCTGGGGCCTGTTCTCCCCGCGCGAGATCGACAGCGGCAGCTGGCTTTTGCTCAAGCAGTTCGAGGACGGCGAGATCGCGCTGAAGCCGAGCGACGACATCCTCGACCTGGGCTGCGGCTACGGTCCTTTGGGACTTACCCTCGCCCGCCTTGCTCCACAAGGCAAAACGCTCCTGGTGGACAAGGACTTCGTGGCGGTGGAGTACACCAGGAAGAACATCGAGCTCAACCGCATCCAGAACGCCGAGGCCATGCTCAGCAACGGCCTTGCGCACATCCCCAAGGATCGCAGATTCGACGTCATCGTCTCCAACGTGCCCGCCAAGGTCGGCAAGGAAATGCTCTACATCATGCTCGACGATGCCCGCGCCCACTTAAAGCCCGGCGGCCGCATCGTGCTCGTCACCATCTCCGGCCTGCGCGAGTTCTTCAAACGCACCCTGGTGGAGATGTTCGGCAACTACGAGAAAGTGAAACAGGGCAAGGACTACACTGTAAGCTTGGCGATCAAGCAGAACTGAGGTGATTCATGGAGCACGGCTTCCACCCCCTGAACGAACTCTTTGCCCAGCTGGGCCTGCCGAATGATGCGGCGGCCATCGAGGCCTTCGTCGCCCGGCACCGCCCGCTGGCCCATGACCTCGCCCTGGCGGACGCCCCGTTCTGGAACGAAGGCCAGAGACAGTTTCTGCGCGAGGCCCTGGCGGAGGACGCCGACTGGGCGGAGGCGGTGGACCATCTCGACGCCCTGCTGCGCTGACCCCCCACGGCTCCATCCGCTCACGGATGTCCCACTCCCCTGTTCTGGTCTTCGACTCCGGCATCGGCGGGCTCACCGTGCTGCGCGAGGCGCGGGTGCTGATGCCCGAGCGCAACTTCGTCTACGTGGCAGATGACGCCGGCTTCCCCTACGGGGGCTGGGAGGAGGAGCCGCTCAAGGCCCGCATCCTCGCACTGTTCACGCGCCTGCTCGAAACGCATGATCCGGAGGCCGTGATCGTTGCCTGCAACACCGCCTTCACCCTGGCCGGGGCCGATCTGCGGGCGGCCTTCCCCGGGACGCGTTTCATCGGCACCGTCCCTGCCATCAAGCCTGCCGCGGAGCGCACGCGCTCCGGCGTGGTGTCCGTGCTGGCCACCCCGGGAACCATCCGGCGGGCCTACACACGGGAGCTGATCGAGACCTACGCCGGGAGCCATCATGTCCACCTCGTCGGCTCCCCCCACCTCGCCCGCATGGCCGAAGCCTACATCCGCGGCGAGCCCATCGATGATGAGGCCGTGCGGGCGGAGATCGCCCCCTGTTTCGTCGAACAGGACGGCTGCCGCACCGACATCGTGGTGCTGGCCTGCACCCACTACCCCTTCCTCGCCAATGTCTTCCGCCGCCTGGCCCCCTGGCCGGTGGACTGGCTGGACCCGGCGGAGGCCATCGCCCGCCAGGCTCGGCGCGTGGTGCCGCCGCTTATGGATGCCGTCGAACCGGCGGGCGAGGACATCGCCATCTTCACCTCCGGCCAGCCGGATTTCGCCACCCGGCGCCTCATGCAAGGCTTTGGCCTACGCGTGACATGAACTGCCGCCCCCGCTGCGCCGCCTGCTGCATCGCCCCCTCCATCAGCAGCCCGATCCCCGGCATGCCTGACGGCAAGCCCGCCGGGGTCCGGTGCGTCCAGCTCGACGAGGCGGACCGCTGCATGATCTTTGGGCGGCCGGAGCGACCGGCCGTCTGCAGCTCGCTCAAGCCCGGTGAGGAGATGTGCGGGGGCAGCCGCGAGCACGCCCTGCACTGGCTGAGCTGGCTCGAGGCACACACCGCCCCCCGATCCGGGTAGAATGTCGGCCATCCTGTGCCTGGGAAGCCGCCATGACCTCCGCCCTCTTCGACTCCCACATCCCGAACCTCCCCCTGATCCATCGCGGCAAGGTGCGCGACATCTACGGGGTGGATGACAAGCATCTGTTGATCGTCACCACCGACCGCCTCTCCGCCTTCGACGTGATCCTGCCCACCCCCATCCCGGGCAAGGGCGAGGTCCTCACCCAGACCGCCCTGTTCTGGTTCAAGCGCTTCGAGAAGCTGATCCCCAACCACCTGGCGACCGATCTCACCCTCGAGGACGTGATCCCCGATGCTCTGCTGCGCGCCGAGCTGGCCCCACGGACCATGCTGGTGAAGAAGCTCAAGGCGCTGCCGATCGAGGCCATCGCGCGCGGCTACCTGATCGGCTCCGGCTGGAAGGACTACCAGGCCACAGGCAAGGTGTGCGGCATCCCCCTGCCTGCGGGGCTGAGGCTGGCCGACAAACTGCCGGAGCCGATCTACACCCCCTCCAGCAAGGCCGCCGTGGGCGAGCACGATGAGAACATCGACTTCGAGGCCACCGTCAGGCTGGTCGGCCCCAAGCTCGCCGAACAGGTGCGCGACATGACCCTGCGCATCTACAAGGAAGCGGCCGATTACGCCCTGCAACGTGGCATCATCATCGCCGACACCAAGTTCGAGTTCGGCGTGGACGAGCACGGCACCCTGCACCTGATCGACGAGGTGCTCACGCCTGACTCCTCGCGCTTCTGGCCCCTTGATACCTACGCCCCCGGCAAAAGCCCGGAGAGCTTCGACAAGCAGTTCGTGCGCGACTGGCTGGAAACCCTGGACTGGGACAAGACCCCGCCCGGACCGGAGCTCCCCGCCGAGATCGTCGAGCGCACCGCAAGCAAGTACCGCGAGGCCCTGCAGCGCCTGACCGCGTAAGGAACCCACCATGTGTGACAACCACGCCCCGATCGACAAGCTGGTGGAGGGCTTCAAGCACTTCCACCGCGAGCACTTCGAGCGCAAAGACCCGTACTACCAAGCCCTGGTGCGCGAAGGCCAGCACCCACGCGTGCTGTTCCTCGCCTGTTCCGATTCACGGGTCGACCCGGCCATCGTGTTCGGCACCGAGCCGGGCGACCTGTTCATCATCCGCAACGTCGCCAACATCGTCCCGCCGTACGAAACCAACACCGGACAGCACGGCGTGAGCGCGGCCATCGAATACGCAGTGAACGTGCTCGAGGTCGAGCACATCATCATCAACGGCCACTCCCAGTGCGGCGGCATCCGCGCCCTCTGCGAACGCCCCGCCGATGCCCGCATCGACAGCCCGAGCCTGGTCGGCCGCTGGCTTGCCCTGGCCCGCCCGGCCTATGAGCGCGCGCGCGCGGATTACCCGGAGGCCGACATGGATCGCCTGGCCTTGGAATGCGAGAAGGACTCCATCCTCGCCTCACTCGACAACCTCATGACCTTCCCCATGGTGAAAGCGCGGGTCGAGGCGGGGAAGCTCAAGCTGCATGGCTGGCACTTCGACATGGCGCGCGGCGTGCTGCAGGCCTGGAACCCGCAGAGCGGACGTTTCGAGGCCCTCAGCGGCTGATGGCGACGGGCCTGTTCATCACCGCCACCGACACCGGCGCGGGCAAGACCTTCGTCACCAGCCGTCTCGTCGAGGCCCTGACAGCGCAAGGCTGCAAGGTAGCGGTACGCAAGCCGGCCGAGTCCGGCTGCCCCGAGATCGACGGCCGGCTCGTCCCGCAGGATGCCGAGGCCCTGCGCCGGGCCGCCGGTGGCTGGGAGCCGCTCGAGGCCGTCTGTCCATACCCCCTGCGCGAACCCTTGAGCCCCCCGCGCGCCGCGCGGCGCATGAAGCGGAAGCTGTTCCTCGACGAACTGGCTGCGGCCTGCGCCATGCCGGAGGATGCGAATCTGCTGGTCGTCGAGGGCGCCGGCGGGCTGTTCGCCCCGCTGGCCGAGGATGCCCTCAATGCCGACCTCGCCCGCGCCCTGAACCTTCCGGTGCTGCTGGTGGTGCCCGACCGCCTGGGCGCCATCAACCAGGCCCTGCTCGGCATCCACGCCATCACCCACTACGGCCTCAAGCTCGCCGGGGTCATCCTCAACCAGGTCGAGGCGGAACGGCCACGCGGCATGGACAACCTGGGCGACCTGCGCCAGTGGACCGGCGCCCCCCTCTTCACCCTGCCGCATGGGGCCGACCTTGAGGCCGTTCAAGCGCTCCTGCGCCTGCCCCTCACCTCCTGAGCCAGGGCAATTGCATGAGCCTGTTTCATTGGTCTGGACGCTCGCGTAGGAGCGACGCCCTCGTCGCGATAGGGCAGCCCTGAATGGGTCATCGGCCCGAGGGCGGACCTCCTACAACCCAAGAGAACAAGGATTGCCCCCGCCTTGTGTGACCGCTCCAGGCTTTCATGCGATTGCCCTGCCCCCCTGACCCTTTGTCGCGGCAGGATGCCGCAGCATCGTCCATACTTTCCCTGAGTCCATCCTCACACCCTGCGCACGAGGCGCTTTCATGAAGATGCCCTCCCTCGTCCGCCATCTGTTCGCCCCGCTGCTGTTGGCCCTGCTGCTTATCCCGCAGCCACTTCGGGCGCAAGACGCTGCCGATCCGGCCGAGCTGGCGCGCTGGATCCAGGAGATGAAGGCATCGCCACGGGGGCCGTTCGAGCGCATTCGCTGGTTCTGCAAGGACGGCGCCATCCTCCCCCCCGGCCCCTATGCCTGCGCGCAACATGGCGGGGGCATCCAGCACGGCGAGCTGAACGAGCGGGCACGTAGCCTGCAGGCAGCCGGCTACGCGGTCGGCACCGTGCTCGCCGCGCTCGACCCGGTGGCGATCGCATCCGCCGCGTCCCGCCCGGGGCTCAAGGGCATCCTGCTCGAACGCTGGCTGGTGGCCGCAGACGATGGCTGGGTCCTGCGCCAGGCGCGCCACTACCGGGGGGCCTTCCAGGTCGAGGACGAGCAGGCCGCCGCACAGGCCATCCTGCTCGAACTGGCCCGCCAGGGCGTGCAAGGTCGAGATCTGCTGCTCCTGCGCCAGGCCGCCCTGCTGCTGCCAAGACCCACCGAGCGGGACACCCTTCCCCGCATCCATGACCTTTCCACCAGCCTCGCCGAACTGGACCCCACTTTTGCGCCACTGCGCAACAAGATTCACGCCATGCCAGATGCGGGCGATGCGGAACGGGTGCGCGCCCACGCCCGCGCGAGGCAGGCCACCGAGCCCGAGTTCGAGGCCCTGGCCCAGGCCATCGACAGCGTGTTCGGTCCACGCGACCTCGGCGGCGCCCTGCACCAGACGGCTGCCGCCCTGGGACGCCATCCCCTCGCCGCCCGACTGCGCCAATGGGCGAAGTCATGGCCCACGATAACGACGGCCGAAGGGCGTCTCGCCGCCTCCGCCGTCCTGCTGGTGGAACTGCGCGAGGGGCTCGCCACACTCGGGCCACGCCAGCGGCTGGCCGTGCTGGACCTTGGCATCGATGTCGAGAACGAGGCCTTCACCGCAAGCCTCGAACTTCTGCGTGGCCAGCCGCAGGCCGCACCCGCTCGACGCCTGACGTGGCTTGGTCAGCTGGGCGATGTGCTGTACGGCACGGGACTGCTCACCGCCCGCGAGCGACAGGAGATCCGCCACAGCCTCGCCCGGCTCGGGGACTCCAGCGTCACACTCGGGACCTACCGGCGCGAGCTACGCACCCTCGACCGCGTGCCCCACTGGGCCGGACGCGAGTTGACCGTCCATTTCGGCGAGGCCATCGAGCGCCTCGCCGTCCTCGAGCCCAAGGCGCGTCAATTCATTCCGGACCGCCTGCGTTCAAGCCCCCTCCTGGTCTATTCCGCCCTGCTCGACGGCCTGTTGCGCGAGGCCAACGCCCAGGCGGGCATCGAACATTCCATCTTCGGCCAGGCCATCGGCTCCGGTCTGCGCAGCCTCAACCCCGGGCTTGCGCGCGGGGTGCTGCGCCTTGCGCCCGCTGCCCCCCGCCCGGAGGACATCGCCCTGCTGCCGGCGACGACCGAGGAGCTGCCACCGGTGGCCGGCATCCTGACCCGCGAGGAGGGCAATGCCCTCTCGCACGTGCAGATCCTGGCCGGCAACCTCGGCATCCCCAACGTGGTCGTCGACGCTACCCTCCTCCCCCTGCTGCAAGCCCATGAGGGCCAGCGTGTACTGCTGGCAGTCAGCCCGGGCGGGCGCGTGTTGTTGGCGGAGGACGGCCCCGAGTGGGAGGCCAGGCTTGCGGGCGAGGTCCGCGCCCCGGAGCGGCTGCAGGCCGACCTTACCCGGCTGGACCTCGCGCAGCGCGACCCCATCCCGTTGGAGCGCCTGCGCGCCGAAGATGCAGGCCGGGTGGCCGGGCCGAAGGCCGCCAAGCTGGGCGAACTCAAGGCCCTCTATCCCGAGGCCGTGGCCGAGGGGGTGGTCCTGCCCTTCGGCGCCTTCCGCGCCCTGCTTGACCAGCCCATGCCCGACACCGGCCGCAGCGTCTTCGACTGGATGCGCGACGAATACCGCCGCCTGGCCGACCTGCCCTCGCCCCAACGCGAGGCGGAGGCTTCCGCCCTGCGCGAGCGCCTGCGCGGCTGGATCGAGTCCGCCGATCCCGGCCCGGCGCTGCGTACTGCCCTGCGTGACGCCATGACCCGCGTGTTCGGCGACGCCGACCGGGTCGCGGTGTTCGTGCGCAGCGACACCAACGTCGAAGACCTGCCGGGCTTCACCGGCGCGGGCCTCAACCTCACCCTCCCCAACGTGGTCGGCTTCGAGGCCATCCTGCAGGCCATCCGGCGAGTGTGGGCCTCGCCCTTCACCGAGCGCGCCTTCGCCTGGCGTCAGATGCGCATGGAGCACCCTGAACACGTGTACGTCTCGGTCCTGCTGCAACGGGCCGTGCCAGTGGAGAAATCGGGGGTGATGCTGACCATGGACCCGGAGACCGGCGACCTGGGCCAGTACCGCGTGGCGGCGAGCGAGGGGGTCGGCGGGGCCGTGGCCGGTGAGGGGGCGGAGGAATGGCTGCTGGACGCCGTGACCGGGAAGGCCCGCCTGCTGGCCGAGGCGAGCGCCACGACCCGCCGCGTGCTGCCCCCCAGCGGCGGGATCGAACTCCGGCCGGTCGCAGGCGGCGGGGTGCTGCAACCTGCCGAACTGGAAGCCCTGCGCCGACTGGGCAACCAGTTGCCGGAGCGCTTCCCCCTGCGCGATGCGGAGGGCCACCCCCTGCCGGCGGATGTCGAGTTCGGATTCATCGAGGGGCGGCTCGCCCTGTTCCAGATCCGCCCCTACCAGCAGAGCCGTGAGGCGCGCCGTAACCGTTTCCTGCTCGACCTTGACCGCCCGCTGCGTGAGCGCGAGGGGCAGAAGGTGCACCTCGGAGGGCCGCCATGATCCGCCCGCTCGCCCTTACCCTGCTGCTTGCCCCGGCGCTCGTCTCCGCCTATCCGCTGGATGGCGAGGGTTACACCGGCATCGCGCGGCTGGAAGGCTACCGCCTGGTGCTGGAGGGCAAGATTCACGGACCGGTGCAGCCGAAGGGGGCGCGCCTGCCCATGGCCGCAGTGGACCTGCGCCTGCCCCAGGGGGCGCCGCCCCTGCCGGAACCGGACCCCGAGTTCACCCGCCAGGTGGTGGAGCTGCTCGGGGAGGATGCCGAGCGCTACGGCATCGCCGTGCTGGATCTGACCGACCCCACCCGGCCGGTCTTGGCCGAGCACCGTGCCGATCAGCCCTTCAACCCGGGCAGCGTCGGCAAGCTTGTGGTGACCACCGCCCTGTTCCAGCGCCTTGCCGACCTCTACCCGGACGACATCGCCGCACGCGAGCGGGTGCTGCGCGAGTCCCGCGTAGTGGCCGACGGGCTCATCGTGCACGATAGCCACACCGTGCCCTTCTGGGACGGGCATCAGCTCAGCCACCGCCCGCTCCAGCAGGGGGATGCGGCCAACCTGTGGACCTATCTGGACTGGATGCTCTCGGCAAGCTCCAATGCCGCAGGTTCGATGGTGGTGCGGGAACTGATCCTGCTCCAGCACTTTGGCCGCGACTATCCCGTCACCCCCGAACGCGCGGCCGCCTTCCTGCGTGAAACACCCAGGACGGAACTCTCGGCCCTGATGCTCCAGGCCCTGGGTGAAGGCATCCGGCGCAACGGGCTGGACCCCGAGCGGCTGCGCCAGGGGGGATTCTTCACCGAGGCCGGCAAGGCGCGGATCCCCGGCACCAGCAGCACGGCCACCCCGCGCGAGCTGGTGCGCTGGCTTTTGCGGCTGGAGGAGGGACGGATCGTGGACGCCTGGTCCAGCCGCGAGATCAAGCGCCTGATGTACATGACCCAGCGGCGCATCCGTTACGCCTCCTCCCCCGCGCTGCAGGATGCGGCGGTGTATTTCAAATCGGGCTCGTTCTTCCGCTGCCAGCCGGAGCCGGGCTTCGTCTGCCGCAAGTACCAGGGCAACGTGGAGAACCTTTTGAACTCGGTCGCCATCGTCGAGCACCCAGCCGAGGCGCGCCGGCTGCACTACATGGTGGTGGTGACCTCGAACGTGCTGCGCAAGAACTCGGCGGTGGCCCACCAGACCCTGGGCACCCGCCTGCAGCGGTTACTGGAGCTGCGCCATGCGGAGGGGGGCGCTCTCGGCCACGGCCTCGTCCAGCCCGACGATCAGGCGGCGCAGCCATGACTCGCCCTGCGCGTCCTCGGCCAAGGCCACGGCGATATAGCGCCGGCCGTCGCGCTCGACGATGGCGCTGTCGGCATGCCAGTCCTTCCAGGTGCCGGACTTGCGGTACAGCCGGGCCTCCGGATGGACGGACTGCAGGCCGCCGACGAATTTGTGGTGCAGGGCGGGATCGCCGAGGATGGCCTTCATCTCGCGGGTCAGCCCCGCCGAGACGAGCTGGCCGGTCTCCAGCAGGTAGTAGAAGCGCGCCACCTGCAACGCGGTCGCACCGTGGGAGAGGTTGTGCAGCGGATCGCGCAGGGTCGTGCCCTCCTTGCCGTAGGGCTTGCCCACCCACAGCCCGCCATTGCGGCTGGGGTCGTACAGGCGGTAGTTCGGCGCCTGCAGCAGGTCCGCGAGGTAACGGGTGCCGACGCGCTCCAGCATCTCGGAGGCATCGCGGTTGGAGGAGATGCGGATCATGCGCGTGAGGCTCTCCCGGGTCGGTGGATCGAGCTGCATCTCCCCGGCCTCGACGCGGGCGAAGGCACCGAGCAGGATCGCGATCTTGGGCAGGCTGGCCGCGTAGGCCATGTGGTTGGGATTGAAGGCGGCAAAGCGGGGGTGGGCAAGGTCGGTGATGTCGGCCACCGCGACCGAGAGCCGCTTCTCGAGCGCGGCCTGCAGCAGCCCGAGCTGTTGCAGCTTGGACTCCAGGCGCTCATGCAGACGGGGATCGTAGGATTGCTCGAGTTCGGGGTAGGCCGCCTGGGCGGCATGAACGGCCAGGGACAGCCCCAGGCATAGACCGAGGAACAAGGCTTTGATGGGCATGTGTCGGGATGCTTCGATACAGGTTGACGCGGATCCGCACGGCATGTCTGCCGCGGCGGGGCGGGACTCCTGTCACTCCGCGGGCCTGCGCGGGCGGCGGAGATCGATCATCCTTGGGAACACACGGTGGCGCGAGGATACACCAAAATGACGACAGACGGGCACACCGAAAAACCGTCACGAGCGGGCGGAGTGCAAGGAGCCCCACAGCGAACCCCCGAGACATATCAAATAGATAGGCGAGGGGTGAGCGAGGAGGCGACGCAGCAATCCGCTCGCGCAGCAGGTTTTTCGAAGTGCCCAGACCAAGCCTTTGATGCCGCATCCTCCCTGCGCCCGTTCAAGGGGGAGTTGCTGCGCTCGCTGATCCTGGCGCTGGATTTCTTCCTCATCATCACCGCCCTCTACCAGCTCAAGCCGGCCAGCCGATCCCTGCTGATCGAGGGACTGGGCACGGAGGCCCTGCCCTACGTCTGGCTGGGTTCGGCGGCCGCCCTGCTGGTGACGGTCGTCCTCTACCGCAAGCTGCTCGCGCGCTTTGGGCGGGTGAACGTGGTGCTGGCGAGCTGCCTGGTCTTCGTCGCCATCCTGGTGGGATTCCGCCTGCTCGCCACGGCCCCCTCAGCCACGCTGGCGGTGGCGTTCTACATCTTTGTCGACATCTTCGGCGTGGTGCTGGTGGAGCAGTTCTGGAGCCTGGCTGACGGCAGCTACCGCACCGACGAGGGGCGCCGCTGGTTCGGCTTCGTGGGCACCGGCGGCCTGCTCGGCGGCGTCGCCGGCGGCGGACTGGCCGCCCTGCTCATCCGCCACACCCCCCTGCAGACCCCGGACCTGATGCTGGTCGCCGCTGGCCTCGTCCTGCTCATCCTTTTACTTACGCGTTCCATCGGCCGTCGCGGCCTGCTCGAGCGCAAAGAGGAACGCCCCGTGCCTGCAGCGGCGAAACTCGGGGGCTGGCGCCTGATCACCAACCGTCGCTACCTCCTCCTCATCGCCACGGCCCTGCTGCTCGCGCAGATCCTCTCACCGCTGATCGAATACCAGTTCCTGCAGATCATCGAGGCCACCTATCCCGAGCGCGAGGCCCGTACCGCCGCCCTGTCCCTGTTCTTCAGCATCCTCAGCGGCGTGTCGATCGGGGTGAACCTCATCCTCACCCCGCTGATCCTGCACGGCGTTGGCGTCCTTGCCGGGCTGCTGGTCCAGCCCCTCGCCATGACCGTCGCCACGGCGGGTTTCATGGCCTACCCCAGCCTCATCCCCGCTGCAATCATGAAGATCAGCGACCGCGGGCTGTCCTACTCGATCAACCGCGCGGCCAAGGAGTTGCTCTACATCCCGGTCGAACCCAGCCTGATGGCGCAGGCGAAGGCCTGGATCGACATGTTCGGCTACCGGCTGTTCAAGGCGCTGGGGTCGCTGATCATCATCGGCGCCACGGCCCTGGCCGCGCATGGCATCGGGGTCGTGGACCTCGGCTGGCTGGTGATCGGTGGCTGCATTCTGTGGACCTGGGTGCTGATCCTGCTGCACCGGGAATACCAGCGCCTGACCCTGCCCTCCTCCGTCCGGAACTGACCCGCCTCTCCGCAGCCCCAAGGAGACGCATCAGCCCGGGGCCCCCTGGTCAGCGCCAGCCATATCGACGCACGTAAAAGCCCTTCATCGCCTGAGTAAAGACCATATACCCAAGAACGATGCCCGCCAGCACCGGGAAGAAGGCTGCCGGCAGATGGGCGAAATGAAAGGCCGGCGCCCAGGGACCCAGCGTCAGAATCAAGCCGGTGGACATGATCAAGAGACTGGCAATCATCAGCAGCGGCGCAGAACGGCTCTCCAGGAAGGGGATGTGGGGGGTACGGATCATGTGCACGATGATGGTCTGGGTAAACAGCCCCACCAGGAACCAACCGGTCTGGAATACCCCCTGCACGGCGAGATGGTCGATCCCAAAGCCGAACCAGAGGATGGCAAAGGTGATGAGGTCGAACAGCGAGCTGATGGGGCCGAAGTAGAGCATGAAGCGGGCGATGTCCTCCGGCGTCCACACCAGCGGCTTTTGCAGCATGTCCTCGTCCACCCGATCGAACGGCACCGCCATCTGGGAGAAGTCATACAACAGGTTTTGCAAAAGCAGCTGGATGGGCAGCATCGGCAAAAAGGGCAAGAAGAGGCTCGCCACCAGCACCGAGAGCACGTTCCCGAAGTTGGAACTGACCGTCATCTTCAGGTACTTGAGCATGTTGGCGAAGGTGCGCCGCCCCTCCACCACGCCCTCGTGCAGCACCAAGAGGCTTTTCTCCAGCAGGATGATATCGGCGGATTCCTTGGCGATGTCCACCGCGCTGTCCACCGAAATGCCGATGTCCGCGGCATGCAGCGCCGCCGCATCGTTGATGCCATCGCCCAGAAAGCCGACCACATGCCCCTTGGCACGCAGGGCGCGCACGATGCGCTCCTTTTGCAGGGGCGTTAAGCGGGTAAATACATCGCACTGCTCAACCGCCCGCGCGAGGGCGGCATCATCCATCGCCTCGATCTCGGGCCCCTCGATCACGCGCTCGACATCCAGTCCCACCTCAAGGCAGACCTTGCGCGTCACCGGCGTGTTGTCTCCGGTGAGTACCTTGGCGCGCACCCCATGCTTGCGCAGCGCCTCCAGCGCCGGACGCGCGCTCTCCTTGGGCGGGTCGAGGAAAGCGACAAAGCCGATCAGGGTCAGCTCACGCTCATCCACCACGCTGTAGACCGTCTGCTCCATGGGCAACTCGCGCATGGCCACGGCGATGACGCGCACCCCCTCCGCGTTATACCCCTCCACCCGACGGCGCACGGCCTGCCGCCGCGCCTCATCCAGCGGCACCGGCTGGCCGTCCTGCATGATGTGCGCGCAGACGGCCATGACTTCGTCCACCGCGCCCTTGCAGATCAGCTCGTGGTGATGAGCCGCCTCCTCGACGACCACCGACATGCGCCGACGCTGGAAATCAAAGGGAACTTCGTCGATCTTGCGGTAGCGTGTGGCAATCTGGAGCTGATCTCGCATCTCCACCCGCTCCAGCACCGCAACATCCAGAAGATTGCGCAGCCCGGTCTGGTAGTAGCTGTTGAGGAAGGCAAACTCCAGCACGGCCCGCGAGGGTCGACCCTCTGCATCCACATGCAGGATGAGCGCCACCTTATCCTGGGTCAGGGTGCCCGTCTTGTCCGTGCATAGCACATCGATGGCACCGAAGTTCTGGATGGCGTCCAGCCTCTTGACCACCACCTTGCGGCTGGCCATGCTCACCGCCCCGCGCGCCAGCGCGGTGGTGACGATCATCGGCAGCATTTCGGGCGTCAGCCCCACCGCGATCGACAGCGCGAACAAGGTGGCCTGCAACCAGTCGCCCTTGCCGAAGCCGTTGATCAGCAACACCAGCGGCACCATCACCAGCATGAAGCGGATGAGCAGCCAGCTGACGCTGTTCATGCCCGCCTGGAAATGGCTGGCCGTGGTCTCGGCTACCTGGGCATGCTGGGCGAGATGGCCGAAATAGGTGCGCACCCCGGTGGTCAGAACGATGGCCGAGGCCGTCCCCGAAACCACGTTGCTGCCGGTAAAGACCAGATTGGCGGCCTCGAGCGGATTAGCCGCACCTTTTTCATCAAGGTGCGGAAACTTTTCCACCGGCATCGACTCACCGGTCAGCGCCGCCTGGTTGATGAACAGATCCTTGCTGGCGAGGAGGCGGCAGTCGGCCGGGATCATGTCGCCGGCGGCCAGATGGATCACGTCCCCGCGAACCAGCACGCTGACCGGACGCTCAGCGATCACAGGGGGCGCATCGTCCGCGGGGCGGCGTTGCACCGCAGCCGTGTTGCGCACCATAGCCTTCAGCTGCTCGGCCGCCCGGCTGGATTTGAGCTCCTGGACAAAGCGGATGACGGTGGCCAGGAACACCATGAGCAGGATCACCCCGCTGCCAAGCGCATCCCCGGTCAGACCGGAGATGAGAGCCAGCACACTGAGCAGCACGCTAAACGGGGTACGGTAGGCCAGCCAAAGACGGCGAGGGATGGAGGGCGGACGCTCCAGATCCAAGGCATTCGCACCCTCACGCGCCCATCGTGCGCGCGCCTCCTCCTCCGTCAGCCCCTCGGGATGGCTCTCGAGGCGGGAGAACAGGGCGGCCTCCTCCGCCCGCGCCCATTCGCTCAACGCGGCGGCGTATGCCTGCGCATCGTCTCCACGCGCCTTCCGCCCTAGGGCATGGGAGAGCGACGAACTTCGGAAGTGCGCCTGCAAGGCGCGAGCCTTCAACAAGCGCTCGAACGATCGTGTCAGGGGGTTCGGGGTCATGCACTCGCCTCCGGTTTCTTGCGAGTTTGCCCGAACGACGCAACAGTTCAATGAAGTTCAGCGAAATGGACGTCGTCCTGACCGCCCCTCCCCCAGCCAGAAACCGATTTTGCGCTGTGGGTGGTTAGGCTGGGCCTTCCCAGGCCACCGTATCGGCTACCCCCGCGCTCCAAAGACGTATCGACTGCGCTCCTTGTCTCCACCATCCTTTGGCCCATCCTTTGGGTTTACTTCAGCCTGCTTCGACGAAAGCCTGGGCTGCTTCTCCTCCAACAGGCCCAGGGCCTCGTAGAGCTCCATCGCCAGCAGGATCAGGTTTTCGCTCTCGACCTCCTGCGCACGTTGCAGCATCTCGCGCGCATGGGACGGTTCCTGGGCCATGCGGAAGATGTCCACGTTAAAGCCCCCCAGGCGGCGCGCCATGATCTTGAAGCGCGCCAGTTTTTGCATCGTGTTGCTGTCCATCGGCGGTCCTCCCGTTACAAATCTACTTGCAACTCTCGGACCATTCTCCGGCTGCCCCTGCCAAGGCTGCTGTGCGAGGGGCGACAACCATTCCCCTCGACTGGATGCACCGCCCCCTGCACAGAGATGGGGCGGCTGCCGCCCCTTGCGGGGATGGACGCCCCATCTCCGTGCAGCGGACTCCCGCAACCCGGGCACAAAAAAAGCGGCCCGGAGGCCGCTTTCTGAAGGGTGCAATCGCCAGGCGATTACTTGACCTGCTGCTTGAGCGAGCCGGACTCGTAACGCTTGCGCATGTCGTCCAGGGAGATCGGCTTGATCTTGGAGGCCATGCCCGCGGAACCGAAGGCCTCGAAGCGGGCCTGGCAGATACCGGCCATCGCCTTGGTGGACTCCTTCAGGAACTTGCGCGGGTCGAAGTTGGACGGGTTGTCGTGCAGGTGCTTGCGGATGGCACCGGTGGAGGCCATGCGCAGGTCGGTGTCGATGTTCACCTTGCGCACGCCGTGCTTGATGCCCTCGACGATTTCATCCACCGGCACGCCATAGGTCTGACCCATGTCGCCGCCGTAGTTGTTGATGATGGCCAGCCAGTCTTCCGGCACGGAGGACGAGCCGTGCATGACCAGGTGCACGCCCGGGATGCGGGCATGGATTTCCTTGACGCGGTCGATGCGCAGGACCTTGCCGGTGGGCTTCTGCGTGAACTTGTAGGCGCCGTGGGAGGTACCGATGGCGATCGCCAGGGCATCGACGTCAGTGTCACGCACGAACTGGGCGGCCTCTTCCGGATCGGTCAGCAGCATGGAGTGGTCCAGCTCGCCTTCCGCACCGTGGCCATCTTCCTCGCCCATCTTGCCGGTCTCGAGGGAGCCCAGGCAGCCCAGCTCGCCCTCGACGGACACACCACCGGTGTGAGCCATCTCGACGACCTTGCGGGTGATGCCGGCGTTGTACTCGTAGGAAGCCGGGGTCTTCATGTCGGCCATCAGGGAACCGTCCATCATCACGGAGCTGAAGCCGGACTGGATGGCGCGCAGGCACACGCCGAGGTCGGAACCGTGATCCTGGTGCATGACGATGGGGATGTGCGGGTACATCTCGACCGCAGCAGCCACCAGGTGGCGCAGGAACGGCTCGCCCGCGTAGGAGCGCGCACCGGCGGAACCTTGCAGGATCACCGGGCTGTCGACCTTGTCGGCGGCCTGCATGATCGCGTGGATCTGCTCCATGTTGTTGACGTTGAAGGCCGGCATGCCGTAGCCGTTCTCGGCGGCATGGTCCAGCAGCTGACGCAGGGAGATCAGTGCCATGTGCGTTCTCCTGTTAGGGGTTCAAGTGAAGTGGAATCGTTGCAAGCGGCATAGTCGCTCGAGTGTATCGCAAGCCTGCGGGGAAGCACACTGGGCGCCTCCCCCTTGGGCTCATTCGGTGCCGGGACGGATGACCTCGCCGACGCGCACGATCTTCATCGCATTCGTGCCGCCCATCTCGCCCATCAGGTCACCCTTGGTGATGATGACCAGATCGCCATCCTCGAGGATCTCGCGACGGCGCAACTCGGCCACCACCATGCGGTTGACCTCGGCATGATCGGTGGTCTCATAGGGGAAATGGATCGGAACCACCCCGCGGTAGAGTGCGGCGCGGCGGGCGGTGGCCTCATGCCGGGTGAAGGCGTAGATCGGGATCGCGGAGTTCACGCGCGACATCCACAGGGCGGTGGAGCCCGATTCGGTCAGGGACACCAGGGCGCGCACAGCCATATGGTTGGCGGCGTACATGGCCGACATGGCGATGGTCTCGTCCACGCGCTCGAAGCGGGTATCGAGCGGCGGAACGCTCATCTTCGCCTGGATCTGGCTCTCGGCGCGGGCGCAGATGTGCGCCATGGTGGCCACCACCTTCGCCGGGTATTTGCCGGAGGCGGTTTCGCCGGAGAGCATCACCGCATCGGTGCCATCCAGTACCGCGTTGGCGACGTCGAACACCTCCGCCCGGGTCGGGATCGGGTTGGTGATCATGGTCTCCATCATCTGCGTGGCGGTGATGACCGCACGCTTGGCGTCCCGCGCCTTGCGGATGAACTCCTTCTGTACGGCAGGAAGTTCGGCGTCGCCGATCTCCACGCCGAGATCGCCGCGGGCAATCATGATGGCATCCGACGCCTCGATGATCTCGTCGATGCACTGCACGGCCTCGGCGCGCTCGACCTTGGCCACGATGCTGGCCTCGGAACCCGCCGCCTTCAGCAGGCTGCGCGCCTCGTGCAGGTCGGCCGCGCTGCGCGGGAAGGAGACGGCGATGTAGTCGACGCCGATCTCGGCGGCGGTCTTGATGTCGGCGCGATCCTTGGCGGTGATGGCGGGGGCGGACAGGCCACCGCCCTGGCGGTTGATGCCCTTGTTGTTGGACAGCACGCCGCCGACCACCGTGGTGCAGTGGATCTCGCTGCCGGTGACACGGTCGACGGTAAACACCAGGCGGCCGTCATCCAACAGCAGGGTGTCGCCCTCGCGCACGTCGTCCACGAGCTGCTTGTAGGTCAGACCCACGCGCTCCTGATCGCCATCATCTTTGCCCAGGGCGGCATCGAAGATGAAGGGGGCGCCGTCCTCGAGAAAGATCTTCCCTTCCTTGAAGCGGTCGATGCGGATCTTCGGCCCCTGCAGGTCGCCAAGGATGGCGACGTAACGGCCCAGGCGGGTGGCGGCCTCGCGCACCATGCGGGCGCGGTTCATGTGATCTTCAGGCTGGCCGTGGGAGAAGTTCAGGCGGACCACATCCACGCCATTGCGGATGAGGTCCTCAATGACCTTGGGGTTGTCGGTGGACGGCCCCAGGGTGGCAACAATCTTGGTGCGTCGCTTCACGCGTATTCAACTCTCAGAGAGGGAGTGAAGGCCATCCTTGGCCAGGGAGCAGGGATCAACCCTTGGCGCGTTCTTCCAGGATCGCGACGGCCGGCAGGACCTTGCCCTCGAGGAACTCGAGGAAGGCGCCGCCGCCGGTGGAGATGTAGCTGACCTTGTCGGCGATGCCGTACTTGTCGACCGCCGCCAGGGTGTCGCCGCCACCGGCGATGGAGAAGGCCTTGGATTCGGCGATCGCCATGGCCAGGGTCTTGGTACCGTTGCCGAACTGGTCGAACTCGAACACGCCGACCGGGCCGTTCCAGACGATGGTGCCGGCGGCCTTGAGGCTGTCGGCCAGCATCTGGGCGGTCTTGGGGCCGATGTCGAGGATCATGTCGTCGGCGGCCACATCCTTGACGTCCTTGACGGTCGCCTCAGCCGTCGGGGAGAACTCCTTGGCGCAGACCACGTCCACCGGGACCGGCACGGTGGCGCCACGGGCTGCCATCTTGTCCATGATCTTCTTGGCCTCGGCAACCAGGTCCGGCTCGGCCAGCGACTTGCCGATCGGCAGGCCGGCGGCCAGCATGAAGGTGTTGGCGATGCCACCGCCGACGATCAGGTTGTCGACCTTCTCGGACATGGAGTCGAGGATGGTCAGCTTGGTGGAGACCTTGGAGCCGGCCACGATGGCGGCCAGCGGACGGGCAGGGGCCTGCAGGGCCTTGCCCAGGGCCTCGAGCTCGGCGGCGAGCAGCGGGCCGGCACAGGCGATGGGGGCATACTTGGCCACGCCGTGGGTGGAGGCTTCGGCGCGGTGAGCGGTGCCGAAGGCGTCCATCACGAACACATCGCACAGCGCGGCATACTTCTTGGCCAGGTCATCGGCATTCTTCTTCTCGCCCACGTTGAAGCGGACGTTCTCGAACAGCACGACCTCGCCCGCGCCGACTTCGACGCCGTTGAGGTAATCCTTGACCAGACGCACCGGCTTGCCCAGCAGCTTGCTCATGTGCTCGGCGACCGGCTGGGTGGAGTTCTCCTCGCTGTACTCGCCCTCGGTCGGACGGCCCAGGTGCGACATGACCATGACCTTGGCGCCGGCCTTCAGCGCGTGCTCGATGGTCGGCAGGGTGGCGCGGATGCGGACATCCGAGGTGACCTTGCCGTCCTTGACGGGGACGTTGAGGTCGGCGCGGATCAGGACGCGCTTACCGGCCAGATCGAGATCGGTCATCTTGATGACGGACATGTCGTTCTCCTTCAATACGGGCAAAGACGTGGAAACAATCGGTTAAGCCGGTGGCGGGCTTAACCGATGGCTCCCGGGACGGAAAAAAGGGGGAGCATACTCCCCCTCTTCGACCCTGCGGGTTACTGAGCGATGTGGCGAACCATGCGCATCAGGTTGCAGGTGTAGCCGTACTCGTTGTCGTACCAGGCGACCAGCTTGACGAAGGTCGGGTCGAGCATGATGCCGGCGGTGGCATCGAACACGGACGGGGCGCTCACGCCGCGGAAGTCGGTGGAAACCACCGCATCCTCGGTGTAACCCAGCACGCCCTTCAGTTCACCTTCGGAGGCGGCCTTCATGGCGGCACAGATGTCAGCGTAGGTGGCTTCCTTGTTCAGCTCGACGGTCAGGTCAACGACAGACACGTCAGAGGTCGGAACGCGGAAGGCCATACCGGTCAGCTTGCCCTTGAGCTCCGGCAGCACCACGCCCACGGCCTTGGCGGCACCGGTGGAGGACGGGATGATGTTCTCCAGGATGCCGCGACCACCGCGCCAGTCCTTGGAGGACGGGCCGTCAACGGTCTTCTGGGTGGCGGTGGCGGCGTGCACGGTGGTCATCAGGCCACGCTTGATGCCGAACTTGTCGTTCAGCACCTTGGCCATCGGCGCCAGGCCGTTGGTGGTGCAGGACGCGGCGGAGATGATGGCCTGACCGGCGTAGGTGGTGTGGTTCACGCCGTAGACGAACATCGGGGTGGCGTCCTTGGACGGGGCGGACTGGACCACTTTCTTGGCACCGGCCTTGATGTGGGCCTGGCAGGACTCTTCGGTCAGGAAGAAGCCGGTGGACTCGACAACCACGTCCACGCCGACTTCGTCCCACTTCAGGTTGGCCGGATCACGCTCGGCAGTCAGACGGATCTTCTTGCCGTTGACGACCATGTAGTTGCCTTCGACGGAGACGTCACCCTTGAAGCGGCCGTGCACGGAGTCGTGCTTGAGCATGTAGGCCAGGTAGTCCGGCTCGAGCAGGTCGTTGATCGCGACGATCTCGATTTCCGGGAAGTCCTGGGCAGCGGCACGGAACACCATGCGACCGATGCGGCCGAAGCCGTTGATACCAACGCGGATTGCCATTTTTACTTGCTCCTGTGACGGATCATTGGAATTGTTGCGCGGGCGGTCAGCGCAGGGCCGGCCGCCCGCTCGAGCGACTGGATCAGGCCAGCACGGACTCGCAGGTCTTGACCACGTTCTCGACGGTGAAACCGAACTGCTTGAACAGTTCGCCCGCCGGCGCGGATTCGCCGAAGGTGTCGATACCAACCACGGCGCCATCCAGACCGACGTACTTGGCCCAGAAGGCGGTCACGCCGGCCTCGACGGCCACGCGCTTGACGCCCGGGATGAGCACGGAGTCACGGTAGGCCTTGTCCTGGGTATCGAACACGCAGGTGGACGGCATGGAGACCACGCGGATCTTCTTGCCCTTGCCTTCCAGCACCTCGGCGGCGTTCATGGCGAGCTCCACCTCGGAGCCGGTGGCGATGATGATCAGGTCGGGCTTGCCGGCGGCATCCTTGAGC
Organism: Thiofaba sp. EF100; assembly: GCF_039822285.1. Taxonomy (NCBI): domain Bacteria; kingdom Pseudomonadati; phylum Pseudomonadota; class Gammaproteobacteria; order Chromatiales; family Halothiobacillaceae; genus Thiofaba; species Thiofaba sp. EF100. Next base: position 162,642 of record NZ_JBAJEY010000004.1, on the reverse strand, counting down.
ACGTAGCCGCCCTTCTCGATCAGCTTGACCTGCTCGGGGGTACGCGCCATCGGCTTGAGGTTCTGGCGCGAGAACACCAGCGCGGTGGGGCCGTCCTTGCGCAGCATGGCCATCTTCCAGGACACGGCGGACTCGATCGCGTCGCAGGCGCGCCAGGTGTGGAAGCGCGGGATCATGCGCATGGTGGCGAGCTGCTCGACCGGTTGGTGGGTCGGGCCGTCCTCGCCCAGACCGATGGAGTCGTGGGTGTAGACGTAGATGGTCGGGATCTTCATCAGGGCGGACATGCGCAGGGCGTTGCGCATGAACTCCATGAACATCAGGAAAGTGCCGCCGTAGACCTTGAAGCCGCCGTGCAGGACCATGCCATTCATCATGTGGGCCATGCCGAACTCGCGCACGCCCCAGGAGATATAGTTGCCGTTGGCGTTGTCATGGTTGACCTTGACGGTACCGGACCAGTTGGTCAGGTTGGAGCCGGTCAGGTCGGCGGAACCGCCGAACAGCTCGGGCACGACCGGGCCCATAGCCTCGATGGCGTTCTGCGAGGCCTTGCGGGAGGCGATGTTCGGCATCTCCGCCTGGACCTTGGCGATGAACTTGTCCATCTCGGCGACGAAGTTGGCCGGCAGCTCGCCCGCCATGCGGCGGGTGAACTCGGCGGCCAATTCCGGGTACTCAGCAGCGTAGGCGTCGAAGCGCGCCTGCCACTCGGCCTCGTCCTTGGCACCCTTCGCGCGATGATCCCAGCCGTCGTAGATCTCCTGCGGGATCACGAACGGCTCATGCGGCCACTTGAGGAATTCGCGCGCGGCGGCGATCTCGGCCTCGCCCAGCGGGGCGCCGTGGCAGTCGTGGCTGCCGCACAGATTGGGCGAGCCGTAACCGATGATGGTGCGGGTGCAGATCAGGGACGGCTTGTCGGTGACGGCCTTGGCGGCACGGATGGCGGCATCCACCGCCTCGGGGTCATGGCCGTCGACGTTGCGGATGACATGCCAGTTGTAGGACTCGAAGCGGCCGGCCACGTCACGCTCCATCCAGTCGTTGATGTGACCGTCGATGGAGATGTCGTTGTCGTCCCAGAAGGCGATCAGCTTGCCGAGCCCCAGGGTGCCGGCCATGGCGCAGGCTTCGTGGGACAGGCCCTCCATCAGGCAGCCGTCGCCCATGAACACGTAGGTGTGATGGTCGACGATGGTGTGCCCCGGACGGTTGAAATGGGCGGCCAGGGTGCGCTCGGCAATGGCCATGCCCACCGCGTTGGTGATGCCCTGCCCCAGCGGACCGGTGGTGGTTTCGATGCCGTCGGCATAGCCGTACTCGGGGTGCCCCGCGGTCTTGGAATGCAGCTGACGGAAGTTCTTGATGTCTTCCATGCTGAGGTCGAAACCGGTCAGGTGCAGCAGGGAATAGATCAACATCGAGCCGTGGCCGTTGGACAGCACGAAACGGTCACGATCAACCCATTTGGCATTGCCCGGGTTGTACTTCATGTGGCTGTTCCACAGGACTTCGGCGATATCGGCCATGCCCATCGGGGCGCCCGGGTGACCGGACTTGGCCTTCTGCACCGCATCCATGCTGAGGGCACGGATGGCATTCGCAAGCTCGCGACGAGTCGGCATGCGGGGTCTCCTAAACGAATGTTGAGAAAGGAAATCTTGCCCCGGCGAGGCGGTCCCGGGATCGCGGGCAGGCGCAATCCTCAAGGGACAAAGTTGCCCGCATTTTCCATCAGTTCATCCAATCGGGCAACCTGGCTGACCTTGCGGCCGACACAAGCTCATCCGCCCTCGCCGCGCCATTTGATCGAGCACCCCATGCTCGGCCATTGCTCGGCCGGCCCCTCGCCGGTGCGAGCAACCTGAACCATCGCCTCGAACAGCTCCCGACGGGCACCGGGCTGCGGCTCCTTGCGGCTTTCATCCAGACGACCGCGGTAACGCAGGCGCAGATCCGCGTCGAAGCCAAAGAAGTCCGGGGTGCAAACGGCTCCATAGGCACGGGCCACGTCCTGGGACTCATCGAACAGGTAGGGGAAGGGGAAAGCCTTCTCCTGCGCTAGGCGGACCATGTTGTCAAAGGAGTCCTCCGGATAGGTGACGGGATCGTTGGCACTGATCGCCACGCACCGCACCCCGTGCCCCACCAGCTCGCGCGCGTCACGGATAATGCGATCAAGGATGGCCTGCACGTAGGGGCAGTGATTGCAGATAAACATGACGAGAGTGCCACGCTCGCCGCGGCAGTCTGCAAGCCGCCAGCGCCGCCCATCCACACCGGGCAGCTCGAAATCGGGGGCAGGCCAGCCAAGCTCGGCCTGGGGAGTGGTCATTCGCACCATGATCGACATTCCTCGCGCATTTGCTCACCTGATGGACGCATCAGTGAAATCACATGGACCGTGCAGGGAAAATCCCTGACATTTACAGCCTTGTTGCACCATGCCGACGCAAAGGATACCGACAACATGCGCCTCCTGCCCGATACCCGCACACTCGCCCTCGTGGCCGCCTTGTTTCTCGGCCTGTCCTCCAGCCTGCAGGCCGCCGGCTTCCACCTCGCCGTCCCGCCCTTCCTGCCGCAGGCGGAGATGAAGGCCGAATACACCAAGATGACGGACTACCTTGGCAAAAGCATCGGCGCCCCGATCGAGCTGGTCACCAACAGCACCTACCTCGGCTACTGGGAGGCCACGCGCAAGGGCGCGGGGTACGAGCTCGTTTTCGACAACGCGCCGATGATCGACTTCCTCGTCCAGCGCCAGAACTACACGGTGCTCGCCAAGATTGCCGGAGTCGTCAGCCAGTCGCTGGTCACCCGCAGCGATGTCGCGATCCTTGACCCCCAGGAACTGCTCGGCAAGCCGGTGGCCACCATCGCCTCCCCCAACCTGTCCGCGCTGACGCTGTTCCAGATGTTCCCCAACCCGATGCGCCTGCCCGACTTCAAGTATGCCAACAACGCCCGGGAGGCCATCGACATGGTGCTCAAGGGCAAGGTCGCAGCCGCCCTGGTGCCCACCCCGATCGCCATTCAGTATGACAACCTGAACGTCGTCACCACCTCCAAGCAACTGCCCCACCTGGCCGTCGCGGCCGCCCCCACGGTACCGGCGGAGGTGCAGGCGAAGATCCGCCAGGCCCTGCTACAGGCTGGCAAGACCCCCGAGGGCCGCGCCATGCTGGAGATGCTCAACACCAATGGCTTCGAAGCTGCCTCCAACGCCACTTACGCAGGCCAGGCCGAACTTCTGAAGGGCACCTACGGCTACTGAACCCTCCTGGGGCCTATCCCAGGGCCATCGCATGAAGGTTCTGGAGCGCTCGCACCAGGCGAAAATCCAGCCTGCAAAGGGGCTGTTGGGGTGTAGGAGGCCCGCCCTCGGGCCGATCGCCCGAGCTCGACATGCCTGTCGCGGCGAGGGCGCCGCTCCTACACGGGTGTTCAGAACGATGAATCAGTTTCATGCGATTGCCCTGAGCCTATCCCTGCCGCATAGGCAGGGCAAACGCGCTTACGGTATCATCCTGCGGTTTGACTCTCGTGCCGCCAGGAGCGCCTGATGAAACGTGATTATGTGTTCACCTCGGAATCCGTGTCCGAGGGCCATCCGGACAAGATCGCCGACCAGATTTCCGACGCCATCCTCGACGCCATCCTGGCGCAGGACAAGAACGCCCGCGTGGCCTGCGAGACCCTGGTCAAGACTGGCTTCGTCCTGCTCGCCGGCGAGGTGACCACCTCCGCCTGGGTCGACCTGGACGAACTGGTGCGCCAGGTCATCGTCGACATCGGTTACGACAGCTCCGAGATCGGCTTCGACGGCCGCACCTGCGGCGTGCTCTCCGCCATCGGCAAGCAGTCCTCGGACATCGCCCAGGGCGTGGATCGCATCGTCAACGAGGAGCAGGGCGCGGGCGACCAGGGCCTGATGTTCGGCTTTGCCTGTAACGAGACCGACGTGCTGATGCCGGCACCGATCACCTATGCCCACCGCCTGGTCAAGCGCCAGGCCAAGGTGCGCAAGAACGGCACCCTGCCCTGGCTGCGCCCGGACGCCAAGAGCCAGGTCAGCTTCCGCTACGTGGACGGCAAGCCGGTGGCCGTGGATGCCGTGGTCCTGTCCACCCAGCACCACCCGGACATCGCCTACAAGGACCTGCAGGAGGCGGTGATGGAGACCATCATCAAGCCGGTCATCCCCGCCGAATGGCTGCACAAGGACACCAAGTTCCACATCAACCCGACCGGCCAGTTCGTCATCGGCGGCCCGGTGGGTGACTGCGGCCTGACCGGGCGCAAGATCATCGTCGACACCTACGGTGGCATGGGCCGCCACGGCGGTGGCGCCTTCTCCGGCAAGGACCCCTCCAAGGTGGACCGCTCGGCCGCCTATGCCGGCCGCTACGTGGCGAAGAACATCGTCGCCGCAGGACTCGCCGATCGCTGCGAGATCCAGGTCTCCTACGCCATCGGCGTGGCCGAGCCGACCTCGATCACGGTAGACACCTTCGGCACCGGCCGGATCGACGACGACCGCATCGCCGCCATCGTCGGCGAGGTCTTCGACCTGCGCCCCTACGGCATCATCAAGATGCTCGACCTGATCCAGCCGATCTACCAGAAGACCGCCGCCTACGGCCACTTCGGCCGCGAGGAACCGGAGTTCACCTGGGAAAAAACCGACAAGGCCGAGGCCTTGCGCGCCGCCGCCGGACTGTAAGGCACATCCCCCACCCGCCGAGGGGCGCTGCAGCAGGGGTCACCCTGTCAGGCTCGGCGGTTGGGGCACAACCCATGCAACGGCGCCCATGTCCTAACCCTTTAGGAGAACGTTGCATGTCCTTCACCGATTTCAAAGTCGCCGACCTTTCCTTAGCCGAGTGGGGCCGCAAGGAGATCCGCATTGCGGAGACCGAGATGCCCGCGCTCATGGCCATCCGCCGCAAATACCAGGACGCCAAGCCGCTCGCCGGGGCGCGCATCACCGGCTCCCTGCACATGACCATCCAGACCGCGGTCCTGATCGAGACCCTGGTCGCGCTCGGCGCCGAGGTGCGCTGGTCCTCGTGCAACATCTTCTCCACCCAGGACCATGCCGCGGCCGCCATCGCCGCCGCAGGCATCCCGGTGTTTGCCTGGAAGGGCGAGACCGAGGAGGAGTACTGGTGGTGCATCGAGCAGACCATCCACGGCCCCAACGGCTGGGTGCCGAACATGCTGCTGGATGACGGCGGCGACCTCACCGGGCTGATGCACCAGAAATACCCCGAGCTTTTGGACGGCATCCATGGGGTGTCCGAGGAGACTACCACCGGCGTGCACCGCCTGTGGGAGATGGCCAAGAACGGCACACTGAAGGTCCCGGCGATCAACGTCAACGACTCGGTCACCAAGAGCAAGAACGACAACAAATACGGCTGCCGCCACTCGCTCAACGACGCGATCAAGCGCGCCACTGACCATCTGCTCTCCGGCAAGCAGGCCCTGGTGATCGGCTATGGCGACGTGGGCAAGGGCTCGGCGGCCTCGCTGCGCCAGGAAGGGATGATCGTCAAGGTCACCGAGATCGACCCGATCTGCGCCATGCAGGCCTGCATGGACGGCTACGAAGTCGTCTCGCCCTATCTTAGCGGGATCAACGATGGCACCGACGCCTGCATCGACCGCGCCCTGCTCGGCAAGATCGACCTTCTGGTCACCACCACCGGCAATGTCAACGTGTGCGACGCACCCATGCTCCGCGCCCTCAAAAAGGGCGCGGTGGTGTGCAACATCGGCCACTTCGACAACGAGATCGACACCGCCTACATGCGCAAGCACTGGGCCTGGGAGGAGGTCAAGCCGCAGGTGCACAAGGTCTACCGTGACACCCCGGCCGGCCAGACCCCGAACCTTGCCAGCGATGACTACCTCATCCTGCTCTCCGAGGGCCGCCTGGTGAACCTCGGCAACGCCACCGGTCATCCGAGCCGGATCATGGACGGCTCCTTCGCCAACCAGGTGCTGGCGCAGATCCACCTCTACGGCGACCGCTTCGCCGACCTGCCCGCCGGTGAAAAGCCGGCCCGCATCCGGGTCGAGGTGCTGCCGAAGGCGCTGGACGAGGAAGTGGCCCGCTACATGGTGGAGGGCTTCGGCGGGGTGATCACCCGCCTGACCCCGGCCCAGGCCGACTACCTTGGCGTGCCCGTCGAGGGCCCGTTCAAGCCGGACAGTTACCGCTACTGAGGAGGCGGCCATGCGCAATACCCAGCCCTCGTTCAGCTGCGAATTCTTCCCCCCCAAGAGCGAGGAAGGCGCGGCCAGGCTGCGCGCCACCTGGCAGGCCCTCAAGGCCATGCAGCCAAGCTATTTCTCGGTCACCTTCGGCGCGGGCGGCTCCACCCAGGAACGCACCTTCACCACCGTGGCCGAGATCCAGCGCGACTCAGGCATCGAGGCCGCCCCCCACCTCTCCTGCATCGGTTCCACCCGCGCGCAAATCCGCGCCATCCTGGAGGACTACAAGGCGCAGGGCATCCGCCGCATCGTCGCCCTGCGCGGCGATCTGCCCTCCGGCATGCGCGACCCGGGCGAGCTGCGCTACGCCAACGAGCTGGTCGAGTTCATCCGCGAGGTGACCGGCGACTGGTTCCACATCGAGGTGGCGGCCTACCCCGAGATCCACCCCCAGGCCCCCTCGGCCAAGGCGGACCTGGAAAACTTCGCCCGCAAGGTGCGCGCCGGGGCGGATGCCGCCATCACCCAGTACTTCTACAACGTCGATGCCTACTTTCGCTTCATGGACGACTGCGAACGGATGGGACTCGACATCCCGGTCATCCCCGGGATCATGCCGATCACCAACTACACCCAGCTTGCGCGTTTCTCGGATGCCTGCGGCGCCGAGATCCCGCGCTGGCTGCGCAAACGACTGGAAGGCTTTGGCGACGATGCCGAGAGCATCCGCGCCTACGGCCTCGACGTGGTGGGCGAGATGTGCGAAGACCTGCTCGCCGGCGGCGCCCCCGGCCTGCACTTCTACACCATGAACCAGGTCGAGCCTTCCTTAAGCCTGTGGCAACGGGTGGCGCACACCCGCCCTGACATGGAGCTGTAAGCCTGCACGCACTACACTCGGGTGCAAGCCACATACAAGGAACCGCGTCATGTCCAGCTTCGCCCTCATGCTCCTGGCCCTGGCCATTGTCTTCATCCTCGCCGGGGTCAAGACCGTCCCCCAGGGGCGGGAGTACACGGTCGAGCGTTTCGGTCGCTACATGCGTACCCTGGAGCCCGGCCTCAACCTCATCGTCCCGTTCGTCGACCGCATCGGGCGCAAGATGAACATGATGGAACAGGTGCTGGATGTGCCCTCGCAGGAGGTCATCACCCAGGACAACGCCATGGTCCAGGTCGATGGCGTGGTGTTCTTCCAGGTGCTGGATGCCGCCAAGGCGGCCTACGAGGTGCACAACCTCGAGTACGCCATCCTCAACCTCACCATGACCAACATCCGCACCGTCATGGGCTCCATGGCCCTGGACGAGCTGCTCTCCAAGCGCGATGAGATCAACGCCCGCCTGTTGACCGTGGTGGACGAGGCCACCTCTCCCTGGGGCACCAAGATCACCCGCATCGAGATCAAGGACATCACCCCGCCCAAGGACCTGGTGGATTCCATGGCCCGGCAGATGAAGGCCGAACGTGACAAGCGTGCGGCCATCCTGGAGGCGGAGGGTCTGCGCCAGGCGGCCATCCTCAAGGCGGATGGCGAGAAGCAGGCGCAGATCCTCAAGGCCGAGGGTGAGAAGGAGGCGGCCTTCCGTGAGGCGGAGGCGCGCGAGCGTCTGGCCCAGGCCGAGGCCGTCGCCACCCGCACGGTGAGCGAGGCGATTGCCGGCGGCAGCGTACAGGCCATCAACTACTTCGTCGCCAGCAAGTACATCGAGGCCTTCCAGTCGGTGGCCACCGCCCCCAACCAGAAGGTCATCATGCTGCCGATCGAGGCCTCCGGGATCCTCGGCTCGCTGGAGGGCATCGGTGAGCTCGCCAAAGAGGCCTTCCTCAAGGACAAGCCGCATGCCTGATCTGGACTACTGGCACTGGCTGGCCCTGGGGCTGGCGCTGATGATCCTCGAAATCCTGGCCCCCTCCACCTATTTCCTCTGGATGGGGGTGGCGGCGATGGGGGTGGGCGTCTTGCTCTGGCTCATCCCCACGCTCTCGCCGGATGTCCAGCTCATCCTGTTTGCCCTCCTCTCCATCCTTGCCATCGTCCTAGGCCGGCGCTACCTCAAACGGCATCCGATCGAGACGGACCGTCCAACCCTCAATGTGCGCGGCGCGCAGGCCATCGGCCGCACCCTGACCCTCGACAGCCCCATCGTGAACGGTGTCGGGCGGGTGCACATGGACGACACCCTCTGGCGGGTGCTGGGCCCCGACCTGCCTGCCGGGACTCGGGTGGAGGTCATCGGCGTGGAGGGCACGGCCCTGCGGGTGCGCCCCCTGGGACGTGATGGCAGCTCCGGCGGCGGGGAGACCTCCCCCCACCATGACCACGACGATGGCGGCGGAGACGGCGGCGGTGACTGATTCCATCAATGCCGCCTGGAGCCGGCGCGACCTCGATGTCCTCTGGCACCCCTGCACGCAGATGAAGGACCACGAGCGCCTGCCCGTGATCCCCATCGCCCGCGGGGAAGGGGTGTGGCTGTATGACTTCGACGGCCGCCGCTACCTGGACGCGGTCAGCTCCTGGTGGGTCAACCTGTTCGGCCACGCCAACCCCTTCATCGCCGCACGCATCAAACAGCAGCTCGACACCCTCGAACACGTGCTGCTGGCGGGTTTCACCCACGCCCCCGTGATCGAACTCTCCGAGCGGCTGGTGAAGCTCACCCCGGACGGCCTCTCCCGCGTGTTCTACGCCGACAACGGCTCCTCCGCCATCGAAGTGGCGCTGAAGATGAGCTACCACGCCTGGCGCAACCAAGGCGCGAAACGCAAGACCAAGTTCGTCTGCCTCGAGCACAGCTACCACGGCGAGACCCTCGGCGCCCTCTCGGTCGGCGATGTGAGCCTGTTCAAGGCCACCTACCAGCCGCTGCTGATGGAGGTGCTCAAGGCCCCCTCCCCCGACTGCTCCGCCCGTGCCCCCCATGAAAGCTGTGCCGACGTCGCCCGACGCGCGGCGGCCGGGCTGGAGGCCCTGCTCGCCGAGCAGCACGAGGAAATCAGCGCGGTGATCATCGAGCCGCTGGTGCAATGCGCGAGCGGCATGCGCATGCACGACCCGCTCTACCTGCGGCTGCTGCGCGAGCTGTGCGACCGCTACCAGGTCCACCTGATCGCGGACGAGATCGCGGTGGGTTTCGGCCGCACCGGCACCCTGTTCGCCTGTGAACAGGCCGGCATCACCCCGGATTTCATGGTCCTCTCCAAGGGCCTGACCGGCGGCTTCCTGCCGCTTGCCGCGGTGCTGACCACGGACGCGGTCTACCGGGTGTTCTACGACGACTACGAGAAGCTCTCGGCCTTCCTGCACTCACACAGCTACACCGGCAACCCCCTGGCCTGTGCCGCCGCGCTGGCCACCCTGGACCTCTTCGAGCAGACGGACGTGCTGGGGGCCAACCGGCGTTTGAGCCAGGTGATGGGCGAGGCCACGGCCGGTCTTGCCGACCACCCTCGTGTCGCCGAAGTACGCCAGCGCGGCATGATCCTCGCCATCGAGATGGTGCAGGACAAGGCCACGCGTACACCCTACCCCTGGCAGGAACGGCGCGGCCTGCGCGTGTTCGAACACGGCCTCGCGCACGAAGCCCTGCTGCGCCCGCTCGGCAACGTCGTCTACTGGATGCCGCCCTATGTGATCACCGAGGACGAGATCGCCATGCTCGCCGCGGTCACCCGCGCGGGCATCGACGTCGCTACCCGAGGATGAGCACCGCATGAGGATCCCGCGCGTCTTCCTCGACCTGCCACTCGCCGTCGGACAGCGGCTTCCTCTGCCCAAAGAGGCCCGCCAGCACCTGGAGCGCGTGCTGCGCCTGAAGCCAGGCCACCCCGTCATCGCCTTCAACGGCCAGGGCGGCCAGTTCGCCGCCGAACTGCTCGGTGATGGTGGGCTGAGCGTGCTGGCGTTCGAGGCCATCGAGCACGAATCGCCCCTCCCGGTACGGGTAATCCAGGGCCTCAGCAAGGGCGAACGCATGGACCTCACCCTGCAGAAAGCCACCGAACTCGGGGCCACCCGCATCAGCCCGGTGACCACCGAACGCAGCGTGGTGAGACTGGACGAGGAGCGCCAGGATCGGCGCATGCAGCGCTGGATGGGCATCCTGCAATCGGCCTGCGAGCAGTGCGGACGCAACCGCCTACCGCAGCTGGATGAACCCTCACGACTGGGGGCGGTGCTGGCCGCCCCCTCCGAAGGCACCGCCCGAATCGTGCTGGCCCCGGAGGGCGCCGCAAGCCTTGCAGAGCTTGACCGCCCCGCCGCGCTCGAGGTGCTGATCGGACCGGAAGGAGGACTGAGCGAGGCGGAGATCGCGCAGGCGATCCAATCCGGCTTCACCCCCGTGCGTCTGGGGCCGCGCATCCTGCGCACCGAGACCGCGGGCCTTGCCCTCCTGGCCGCAGCCCAGACGCTTTGGGGAGACTTCGTCTGACGGGCCGCCCCGCCGGGGAGGGCTTATCCGCGACCGAAACGAACCCCTTCCAGCCAGAGCTCGATCGCTTCTAGGTCGGGGATATGGTAGGTCTGTCCCCCCATCCTCACCCCGCTGCCCAGCAGCCCGCAGTCACCGGCCTGCCCCTCCTCGAGCCGCTCGGCCTGAACGCTCTCGGTCCGCGGCGCACCGTCCAGCACGATGGCATAGTAGGGCAGGCTCTCCTTGTCCCGCAGACCGTAGAGGACCACCAGGCGCACGCGGCCACGCGGCACCTCGACCTCCCGCCCACAGGCCCGCTCGAGGCTGAGGACAGGGATGCGGACGCCGCGCCAATCGACCTCGCCGAGGAAGGCACCGACATTGCTGCGCAACGAAAGATTGACGATCTCCGCCACGCAGGCATAAGGCACCAGCAAGCTCACACCCTGCAGGGGCAGGCGCGCGCAAAGGATGCGCTCCCCCCGGTGGAGCTCAACCCCAGGCTCGACCCGCTGGGCCTCACCCGCCACGGCTGACAGGCTGTCGTTTTGCACGTCATGCGTCATGCCGCACCTCCCGCCACGCTACTCGTTGCAAGGCCCACGTCCTCCGGCAGCCAGGCCCGCAGGGTCTGCATCAGGTCCGCCTCCGTGTAGGGCTTGCCAAGATAGGCACTGACCCCGAGGGCCTCGGCCTTCTCGCGATGCTTCTGGCCCGTGCGCGAGGTGATCATGACCACCGGAAGATCCTTGAGGCGCGCCTCGTTGCGAATGGAGGCGAGCAGCTCGAAACCGTCCATGCGCGGCATCTCGATATCACTGAGCACCACGGTGGGCAGATGGTCATGCAGCCAGGCCAGCGCGTCGACGCCGTCCTTCGCGGTCGCCACCTCGATGCCGTAGCGTTCGAGGATGCGCGTGGTGACCTTGCGGATGGTGATCGAGTCGTCCACCACCAGCACCTGCGCGCGTCTTACCCGGGCTGCCTGGGCCTCGACCGGCTTGGTCCGCGCTTGGCTGGCAAGGCGGAAGAGCTCCGCCACGTCGAGCACCAGCACCACACGGCCGTCACCCAGCAGGGTGGCCCCTGCCAGGGCGGGCACCTTGGAGAGGAAGGGGCCGAGCGCCTTGATGAACAACTGTTGGCTGCCCTGCAGAGCATCGATACGCAGGACCATGCGGCGCTCACCCAAACGCAGTACCACCAGGGGAGACATGCCCTCGCCTGACCCCACGCGCGCCCCCGGGAGGCCAAGCAACGCCCCGAGATCGACCAGTGGCAGCGACTGTCCGGCATGTTCCCAGGTCGGTTCGTCCTCGCCAAGCAAGGTGTTCAAACGCGCCCCCGGGGCCCTCAGGATGGCCTCGATGCCACTGTACGGCAGAGCAAAGACCTGCTCGCCGACCGTGACGGCGATCCCCTGGGTGATCGACTGGGTCAGCGGCACGTGCAGCCTGAAGCTCACGCCCGCGCCACGCCGACTGTCGACCTGGATGTCCCCCCCCACTTGGCGCAACGCCTCGGCCACGACATCCATGCCCACGCCGCGCCCCGCCAGCATGGACACCTCGCGCGCGGTGCTGAGCCCGGAATGGAAGATCAACTGGATCGCCGCCTGATCATCTTCGGCCGAACGGGCATCGAGGATGCCGTTCTCGCGCGCCTTGCGGCGCACGGCCTCGACATCGATGCCCGCACCATCATCCTCCAGGGCGATCTGGATCAGTCCCCCCTGACTGGCGATGCGCAGATGAATGCGGCCCTCCCGGCTCTTGCCGCGTGCGACACGCTCGTCGGGCAGCTCGATGCCGTGGGCGAGGGAATTTCGCAACATGTGCTCGAACGCGGGCACCAAGGCATTGAGCAGGCCGCGGTCGAGCTCGACCTCCCCGCCGTGGACCGTCAGTTCGGCCTGCTTGCCAAGGTCGCGCGCCACCTGACGCACCAAGCGTTTGAGGCGCGGGACCACATCCTCGAAGCGCACCAGGCGCGCACCCATCAGGCCATCCTGCAAGGTCTGGCCAAGGCGGCCCTGCTGGGTCAGCAGCATCTCGGCGTCACGCAGGGCATCCTCCAGCGTATCCTGCACGCTCTCGATGTCCCCGAGCGACTCCATCACGCCGCGGCTCAGCTCTTGCTGCAGGGTGAAGCGATCGAACTCGAGCGGATCGAACTCCTCCGCGCTCCGGCCGGTCTCCTGCTGGAAGCGCCAAACCATCTGCGCCTCGTTCTCGATCTCCATGCGGCGCAGCTGGGCCCGCAGACGAGTCACGGTCTGCTCGAGCTCGTGCAACTGGCGGGCAAAGCCGGTGAAAAGCTGGGCCAGGCGGGCTTGGTAGATCGCGGACTCGCCTGCCGAGGTCACCATCCGATCGAGGAGATCGGCACGGACACGCAACACCTCCCCCATGACCGGGGGAGGCGTCGCCGCCTCGCGCGACGCCGGCGCCGCCGGCTCGACCGTGGTGGGGATCTCCGCGGCAGGCAGCGGCGCGGGCGCGGCTTCGAGCACAGCCTCCGGCACCTCCATCCCCGCAGGCGCCGAAACCGCCACACTCTCCGGGACGCCGCCACGCTCTCGTAAGCCCTCCAGCGCCGTGACCAGATCGGTGGCTGGAGCGATCGGCTGAGCGCCACGCAGGCGGTCGACCATGCCATGCAAGTGGTCGAAGACGCGCTGCATGAAGGTCAGCAGGGCAGGATTGACCGGATAGCGGTTGGCCTCCAGGTCCATGAACACGTTTTCGAGATGGTGGGCCAGATCGCCCATGTGGAGCATGCCGGCCATGCGCGCGCCACCCTTGAAGGTGTGCAGATGGCGCTGCAACGCCTGCTGATGGGCTTTGCTGACGGGATCGCGCTGCCAGGAGGCAAGGGCCTCGTCGAGTTGCTCAAGGATCTCCTCGGCCTCCTCGCGGAAGATGGCGAGCAGCATCTGATCCTGATCCGCGGGGATGTCATAGTCCTCCGCCGCGGCCTGGGCGCGTTCGACGGCGACGCCGGCCTGGGGCACCGCTTCGGCCGCTTCGGCCGCTTCGGCCGCTTCGGCGGCTTCGGCGGCTTCGGCGGCTTCGGCGGCTTCGGCGGCTTCGGCGGCTTCGGCGGCTTCGGCGGCTTCGGCGGCTTCGCGAGGCTCCTGGGGAGACTGCAACCTGACCACCGCATCCCCCAGTTCCTGGACGAGGCGCTCCAGGTCAGGGAGTTCAACCTCCAATCCGCCGATGTCATCGAGCAGAAGCACGATGCTGTCCACCGCCGAATCGGTCAGATTGAGAAGCGCTGCATCGAAGACTTGCTGGGTTTCGAAGGCAAGGCGCATGGCATGTTCAAGATGACCCGCCAAGGCCACGATGCGCGGAGCCCCCGCGGTACGCGCACTGCCCAGCAGGGAGTGCGTCACCCGGATCAACTCCGCATCGGGATGGAGTCCGCCTTCGCGCCGGCCACGCTCGGCCGCCTGGCGCAGGATCTGCAGATAGCCCTCGACCTCGCTGCGGAAAATCTCGTACAACTGGGGATCGATGCGCGGAACCGGCGCCGCCGGGGAGGGAACAGCGGCGCTCGGTTGCGCAGCTTCGTCCGAAGGAGGAAGCCCCTGAGTGGACGCTGCCGCTTCCACGGCCACATGCGAAGATGAGGGGCCAACCTCCTCCACCGGTGGCTCGGCCTCGACGGCCGGCTTGGGCGCGCCGGCCAGGCGATCCAGGGCCGCCGCGCCTTCGCTGAGGAAGGCCGCGCTGGCCTCGCAGAGGCGCTCGACCTCCGAGACGACGAGGCCGGGCTTACCCTCCAGGGCATCGAGCAGCTGCTCCAATCGGCTTGGCGCCTGCTCCAGCAGCCGGAACAGGGGGTCGCTGGCTGGCAGCACACCCTCGAGGACGCGGTTGAGCAGATTTTCGAAGGCCCAGCCGAACTCGCCCACCAACTGTGCGCCGATGATGCGACCACTGCCCTTCAGGGTGTGGAACGCTCGCCGCAGCTCCGCCAGGGCCGAGGTGTTGCCAGGGTCGCTTCTCCATTGCTGGAATTGCGTGCGGATGGTCTCAAGAACCTCGCGGGCCTCCTCGATGAAGATCTCGAGGATCTCGCTGTCGGTATCCTCGGGCACCAGGCGCGGGACCTCGACGGCCGGTTGCGATTCAGCAGCCGCCTCACGTGCTTCCGAGGCCTGTTCGACCACGGGAGGCGCGCCCTCGAGGATGGGCTCGGTCACTTCAACCGGAGGTGGCTGGAGCGCCTCCTCTGCGGCGACGGTCTGGGCGGTCGCCTGCTCGTCGCGCGGATGCCCGGCGTCGGCATGCATGGGCGGCTCGGCCATGTCCTCGAATGCACGGCCCACCTGGATGGCCTGAGCCCCGCCCCGCAGACGGGCCAAGGCATCCTCGCCGAAGGCAAGGACACGCTCGGGAACCTGACGATAGTCGCGCAGGTTCTCCAGCCCGTATTCGAGGCTGGCGAAGACATCCGCCACGGACTCCTGCTCGCGCTCGGGAGGAACCGCGCCTGGCGGCAGCGCGACGGCGTAGTCGAGGATGCCGCCCACCAGTCCGGACCAGGGGCGCAGGGACAACATCTCGAAGCTTCCGCGCACGCGCTCCAGCAATTGCCGAACTTCGCCGCGCCGCTCCTCGCCGCCCCCCTCCTTCCACATGGTGAGCAGAAGCTCCTTGGCCAGCAGCACGTCCTCCAGCCCCTGCACGGCCGCGGCGTCCATCGCCTCGACCAGCATGGGTGCACCGATGCCCTCGCCCTCGGGCAGGCCGAGACGCAGACGCCCGATTTCCACGTCAGCGCGCATGAGCGTGCCGGCGATGTGCTCCAGCCCGCCCTCATCCAGGGTCACGCCCTGCGCCTGGGCCTCATGCAGGCGGGATGCCGCGGCCTCGAGGGCCTCCGCTGCCGCATCAAGCTCCAGCATGCGCATGGTTGCCGCAAGCTGGTCGAGATCGGGGGCCAGGCCGAGGATCGCCTGGGCATCGCCCGAACGCATGGCCAGATCGAAGCGGTCCTGCACCGGATCAAGCGCCGCCTTGAGCTGTTCCGCGGCCTGGGACAGGACCTCCGGCTCGGCCACCAGCAGGGCATGCTCGGAGGCCTCGGATTCGAGTGCCCCAGGGATCTGGGCCGGCCAGCCCAGGGCCGCGAGGGCCTGGACGACGGCCGGATGCTGGCTGACATGCTGGACCAACAGGGACAGGACCTCATGCGCCAGCTCATTGTCGCCGAGCGCGGTCTGGGGCGAGGGCTCGAACCCCACCTCCGCGCGCTGCTTCAGCTCCCGGTTGAGGCGTCCGAGCAGGGGTTTCAGCCCACCGGCCTGGGCCAAGCGGGGATCCCCCAAGGTTCGGGCCAGAAGCTCGGCACTCCACCAGAGCACCCCTTCCTCCCGCGTGGAGGCTCCGTCTGCGGCCATGGCGAAGGCCTTGGCGACGGCCAGATGGGCCTGCGGCTGCGCCTTGAGCCAGGCCAGGAGGGCGCGCTCAAGCAGGGTACGGGCCTCGGCGGCCACCCCGCGCGCAGCCTCGAGGGCGCAGGTGTGCTCCCGGAATGGCCCGGCCTGCATGAGCGCGATACGTTCGAGGAAGGATCGCGCCCCGAGGGCGGGCAGCCCCTGCGCCAGGCGCAGGCCATTGCAGGCCGGAAGGAGGGCAAGCTCCGGCACGTCCTCCCCACGCCGCAAAAGCTCGACATAGAGAGCCACGCGGGACACCGCCACCAGCAGCGGCTCGACAACAACACCGTCGGCAACGGCGTTGGGTCGCGAAGCGTCACCCGAAGGGCGGAGTCCATGGATGGCTTCCACCGCTGCGGGGTCCGGCTCCCCCTGCTGATGCTGCAGCGCCCCCAGCAGTCGCCCGGCCTCGAGCAGGGTCAGGCGCGCGGCAGGCAATTCCATGAGGCCGAACAGTCCGGCCAAGTGGTGCACCTGCTCGAGCGCAGGACGCAGAATCGCGGAGTTCGCCGGATCCTGAACGAAGGCCTCCAGGCTTGAGCGCACCTGTCCCCAGGCCTCGTCCATCGCGGGCTGGACCCAGGTCAGGCCCAGCCGATCAATGACGACACCGCTGGGAGTCGTGTTGTCTGGCTTCGCGCCCCCTGAAAGGGAGGGGGCGGGGATGGACTCCGTCAGTCCCGCTGTTGGGCCGCCCCGGGTGAGGAGGGGGGCCGGCAGGTCAGTTTGCATGCCGGAAGGCTCCATTCAGGAAACGCGAGTCGCGCAGGCAGAAGGGGCGGACAGGCAGCCCCACTCAGGCCGACTCAGGCAGCTTGAAGCCCGCAACCGAGGTGCGCAGCTCGCTTGCCAGTTCGTTGAGCTTGCCGATCTCCTGGGCCGCCTCTTGCGCATCTTGCGCGGTGCTCGAGGTCTGCTCGGAGATCAGGTGCATCGTTTCACGGATGCGGGCGGCCTCCTCCAACTGCTCGCGCGCGGCCTGGGCGATGGCCTGGATGCGCTGGGCCAGGGTCGCGGATACGGTCTCGATCTCCTCCAGCGAGCGGCCGGCGTTTTCCGCCACCTGGGCGCCGCCCACCACGTTGGTGGTGGTTTGCTCCATGGACAGCATCGCCTCCTGGGTGTCGGACTGAATGGTCTTCACCAGGGTCTCGATCTGCTTGGTTGCGTTACCGACGCGCTCCGCGAGGCGCTGGACTTCGTCCGCGACCACGGCGAAGCCGCGGCCGGCCTCGCCCGCCATGGCGGCCTGGATCGCCGCATTCAGGGCGAGGATGTTGGTCTGGTCGGCAATGTCGGTAATCAGGCCTACGATGTCACCGATCTCCTGCGAGGATTCACCCAGACGCTTGAGGCGCTTGGAGGTATCCTGGATCTGCTCGCGGATGCGCTCCATGCCGTGGATGGTCTGACGCACGGCCTCGCCCCCCTTGTGCGCCACTTCCATCGAGGACTGCGCAACGGAGACGGAGTCCACCGCACCTTCGGCCACCTCGCTCACCTTGCCGGCGATGATGTTCACCGCCTCGCTCGCCTGCTCGATGCGCAGGGCCTGTTCCTGGCTGGCCTCGGACAGGCGCATGGAGGTGGCCTGGGACACCCCCGCCGAACTGCCCACCTGCTCCGCGGTCCGCTGGATGGTGGCCACCAGGTCGCGCAGCGCGTCGATGGTGTAGTTCACGGAGTCCGCAATGGCCCCGGTGATGTCCTCGGTCACGGTGGCATGACGGGTGAGGTCGCCCTCCGCGAGGTTCATCATCTCATCGAGCAAGCGCAGGATGGCCTGCTGGTTGCGGTCGTTCTGTTCGCGGGAGATTTCCTCACGGCGGCGGGCATCACGCACCAGGACCACGCCGAGCAGAATCACCGCAATCAGCGTGGCGGCCGCGGTGACATAGCCGGCGATGTTCACCATGAACAGGGCATCGTGCTCGCTGGTGGCCTTGCGCTGCAGGTCGCCGGCCGCGGCGATCAGCCCGGTGGAGAGTTCGTCGCTGGCCTGGAAGGCCTTGCTGGCCTCGAGGATCGTGGGGCCGCTCTGCATCACCGCGTCCACGGACTCGCGCATGGCACCGTATTTGACCGCCACCTGACGCAGTTTTTCACGGGCGCTGGGCTCCTCGACGCGCTGGACCTCGGGGTCACCGCGGCCGGAAAGCATGGCCTCGAGCACGCGCTCGAACAGCGCAGCGTCGCGGCCAAATTTCTCCAGCGCCACCGAGGCATTCTCCTCGCCACGCAGCAGTTCGCTGGCCGCGGTCTTCATGCGCAGGATCAGGAACTGCTGACGCTGCGCCAGATAGGTCTGTCCCGGCCCGACGCCTGCGCGCACCATCTGCTGCACCACCTCATCGGACAGGGCGATGATCTCCGGCACCTCACGCACGATCACCTCGCCGGCCGCCTTGACCCGCGCATAGGCCGGTCCCGCGGCGATGATGCTCTCAAGGGTCGGACGCACCTGCCCCCAGTTGAAGCGGACGGCCTCAAGCGATGCACGCAGGTCATCCTTCACCGGGGGCATGCGGGTTTCCGGATCGCCCTTCTCCAGCTTGCTCAGCAGGGACTCGAACACGTTGATCTTGACCTGCAGCTGGGCCGCCGCATCTTCCTGGCCCGTCACGGCACGCAGGGCGTCGCTCACCAGCTCCGGGCTGAAACGTTCGATCTGGCTGGCCGTCAGACGCCACTGCAGACGGTTGTGATCGACATACGCCACGTAGCTGAAGATGCCTACCGTGGCCACAAGCAGCACCACCGCCAAGGCGATGAGCGGCACAATGTTGCGTCCGATGCCACGAGCTCGCGCGTCATCACGTTTCGTCTGGGCCATGCGTGTTTCCTCTTTGATGATTCAACGCATTAGTTGTCGTTTCAGAATGTGCCGAACCCACCCGAACCTCCGGGCAGGACGCCGAAAAAGCTTCGCTCCGCGCCTGGATTTACTGGAGCGCGGTACGCAAGACGTCCTCGCCATGCAGCAGACGCTGGAGGTCGAGAATCTTCCACGAGCGCCAAGGCTCGACCACCTCCTCGAGGACGTAAGCCGCAAGCCCCGGCGGCGGTTGTTCCAACGGGCGCCGCGCCTCGACCTGGAAATGCCGCAGCCCCAATGACTCACTGACCAGCAGACCGAGGGGCCAGGCCTCGCGCCTGGACACCAGCACGCGGGCGCGCGGGTCGGGGGATACGCGCCCCCGCCCCAAAAGTCCCATCATGTCGATGATCGGCGTCAGCTCACCCCGCAGGTTAGCCACCCCCAGCACCCAGGGCTGGGCCAACGGCAAGCGGGTGACGGCGGGCATGGGCAGGATCTCGGCCACCTGATCGAGCGGGCTGACAAAGGTCTCATCCCCGAGCCGGAAAGCCAGCGCAGTCCAGTGACGGGTCAGGGCCTCCCGCCGTGGCAGACCCGCGGCACGGGCCAGAGCGAGCCCTTCCAGCGCGCGCAGGCGGGCGAAGGCTGGGGAGCTCAAAGTCAGGCCCCAATCAGGGAGCGGATCGTCGTCATGAGCTGAGACTCCTGCACCGGCTTAGTGAGGTAATCCCGGGCCCCTTGACGCATGCCCCAGATCCGGTCGGTTTCCTGATCCTTGGTGGTCACGATGATCACCGGGATCGAGGCCGTGTCCGGCGTGCGGGAGAGCTCCCGGGTGGCCTGGAAGCCATTGAGACCGGGCATGACCACATCCATCAGGATGAGATCGGGCTTGATGGCCTTGGCCTGGGCCACACCCTCTTCGCCGTTGGTGGCCAGGCTGACCTTGAAGCCGTTGCGCTCGAGCATACCCTGCAGGACATGCCGTTCGGTGGGGGAATCGTCGACGATCAGGACATGGGCCATGAACAGGGCTCCGCAATGGGCATCAATAGGGCGTGAATAAGGAAGGGCTTGGCGCTTATCCGACCAGTGTCAGGCTTTCGACATCCTTCGCCCGGCGCGCGTGCTGGCGCAGAGCGGCGAGCAACTCCTCGCTGGTGAAGGGCTTGGTCAGGTAGTCGTCCGCCCCGACGATGCGGCCGCGCGCCTTGTCGAAGATACTGTCCTTGCTTGACAGGAGGATGACGGGGGTGCGCCGGAAGCGCCGGTTGTTCTTGATCAGCGCGCAGGTCTGATAGCCGTCAAGACGCGGCATGAGGATGTCGATGAAGATGAGATCCGGCTCAAAGACCGGGATCCGGCCGAGGGCATCAAAACCATCGACGGCGGTGTCGATGATGCACCCCGCCTTGGCCAGCAGGGTCTCGGCCGTGCGGCGGATGGTCTTGCTGTCATCCACGACCATGATCTTCAGTCCACTGAACTCAGTGACTTGCGGGGCTTCAGGCGTATCCATCAAAGCAGGCCCTCATCGGTACGGTCGAGCGGTTTTACTCGTGTCTACCGAATTTATCCGAAATACCTTTCCAAATCCAAGCCCTTCTGTGCCGCCCTCGCCCTCCTCGGGCCAGGGGGCGGCTGGATCCTGCTGCTAAACTATGCCTAGCCGAAAAGAGAGACCACCATGCCGCTGCTTGATGCCGTCCCGTTCCTGACCACCGCCCACCAGGGCCCGCTGCAGGAGATCGAGTCCCACCTGCTGGACCGCCAGACCGCGATCGAGACCTGGCTGCGGCAGGCCTTCCTCGACACCCCCGCGCCGTTCTACTGCTCGGTCGACCTGCGCAACGCGGGCTTCAAGCTTGCCCCGGTGGACACCAACCTGTTCCCGGCCGGCTTCAACAACCTCAACCCGGCCTTTGCCCCGCTCTGCATCCATGCCCTGCAGACGGCGATGGAGCACCTCTGCCCCAAGGCGCGCGGCCTCTTGCTGCTGCCCGAGCGCCACACCCGCAACCTCTACTACCTGGAGAACGTGGCTACCCTGCGTGACCTGGCCGAGCAAGCCGGCTTCGAGGTGCGCGTCGGCTCGTTGATCGAGGAGCAGACCGAGCCGATGACCGTGGACCTGCCATCCGGTCGCAAGCTGACCCTGCTGCCGCTTACGCGCAAGGGCCGCCGCGTCGAGGCGGGCGGTTTTTCGCCTTGCGCGGTGGTGCTCAACAACGACCTCTCCGCCGGCGTACCGGCCATCCTGGAGGACCTGGAGCAGACGGTCATCCCGCCGCTCGAGCTCGGCTGGTGGAGGCGCAAAAAATCCACCCATTTCCGCCATTACGACGCTGTGGCGCGCGAGTTCGCCTCCATGGCCAACATCGACCCCTGGCTGATCAACCCGTTGTTCGACGATTGCGGCGAGATCGACTTCATGAAGCGAGAGGGCGAGGACTGCCTGGCCGATCGGGTCGGGCGGCTGCTGACGCGCATTCAGGCGAAATATGCCGAATACGGCATCGACCGCGAGCCGTTCGTGGTGATCAAGGCCGACTCCGGCACCTACGGCATGGGGGTGATGATGGCCCGTTCGGTGGAAGAGGTGCGCAACCTCAACCGCAAGGAACGCACCCGCATGGCGGCGAGCAAGGAGGGGCTCGGCATCTCGCGCGTGATCGTGCAGGAGGGGGTTTACACCTTCGAGAGCATCGCCGGCGCGGTCGCCGAACCGGTGGTATACATGATCGACCGCTTCGTCGTGGGAGGCTTTTACCGCGTGCACACCCAGCGCGGCGACGACGAGAACCTGAACGCCCCCGGCGCCCACTTCATGCCGCTCGCCTTCGATGAGTCCTGCACCACCCCCGACTGCCAGCAGGCGCCGGACGCCCCGCCCAACCGCTTCTATGCCTATGGCGTGATCGCCCGCCTGGCCCTGCTGGCGGCGGCGCGCGAACAGGCCGAGGTCCGCCAGGAGAAGGCCGCATGAAACTCGGCGTGGTGATGGACCCGATCGGCGCCATCAAGCCCTACAAGGATTCCAGCTTCGCCATGCTGCTGGCCGCGCAGAGGCGCGGCTGGGAGTGCTGGTATCTGGAGCTGGGTGACCTGTCCGTGCAAGACGGCCACGCCTTCGGCCATGCCCGCCCCATCGAGGTGCGGGACGATCGGTCCGACTGGTTCACCCTCGGCGAGCCGCGCGCGACGCCCCTCGGCGAGCTGGACATCCTCTTGATGCGCCAGGATCCGCCGTTCGATGCGCGCTACCTGCACGCCACCCAGATCCTCGCCCTCGCGGAGCGCGCAGGCAGCCTGGTCGCCAACCGCCCGGCAGCCCTGCAGGCGGTCAACGAGAAGTTGTTCGCCACCCATTTTCCCGAGTGCATCCCGCCCACCCTGGTCAGCAGTCGCGAGGAGGACATCCGCGCCTTCCTCGATACCCACGGCGAGATCGTCCTCAAGCCGCTCGACGTGATGGGCGGCCAGGGGGTGTTCCGCCTCGCGCGCGGCGACATGAACCTGCGCACCGCCGTCGAGCTGCTGACCCAGGGGGGCCGGCAGTGGATCATGGCGCAGAAATTCCTGCCCGCCGTGACGGAAGGCGACAAGCGCATCCTCATGATCGATGGAACGCCCGTGCCCTACGCCCTGGCACGCATCCCGCCGAGCGGTGAGTTTCGCGCCAACCTTGCCGCAGGAGGGCGCGGCGTGGGGGTGGAACTCACCGCCCGTGACCGCTGGCTGTGCGAGAGGATCGGCCCCACCCTGCGCGCGATGGGCCTGTACTTCGTCGGTCTCGACGTGATCGGCGACTACATTACCGAGATCAACGTGACCAGCCCCACCTGCATCCGCGAGCTGGATGCCTGCTTTGGCCTCGACATCGCCGGTGATCTGCTGGATGCCCTGGCCCGTCATCGCCAGGGCTAGGGTCATGCATCAGCCCCGTCGAACCTTCCTCGGCCTGCTCACCCTCTCAGCCCTGGCCCCGCTTGCCGGGTGCTCCCGTGAACCCCGCATCCAGACCGAGGGCTTTTTGCTCTACGGCATGCTCACCCAACTCAGCCTGCCCGACACGGCGCCCATCGCCATGACGGCGGCGTTGGGCGAGCTTGAGGCGATCTTCAAACGCGAATACGCCGTGCTGCACCCCTGGCAGGATTCCCCCCTGACCCGGCTGAATGCCGCCCTGGCCTCGGGCGACTGGACACCGCTCGACGCCCGCCTGCGCGGCATCATCGAGCGCGGCCGGGAACTGGAAGCCGCAAGCGGAGGCGCCTTCTCCCCTGCCGTGGGGGCCCTCGTCAAACTGTGGGGGTTTCACTCCAGCCAGCCCAACCAGGAACGCGAGCCCCCGCCCCAGGCCGAGATCGACCGCCTGATGACCCCGCCGCCGCGCATGAGCGATCTTGAGATCGACGGCGACCGGATACGCTGCCGCAACACGCACGTCCTGCTCGACTTCAACGCGATGGCCGAGGGGTGGGCCGCCGAGCTTGCCGCCCAGCGCCTCGCCGAGCTCGGCGTGCGTGATGCCCTGATCGACGCCAGCGGCGACCTGCTGGTGAGAGGGCAGGCCGGCCACCGCCCTTGGCGGGTCGCCATTCAGGACCCGTTCACCGAAGGGCCGCTGGGCTGGCTGGACATCCGCGGCGACCTGGCCGTCTTCACCTCCGGCAGCTATCGCAAGCGCTTCACCCACAAG
The DNA here is from genome assembly GCF_039822285.1 of Thiofaba sp. EF100. Classification (NCBI taxonomy): domain Bacteria; kingdom Pseudomonadati; phylum Pseudomonadota; class Gammaproteobacteria; order Chromatiales; family Halothiobacillaceae; genus Thiofaba; species Thiofaba sp. EF100. The sequence goes on along the minus strand of NZ_JBAJEY010000004.1, from coordinate 139,024 downwards.
GGCGTCAGCTACAACCATATCATCGACCCGCGCAGCGGCTGGCCCTCGCGCGGCGTGGTCGGGGCGACCGTGATCGCGCAGGACGCCCTGCTCGCCAACGCCGCTGCCACCGGACTGCTCGCCACCGGCCTGGCCGATGCCCCCGCGCTGATTCAGCGCATGGGGCTGGATCGGGTCCTGCTGGTGGACGAGCACGGCACCCTGCACGCCACGCCCAGCATGGCCGACGCACTCCGGCTCGCGCGCAACGACCGTCCGCTGCGCATCCTGCAGCATCGGGCCTGAGGTCCGTCAGGCGCCCCACCGGACGGGCGCGAGCCGGCCGGCGATCCGCAGTGGAAGGGGAGGGAGCACTTCGGGTTTAATGGCATGCATGAGCTTCACGCCTGCCTGGTCTCCCCCGCCCTCCCACCGCCTGTCCCTCGGCTTGGCCATGGCGGTGGCCGCGCTGCTCCACCTGTTGGTGATCGCCCTGTTCCTGCACGCGCACATGCCACGGCAAGCTCCCCTGCCCGCGCCCCTGCCAATCCTGCAGATCGACCTCACCCCGCGCCCCGACGAACGCCCGCCAGAGCGGCCCGACAGGGTGGCCGAGACCAACCAGCGAGCCGAAGAGACCCGCGCGCCCGAGGCTGAGCCTCTCGCCGCGCCGCCCCCCACTCCGCCCACGAGCACCCCGGAGGAGGCCCCCAGCGCCCCTCCTTCGGCGCCCAAGGCCATGCACCCCAAACCCAAGCCCATCCCGAACAAAGCCGAGGACGTGAGGCCCAAGCCCGCGCAGTCGCAGCCTGCGCAGACCGCCCCCACCCAGACCCTCGCCGAGCGCAGCCTGCAGATGAACCGCCTGCGCACCGACATCCTCGAACAGAGCCTGCGCGACGAGATCGCCGCGCGCAGCACGGTGCTCACCGCCAACACCACCTACGGCCCGGAGGCCGCCTACCTGCGCGCCTGGGTGGAGAAGGTCGAACGCATCGGCAACCTTAACTTCCCGGACGAAGCTCGTCGCAAGCGCCTGAGCGGGCGGCTGATCCTTGAAGTGAACCTGGATGACCAGGGCCAGGTGCAGGCCATGCGCGTACGCCAATCCTCGGGCGAACCGGTGCTGGATGCGGCCGCACAGGACATCGTCCGCCTCGCCGCGCCCTTCGCCCCCTTCCCTGCCGAGCTGCGCATGAAGTACGACCAGCTGACCATCATCCGCACCTGGGTGTTTGACGCGGGGCGCGGGCTGGACACCCGCTGAGCTCAGGACTCACTTGCCCCTGCCCCATCCGTCGCCCGATACTATGTACATGGACGAAACCACCTCCCTCAAGCACCACTTCCTCATCGCCATGCCGCAGATGGGTGACCCGAACTTTGCCCAGACGGTCACCTACATCTGCGAGCACAACGAGGATGGGGCGATGGGCATTGTCATCAACCGGCTGATCGAGATCACCCTCGGCGACATCCTGAACCACCTTGGCATCGTGCCCGAGACGGATGCGATCAAGGACCAGCCGGTGCACTTCGGCGGCCCGGTTTCGCTCGAGCGCGGCTTCGTCCTGCACAGCCCCCAAGGGCCGTGGGACAGCACGCTCAACCTGCCAGACGACATCGGCCTGACCACCTCGCGCGACATCCTGCAGGCCATCGGCCATGGCGCAGGCCCCGCCAAGCGCCTGGTCGCGCTCGGTTTCGCCGGATGGGGCGCGGGCCAGCTCGAACAGGAAATGCGCGATAACGCCTGGCTGAGCACGCCGGCCTCCCCTCACATCCTGTTCGATGTCCCGCCGGAACAGCGCTGGCAGGCTGCTGCCAGCCAGCTCGGCGTGGATCTCAATCTGCTGACCTCGCAGGCCGGTCACGCGTGAACCTGACCACGCCCGACCTGTGGCTGGGCTTCGACTTCGGCGAGCGGCGCATCGGCGTGGCGGTCGGCCAGGCGGTGACCGGCACGGCCCGGCCGCTGGTCGTACTGCCGACCACGAGCCGCGGCCAGCCCGACTGGCCGGCCATCGAGCGCGTGCTGCGCGAATGGCGCCCCGAGGGCGTGGTGGTCGGCATGCCGCGACGCGACGACGGCAGCGACTACCCCATCACCCCGCAGGCCGAGCGTTTCGCGCGCCAGTTGCACGGCCGATTCAAACTGCGGGTCGAGACCTGTGACGAGCGCCTGTCCAGCTTCGAGGCCAGTCAAAGGCTTGGCTTCGACAAGCGTGCCGCCGCAGTCGACGCCGGCGCCGCCGCGGTCATCCTGGAAACCTGGTTTGGCGAACACATCTCCGCAAAAGGTAGCGATCATGCAGAATCATGACGTCGAGGCCCTGATCCAGCGCATGGCGGACGCCCTGCGCCAACGCATCGACGCGGGCGCGCTGCGCGACCCGCTGATGGTGGGCATCCACACCGGCGGGGTGTGGGTGGCCGAGCGCCTGCATGCGGCGCTGGGACTTTCCGAGCCGCTCGGCAAACTCAATATCGCCTTCTACCGCGACGACTTCACCCACATCGGCCTGCACCCGCAGGTTTCGCCCTCCAACCTGCCGTTCGACGTGGAGGGGCGCGACGTGATCCTGGTCGACGATGTCCTCCAAACCGGCCGCACCATCCGCGCGGCGATGAACGAGTTGTTCGACTTCGGCCGCCCAGCGCGGGTCCTGCTGGCCGTACTGTGCGATCGCCCCGGGCGCGAACTGCCGATCCAGGCCGACGTGATCGGCGAGCACTTTGCGCTGGAGGCGCATGAGCAGATCGTCCTGCACGGCCCCGAGCCCCTGCGCCTCACCATCGAACAGAAAGCCAGCGAGGAGTAACACGTCGTGGCCGTCGTCTTCGTCCGCCCCAAGATCCCGAAGCTCGCTCCCGACCCTTGGGCCATCCAGTTCGATGGTGAGGGCCGGCTCAAGCATCTTTTGACCATCGAGGGCCTTGGCCCGGATTGGATCACCCGCATCCTCGACACCGCCGAGTCCTTCCTCTCGGTCACCGGGCGCGAGGTGAAGAAGGTACCGCTGCTGCGCGGCCGCACGGTGGTCAACCTGTTCTTCGAATCCTCCACCCGCACCCGCACCACCTTCGAGCTCGCGGCCAAGCGCCTCTCCGCCGACGTGCTGAACCTGAACATCAGCACCTCCGCCGCGACCAAGGGTGAGTCCCTGCTCGACACCCTGCGCAACATCGAGGCCATGCAGGCCGACATGTTCGTGGTGCGGCATGACAAATCCGGCGCGGCGCACTTCATCGCCCGCCACGTCGCCCCGCACGTGTCGGTGCTCAATGCAGGCGACGGCCGCCACGCCCACCCCACCCAGGCCCTCTTGGACGTGTTCACCATCCGCAAGCTCAAGGGTGACTTCACCAAGCTTCGGGTGGCCATCGTCGGCGACATCCTGCACTCGCGCGTGGCGCGTTCGCAGATCCACGCGCTCAATACCCTCAACACCGGCGAGGTACGCGTGATCGCCCCGCGCACGCTGCTGCCCGCGCAAGTGGAGAAGCTCGGCGTGCGCGTGTTCCACGACATGCGCGAGGGTCTCAAGGACGTGGACGTGATCATCATGCTGCGCCTGCAGCGCGAGCGCATGGAAGGCGCCCTCCTGCCCTCTGAGGACGAATTCTTCCGCCTCTACGGCCTCACCCCGGAAAAGCTCGCCTGGGCCAAGCCGGACGCCATCGTCATGCACCCGGGCCCGGCCAACCGCGGGGTGGAGATCGACTCCGAGGTCGCTGACGGACCGCAATCGGTCATCCTGCAACAAGTCTCGAACGGCATCGCCGTGCGCATGGCGGTGATGAGCCTCTGCATGGGGGCACGGGAAGAATGAGCATGAATAACGCCTACTTCGCCCAAGGTCAGGACATGGACCATCTGCGCCCCCCTGAAGGCTGCCGGCCCGGCGTGGACTGCGAACGCTGGATCATCCGCGGCGCGCGGGTCATCGACCCGGCAAGCGGCCTGGATACCGTCACCGACGTATTCATCGACAAGGCGGGCATCGTTGGCGTGGGTCAAGCCCCGACAGGCTTCACCACCGACAAGGTGCTGGATGCCACCGGCCGCTGGCTGATCCCCGGCGTGATCGACAGCTGGGCGCGCCTGCGCGAACCCGGTCAGGAACACAAGGCCACGGTGGAGAGCGAGGCGCGCGCCGCCACCGCCTCCGGCATCACCACCGTGTGCGTGCCGCCGGACACCGACCCGGTCATCGACACCCCGGCCGTGGTGCGCCTGATCAAGCGCCGTGCCCAGCTGGCCGGCGGGGCACGCATCATGTCCATCGGCGCCCTCACCCAAGGCTTGCAGGGCAAGCGGCTGGCGGAGATGGTGGACCTGAAGGAGGCGGGCTGCGTGGCCGTGACCAACGCGTTGCAGCCCGTCGAAAGCCTCGCCATCCTGCGCCGGGCGCTCGAATATGCCGCCACCTTCGGCATCCTGGTCATCGTCCAGCCGCAGGATCCGTCGCTCGCCGCCAAAGGCTGCGCCCATGAGGGCGCCGTGGCGAGCCGCCTCGGCCTGCCGGGCATCCCGGTCGCAGCCGAGACCGCCGCCATGACCCAGGTGCTGGCCCTGGTCGAAGAGACGGGCGCGCGCGTGCACTTCACCAACCTCTCCTCGGCCCTGGCCGTGCGCCTTCTGGAGCGCGCCATCGACGACGGTCTGCCGGTCTCCGGCGGAGTGAGCGCCCACCAGCTGTTCCTGTCCGAGATGGACACCGACGCCTTCGACCCCAACACCCACGTCATCCCGCCGCTGCGCACCCTGCGCGACCGCGATGCGCTGCGCGAAGGCGTGGCACGCGGAGTGATCTCGGTCATCCATTCCGACCACCAGCCGCACGAGGGCGATGCCAAGGCCGCCCCCTTCCCCGAGGTCGAGCCCGGCATCTCCAGCCTGGAAACCCTGCTGCCCCTGACCCTGCGCCTGACCGAAGAAGGCATCCTGCCCCTGCACGACGCCCTTCAGCGCGTCACCTCGGCCCCGGCCAGGCTGCTCAGCCTCAAGGCGGGCGGCATCGCCGCAGGGCTACGCGCCGACCTGTGCCTGTTCGACCGCGAAGCCTCCTGGACCTTGGACGCCGACACCATGCTCAGCCGCGGCCGCAATACCCCGTTCCATGGATGGGACTTCAATGGCCAGATCACCCATACCTGGGTGGCGGGGCGGTTGGTTTTCCAACGCGCCAGCCAACCTTGAGGGAAAAAACCGACTTTGGGGCGCAGCGAAAAACCGTCACGAGCAAGCGAAACCGGCCTCGCGACGAATTCCAGGAACTGCTCAAAGAGATAGGGTGAAAGTAGCCGCCCGGGGGAGCAGGCATGCGCCAGCTACGCATGCCGTCGGTTTTGGAGACGCCCCCATCCTCGCCCCCGCCGGAATCGTCGGTCTCGCGGTCGGCTTCATCCGCACAGAACCCCGCGCAGGACGTCATCATCGGCGTCTTCATGACCTTGGCGGACCAGGTGATGGACATCTTGGGGCTGGACAACTTCGCCAACTCCGAGCTGATGCTCAGGCTGCGCGTGAAGCCCCGCCCAGACCGCCAACTCGAGGTCAGGAGCGAATCCACCGCCACCTGTGAAGCGCGCCTTTGACACAGCCGGGGTGGACATCTCCGCAGCGCGTGGTGCGTATTGTCAGCAAGCCTGCCCCCACCGCTGCTCCGCGGTTGAGCCCGTATCAAACGCGCCTGGGCGTGCTCACACAGCCAGGCATCCCATGAATGACGCAAACATCCTCCCTCGTTATTCGCGAAGAGCCGCAGCTTCTGGCTGGCGCAAGCTTTTAACTCGCCCAAAAACAACACCCCATCGATTTTCGATGGGGTGCGTCACCACTCTTCGAGGCCTAGAACAGAGCAAGGCATCTCCCCGCTAAGGGAGATATCTGTGGTTTATAACGTGAAGCTGTACGCAGTCACTGCGCCCGAGGGCGTCTTCACTTCAACCTGATAAAGCCCGGCGCCGCTGGCTGTGAAGGTGAACACTGTTTTTCCAGGCCCTGTGGATAGCGTGTTAGGCACGGTGAACGAAGCGGGAGTCGCCGTGGCTCCCGGAGGCGGAGTGACCGTAATGGTGGTGCCATATGGCATCACCTGATGGGTGCGATATCCCGATACTGACAAGGTCACCACACTGCCAGTTACGCTGTGACTGATCGCAGCATTGGATTCTGCAGCCACCAATGTCATGTTACCGAATACATGCAACGAATGCCGCCCAGGGCAAAGCCCCTCATCTCCATCGAGTCCTTGCGAACCATTCGGGTCGCACAGCCAGCCGGTGTAAACGCCATCTTCCCCATCGTACTGGCCATTACTATTGAAATCGCGATACGGCTCACCATCCCAACGGCCATTCTCGTTCTCATCCAGGAACGCCTCGCCGATATCCGTCCAAGACTCATTCGGATCTTTGTAACCATCTGAGTCAATGTCCCGGAATGATTCTTCGCCGATTGCAAAGGCCAAGATGTTCACGCGCCCATCCGTGGGTAGAGGACGAGCTCCCACCCACTGTACGGTGCACTTGCCATCATGCGTCAGGCAGCTGTCACCTATTTGCCCACCTTCAGCCATAAACACCACCGCCGTACCGTCGGCAACCTGGTTGCGATTGCGGTCGGACAGATTGACCGTGATCTTCACGGGCGATGCATTATTGACGATGTCATACGCCTCGGGATTGAGAACATCGGGCCCAACCGTGAAGGATTCCTGGGTCGGCACACCGGTTGTCACCACCAGCTTGACAGATTGGGCAGGAATGTCATTGCGCCCGGCGATGGTCGCGGTCAGCCAGATCGGCGTGGATACGCTCCCCGAGGAAACCACGACGTAGACAAAACCATTCCCATCAGTCTTTTTGGCGGCATCACTGAGCGCCAAGCCACCGACATAAGTATCCAGACCAAAACTGACCATCTGGTTGGACACACCGAGGCCATTCTTGTCCACTACCCTGAAAGTCACTTTGGACGTCTGCTGGAGATATCCGGTATCGGTATTGTCTTCGGGGTCAGGGGCCGTCACATCCGGCAGCCCGCCCACCCCTCTCAGGGTTATGAGAGCGGGCTCTGACTTCACCCACTCAATTCGGTTTACCTCGCCTGCGACACCTGTTTGTGCCCCCAGGCTTCCAGGCGGCGTTGCCCCCATGTAAGGATCGTATGTCGAACCGCCGCCTCCACAGGCGAAGAGGGCCGCCCCTCCGATGAGGATCAGCATCCAGGAGAGGATGCCCTTGAATATGCGACGCATGATCAACCTCCCTTTACTAAGGTTTACAGTTCAAGCGTAGCAGGCCCTCAAGAATTTGCCGGGTGGGGTGACGATTTGCTCACTCCTCCAGCAGCCGCTGGATCGCCGCCCCTGCCAGCATCATGCCGAACAGGTTGGGCATGTAGCTGATGGTGCCGTTCACCGCCCGGGCGCGGCCGGGCACGTCGCCGCCGACCGGCTCGTGGGGCAGGGCCTTGATCGGTGTTTCCCAGGAATAGACCACCGGGGTGTTCAGGGCCGCGCCACGCTCGCGCAGGGCCTTGCGCAGCTCGCGGGCGAGCGGGCAGGTGTGGGTCTGGTTGAGGCTGCTCACGCCCACCTTGCTCACATCCAGCCGCCCGCCCGCGCCGAGACTGGAAAATACGGGGACGTGGTGGCGCTGGCAGGCATGGATCAGCGCCGCCTTGCAGGCAATGCTGTCGATGCAGTCGAGCACGAGATCAAAGCCCCCGGTGCGGATCAAGCCCTCGGCCTGTTCCTGGCGCAGGAACTCGAGGCGCACATCCACGGCCAGATCGGGACAGATGTCGCGCAGCCGCTCGGCCATCGCCTCCGCCTTCCTGCGCCCGAGGGTGGAGTGCAGCGCGACCAGCTGGCGGTTGAGGTTGGTGAGGTTGACCTCGTCGTGGTCGAGGAGGGTGATGCGGCCGATGCCCGCCCGCGCCACCGCCTCGGCCACCGAGCCGCCCACGCCGCCGACCCCGGCGATGAGTACGTGCTTGGCGGTGAGCCGCGCCAGTCCCTCGTCGCCAAGCAGAATGCGGGTGCGCTGGTGCATGTCGGGTGTCATTGGGAAGGTCTCGGGAGGCGGAACAGGGAGGCGGCATTCTGCCATGTGATGGCCGCCATCGCCGCGGGGGGCTGGTCATGCAGCCCAGCCAGCACAGCCAGGGTATCGGTGACATAGGCCGGCTCGTTGGGAACCTCCCGGCCATACGGTGGCTGGTCAGGGGCATCGCTCTCGAGCAGCAGACGCTCGGGCGGCAGGGCGGCCACGACGGCCCGAAGCCTGGTCGCACGGGGATGGGTGATGGCCCCACCGATACCGAGATGGAAGCCGAGCTTCAGGAAGCGTTCCGCCTGCTGCAGACTGCCATGGAAACCGTGCACCACCCCGCGCAGGCCGGACAGGCGACCGAGATGCATGGCCAGCACATCCTCGCTCTTGTGCGCATGCAGGATGACGGGCAGGTCGCGCTCGCGCGCAAGGCGCAGCTGTGGCAGCAGCCACTGCTCCTGCTCCTCGCGACTGGGCCGACCGCGGCCGAAGTCCAGCCCGCACTCGCCCACCGCTACGGCCTGAGCGTGCTCCACCCACACGGGCAGGCGCGCCAACGCACAGGAAGGGTGGGCAAACCAGGGATGGAGGCCCAGGGCCACCCCGATGTCCGGATGGCGCCGGCCAAGGCGCAGCAACACCGGCCAGTCGCGCGCCTCGGCAGCCACCCCGATCAACGCCCCCACCCCAACCCGCCGGGCCCGTTGCAGCACGACCGTCCGGATAGGCGCGAGCCGTCCATCGGCAAGGTGGCAGTGGCTGTCGAACAGGGGCATGCGAAGGATTCTCCGCCACAGGCTTTATAGTATGGTGGCACGGATTGGCATCAGGTCCCCCATGAACGTTTCCACCATCCTCGGCATCCTCATCGGCCTCGCCCTGATCGGCGGCTCCATCGCCCTGACCACCGAGGACTTCTGGATGTTCCTCAACCTGCCCAGCCTGATCATGGTGCTGGGCGGGACCATCGCCGCCACGCTGATCAGCTATCCGATCAGCGAGCTGCGCAATGTGTTCAAGGTGTTCGGCATCGTCCTGCGCAACGAGAAGCTCTACGCGCGCCAGGACCTGGACGAGCTGGTCGACGTCAGCAAGCTGATGTTCCAGGGCCAGCTGCAGAAGGCGGATGAGCGCCTGAACATGATCAAGAACCCCTTCCTGCGGACCGGCATTCAGCTGGTGCTGGATGGCTCCAGCACCGACGACATCACCAGCCTCTTGCAATGGCGCATCGCGCGCATGCGGGCGCGCGAACGGGCGGAGGCGCAGATCTTCCGCACCATGGCGACCTTCGCCCCAGCCTTCGGCATGCTCGGCACCCTGCTCGGCCTGATCAACATGCTCTCCGGCATGGATGCCGCCGGCTTCGAGCACATCGGCAAGAACATGGCGCTCGCCATGATCACCACCCTGTATGGCATCATCCTCGCCAACCTCGTGTTCAAGCCCGTGGCCCTCAAGCTCGAGCGCCGCACCGAGCAGCGCGTGATGCTGATGAACATGGTGGTCGAGGGCGTGATGATGATGCACGAAAAGCGCAGCCCGGCCTTCCTGCGCGAGGCCGTGCACTCCTTCCTCGCCCAGTACGAGGACGAGCTGCGCGACGAGGGCCGCCCGACAGGCCTTCCCACCCGGACTCGCCGTGGCTGATCCCACCTCAACCGGGCCCCTCTCGGCCGCCGAGCGGACCCAGGCCGTAAGCCTAGCCCATGCGCCCCCGGACCAGGAAGGCGCCAGCGCCCGGCACGCCGCGCATTCGATCCGTCACCGCCCATGGCTGCAGGCCTGGGACACGAGCGCGCGCGACGAAGCCGAGGACGAGCACAGCTGGCTGATGACCTTCGGCGACCTGATGTCGCTGCTGCTGGTGATGTTCGTGTTCATCGTCGCCTTCGCGAGCTTCGAGCCGGAGCGCTACGCCGTCAGCCGTGAAACGCAGCCCGCCGAGGGCACGGGACGGCCCGCTGCGCCGGTCGAGCCATCGTCCGCCGAAACGCCAAGCCCGCCGATCGAGCCATCCCCCCCCGTACCGGCACCGGCCGTGGAGCTGGATCCGGCCTTCAAGGCGCTGGGCAATGACGTCCAGGTCAGCGTGCAAAAGGGGCAGATCAACCTGCAGATCCCGGACAGCATCCTGTTCGCCGCCGGCACCGCCAACCTCGCCGAAGCGGGCCTGCCGGTTCTCGACCGTATCGCCGAGCTGCTCAAGGGGAACCGCTACGGCGTGTCGATCGAAGGCCATACCGACAACACCCCGATCCGCAATATCCGCTATCCCTCCAACTGGGAGCTGTCCGCGGGACGCGCCGCCGCCGTACTGCGCTACTTCATCGCACGCGGCGTGCCGGCCGAGCGCATGCGCGCCATCGGCTATGCTGACACTCGCCCCGTCGCCCCCAACGACAGTCCTGCGTCACGCGCGCAGAACCGCCGCGTCACCCTTGTGCTGCACCTCGATCCCCAGCAAGAAAGCAGCCAGTCCTCGCCATGATGAGCCCGAGCACCTTCGAACTGCACCCGCGCCTCGCCGCCGACACCGTCGAAGTCACCCGCCTGCCGCTCTGCCGCGTGCTGCTGATGAACGACGCGAACTACCCTTGGCTGATCCTGGTGCCGCAGCGCCCAGGCATCCGCGAGATCTTCGAGCTGATTGATGCCGACCAGCAACAGCTCATGCGCGAATCCACGTTCGTGGCCCGCGTCATGAGTGATCTGTTCCGACCCGACAAGATGAACATTGCCGCGCTGGGGAACGTGGTTCCCCAGCTGCACATCCATCACATCGCGCGCTACCAGCATGACCCGGCCTGGCCTGCCCCCGTATGGGGCCAGCGCCCGGCGCAAGCCTATGCGCCGGACCTGGCCTCCGAAATCATGACCCGCCTGTCCACAGCCCTGCTCAAGATTCCGCCCGGCTGGCCGACAGAAGGATGAAAAGCGCCCTCGCCACCGAGCCTCCCCAGGCGGCTCGGCCTGAGCCGGTGCGGCTTGTCATGCAAAAAACCCAATGTAAAATCAAGTTTTTGCGCTAGGCTTCGCGCCGCGATACGGTCTTTCGCCACGCGCTCCTGGGCCCGCCTTGGATCGCTCCGTACAGACCGACAGACACGAACACAAGGAGATGAATGATGCCGGCCGCTGCGCTGATGGGTTTGAGCTTACTAGTGATCGGGGACAGCCATCTCGCCACCCCCACCTACCTGATCGGCCCACTGCACGACCGCCTGATGGAGCAAGGCGCGCAGGTTCACTCGATTGGCGTATGCGGTGCGCATGCCTCGGACTGGCTCAAGGTCTCGCCGGGTGACTGCGGCCGCGCCGAGCGCAGGGGAGAAGCGGAGGCCGTACGGATCAACGACGGCGCGACCACCACCCCCATCAAGGAGCTGATCGCCCAGGACAAGCCGGACGCGGTCGTCGTGGTGATCGGCGACACCATCGGCTCCTACAAGAACCCCGAATTCCCGAAATCCTGGGCCTACCAGCAAGTCTCCTCCCTGACCAAGGCGATCAGCGACACCGGCACGGCCTGCTACTGGGTCGGCCCGGGCTGGGGCACCGAGGGCGGTCGCTTCGGCAAGACCTATCCGCGGGTCGAGGAACTCAACCAGTTCCTCAGCGAGAACGTCGCCCCCTGCACCTATATCGACTCGACCAAGTTCTCCCAGCCCGGCGAGTGGAAGACCCTGGACGGCCAGCACTACCTGGGCGGCGGCTACAAGAAGTGGGCATCGGCCATCGCTGACGCCATCATCAGTCAACCGCCCAAGAAAGCCCCATGAAAAAGTTTCTGACCGGATCACTCGCACTGGGCCTCCTGGCCCAGTTTCCCGTTCATGCTGAACCCAAGCTCTACCCGACGGGACCGGCGGAAGACGCCGCGTTCATCCGCTTCGTCGATGCGCTCGGAGGCCCGCTGGAGGTCCGCGCGGGCAAAGACGCCCGCCTCGAATTGAGCGCCGAGAACAACAGCACCAGTTGGCAGGCGGTGAAGGCCCGCGCCCCGCTCGGGGCAACCCTCAGCCATGGCGGCAAGAGCGAGGCCGTGGAGGTCTCGGTTCAGCCCAGCGAATTCGTCACGGTCGCGGCCATTCCGGATGGCGCCTCGGGCTGGAAGGTCGAGCTTGGCCGGGAAAGCCCCACCGACTTCAGTGCTTTCAAGGTATCCCTCGGCCTGCTGAACCTCGCCGCGGACTGCCCCTCGGCCACGATCAAGCTCACTGGCAAGGACGTGGCGATTGTCGAGGATGTGGCTCCACGAGCCATCAAGCGCCGCCAGATCAACCCGGTCGCCCTGAACGTCGACCTCTACTGCCAGGGCAAGCGCACCGGCTCCCCGACCGACCTGGGCAGCCTGCGCGCGGGAGAGCGCTGGACGCTGCTCGTGCGGCCGACAAGCGAAGGGCCGCGCATCATGCCCATCCTCGACCGGATGCCATGAGCATGGCACCGGCATCGCCCCCCAAGAAGGCGCCATGAATGGTCTTCGCCTCGCTTGAGTTCCTGACGCTCTTCTTCCCGCTGTTCCTTCTCGCCTACGCCCTCAGCCCAAGGGCGTGGCGCAACCTCACCCTGCTGATCTTCAGCTGGATCTTCTATGCGTGGTGGAGCCCCGCCTTCCTGTGGGTCCTGGTGAGCGTGACGATCGTGGCCTGGGGGACCGGGCTTGCGCTGGGGCGGACGCAACAGGCGCGCATGCGCAAAGCCCTGGTGGCCCTGTCGATCACCGCCCTCGCCGGGCTGCTGGCGTTCTACAAGTACGCCAACCTGATCGTCGAATCGCTGATCCAGCCACTCTTTGCGGCGCAGGGGCATGGCTTCGTCTGGGAACGGCTGATCCTGCCGATCGGCATCTCATTCATCGTCCTACAGGGCATCTCCTACATCGTCGATGTCTATCGGCGGACCGTCCACGTCGAGCGCGACTTCATCGCCTTTGCCGCCTACAAGGCGATGTTCTCCCAGCTGATCGCCGGCCCCATCGTGCGCTATTCGCACGTCGAGAAGGAGCTGCATGGCCGGCCCTTCGACGTCCAGCACGTTGCGGCCGGCCTGCGCTACTTCATGATCGGACTGTCGATGAAGGTCATCATCGCAGACACCCTGGCCCCGCTGGCCGACGCCTGCTTCGCCGTACCCCAGCCGACCATGGCCGATGCCTGGCTCGGGGCCCTCACCTACGGCATGCAGCTGTTCTTCGACTTCGCCGGCTACAGCGCCATGGCCATCGGCATCGGCCAGATGCTCGGCTTCCGCTTCCCAGAAAACTTCAATGCACCCTACATCTCGCGCTCGATCCAGGAGTTCTGGCGTCGCTGGCACATGACTCTCGGCAGCTGGCTGCGCGACTACCTCTACATCCCTCTCGGCGGCAGCCGCGTGGCCGCCTGGCGCGTGTACCTCAACCTGATGCTGGTGATGGCGATCTCCGGCCTGTGGCACGGCGCCGACAGCCTGAATTTCCTGCTCTGGGGCCTGCTGCACGGGCTGGCGATGGTCATCCAGCGTTTCTGGGAGCAGCACGGCGGCCCGAAACTCCCCGCACTCGCGGCCTGGTCGCTGACCATGGCATTCGTATTCTCGGCCTGGATCCTGTTCCGCGCCCCCGATCTCGCCACCGCCTGGGCCATGTACCAGGGCCAGCTCGGTATGCATGGCTACGCACTGAGCGCCGAAGTCGCCTCCGTGCTGCGCCCCGTGCACCTCCTGACCCTGGCGCTGGCCGCCATTGCAGCCACCTGGCCGCTCTGGCGCGAACGCTTGGACATGGCCCTGCCGATGCCGCTCCTCGCCCGTGACACGCTGGCGCTGTGGCCGGTATTGGCCCTCTTCAGCGCCACCGCCCTGATGGCCAGCCGTGGCGCCTCCCCCTTCCTGTACTTCCAGTTCTGAGCCGATGTCCCAGGAACTCCACAACGCCCTGATTCGCACGCGCTGGCAGGCCTGGACCTTCATCGCCGCCTTCGGCGCGCTGCTGCTCGGCTTCGGGGTCAGCAACCTGGTCACCTTGAGTGACGGCGGCCTGGTCAAGACCAGGGCGAACGGCTGGGACGACTTCACCGCCGGCAAGCCCATGCGCGCCCTGGCGGAGGACCTGCGCAGCACCCCCCTGGCCGAGTGGCTGGGCCAACGCCAGCGTGAGATCGGCTGGCTGGCCTTCAACGACACCGGCCCGCGCGTCCAGCAAGGCTGTCCTGGCTGGCTGTTCCTGATGGACGAGCTGAAACCGCACCGGAATGCCGCGCAAAATGCCGAGGAGCGCCTGGACATCGCGCTCAAACTACACGCGGCACTGGCGGCGCGGGGCAGCCGGCTTGTGGTCGCGCTGGTACCCGACAAGACCCGGATCGAGCGCGACCACCTCTGCGACCTGCCACGCCCCGCCGCACTTGATACCCGCTATGATCAGTGGGTCCGCGGCCTTGCGTCCGCCGGCGTGACGGTGGTGGACCTCAGGACCGCCCTGGCCCCCGTCAAGCAGAGCCAGGGCGCCGCCTTCGACCGGACCGACACCCACTGGAGCCTTGCAGGCGCCGAGGCTGCGGCAAGCGCCGTGGCCGCCCAGCTCAAGGCCATGGGCTTCGCGCCTGCCTCCCCCACCCTGATCGAGCATCATCCGACGGATATCCGGCCACGCTGGGGCGATCTCGTTCGCCTGGCTGGCCTGGACGGGCTGCCCGAGGCCTGGCGCCCCGCCCCCGATCAGGTCGCCGGCATGCATTTTTCCGCCAGTGCCCAAAAAGCAACGGAAGTGAGCGCCGATGCCCTGTTCGGTGATGCCGCCCATCAGAGGGTCGCCTTGATCGGCACATCGTTCTCTCGCAACGCCCACTTTGCCGATTTCCTCGCCGCGGCGCTGGCAAGCGAAGTGGGCAACCTCGCCCGCGACGGGGGCGGCTTTGCGCAATCCATGTCCGAGTTTCTTGAGCAGGAAGCACAAAACGAGGCCCCCACCCCCTGGATTGTCTGGGAAATGACCGAGCGAGTGTTGCAGGAGCCGCTTCAGGATATCGATCGCGCCCTGCTGGCCAGCCAGGTGGCCTTATCCGCGCGTCACGCCAGTCTCGCACAGACACCACCTGCCAAGGCATGCCAGACGGCGGCGGGCGGGCAGGGGCCTCTTTGTGTCGAGAAGGAAGGTCCGGAGGTGAGCCATGCACGCCACTGACATATCCCCATCCATCCAAGGCAAGAGCTTATGCGCACCATTCTGACCTTCGGTGCCCTCGGCACGGCGCTGGCTTCAACGCTGCTCCTCGGGCCGCAATGGGGCATCGCGCTCGGGTTCCTGGTCTACATCGCCGGCAACAACGTGCTGCTCACCCGGGAAACGAACAAGCTCAAGGCTCAGTTGCACAAGAGCTTCAACGATCTTCCCGACCTCGTGAACGAACTGGTGCGGCAACGACTCCTGGAGCTGGAACAGGCCCCGCCGCCTGCGGCCGAGCCTCCCGCCACGCCTGCATCCGAAGAGAAGACCAAGCCCCTGCCCGAGCTCGAACAACGTCTGTCGGCACTGGACGGCAAGTTCGAGACCCTGCTGCACCTGCTGATCTCACGGGAAGCCCAGGCCTCGCCTCCTCCCGGGCAGCAGCCGGACTCATCACCGGAAACGGCTGGCGAGACATCCCCGCCCAGCGAGCCGCAGGACGACCCGACCTCCACCCGGACCATCGAGGTGCCGCAAGCCGCCGCTCCTAGCCCGACGGCGCCCTCCGCTGACCCCGCCGCGGAACTTGCCGCCATACGCGAGCTGCTGGAAAAAATGGCCATCATGCTCGCCCAGCAGGGCGAACCCGCTTCGAGCGACAAGGAGACGCACGTGACCACAGCCGAGGCCAACCAGAACAGCAGCACGCTTGCGCCGAGGCCCACCATGGATCAGCTGCGCGCCGAGCTGGACAAGCTCGCCCTCGAGCTGCGCCGCGAACTCGACCGCCCCGCCATCTAAATGGGCACGGAGCGCTTCCGAGGCATCCTCGAGCCCCTGCTCGCCCGCCAGGGCATGGTGTTGTGGCTGGCCGCCATCTTCGCCCTGCTCTGGCTAGCGTACCAGCCGCTCCCGCGCGACACCCAGGCACTCCTGGTGGGGGTATTCGTCGGCATCCTTTTCCTCATCATGTGGAGCGTGGACCGGCTCGAGACCCACCAGGCCCGTGAGATGAGATGGCTGCGCCTGATCGCCATCCTGCTGGCCGCCTACATCAGCCTGCGCTACATCTCCTGGCGCATCAACTACACGATCAGCTACCACGACCCCATGAGCACGATCGGCGCCCTGCTGCTGCTCGGCGCGGAACTCTACGGCTTGGCCATCTACCTGATCGGGGCCTTCGTCAACGCCTACCCGACCAGCCGCACCCCGCCCAAGCTCCCCGACGATCCCGACCAGCTGCCGACCGTCGACATCCTGATCCCGACCTACAACGAGGATCCGGAGCTGCTGGAGCTGACCCTGCTGGCCGCGACCCAGGTCCGCTACCCGCGCCACCGCTTCAAGGTCTACCTCTGCGACGACGGCGGCACCGTCCAGCGCCGTAACCGTCCCGACATCGCCGCGCAATCATGGGCGCGGCACCACACCCTCCAAGCGCTGTGTGAGAAGGTCGGCGCGATCTACGTGACGCGGGAGCGAAACGAGCATGCCAAGGCGGGAAACCTCAACACCGCGCTCCGGGATCACTGCCGCGGCGAACTGGTGCTGATCCTTGACGCAGACCACATCCCCACCGTGGACATTCTGGAAAACACCGTCGGCTTCTTCCTCAAGGACCCCGACCTGTTCCTGGTCCAGACGCCGCACTATTTCATCAACCCCGACCCGCTGGAGCGCAACCTGCGCACCTACGAGCAGATGCCCAGCGAAAACGAGATGTTCTACACCGTGATCCAGCACGGCCTGGACTTCTGGAATGCCTCGTTCTTCTGCGGCTCCGCGGCCGTGCTGCGCCGCAGCCACCTTGACCGCATCGGCGGGATCGCCGGCGAGACCATCACCGAGGATGCCGAGACCGCCATGGCCCTGCACGGCCAGCACGGCCTGAACAGCGTGTATTTCGGCAAGCCCATGGTCGCCGGCCTGCAGCCGGAGACATTCTCCAGCTTCATCGTGCAGCGCACGCGCTGGGCGCAAGGCATGGTGCAGATCTTCCTGCTCAAGAACCCCTGGCGCCAGCCCAGGATGAGCATCGCCCAGCGCCTGGCCTACACCTCGTCGGTGTTCTTCTGGTTCTTCCCCTTCGCGCGTCTCATCTTTTTCATCGCGCCCTCGCTCTACCTGCTGTTCTCGCTCCAGATCGTCGACGCCTTCATCCCCCTGGACCTGGTGGCCTACGCGATTCCCCACGTCCTGGCCGCGATGATCCTGGCCAACATCCTCTATGGGCGCACCCGCTGGCCGCTGATCTCGGAACTGTACGAGACCATCCAGTCCGTGCACGCGCTGCCGGCCATCCTCAACGTCCTGCGCAATCCGCGCTCCCCGTCCTTTGCCGTGACCCCGAAAGGGGAGCGGCTGGAAGAGAACTTCATCTCGCAGCTGGCCCTGCCCTTCTACGTGATGCTGGTGATCGACATCGTCTGCATCATCGCCGGCGTGATCCGGCTCTATGTCGTCCCCGAGGACCTCGGCGTCATCACCCTGACGATGACCATCACCATCGTCAACATGGTCTACTCGCTGGCCGCCATTGGCGTCATGCTGGAAAAGGCGCAAAAGCGCTCGGCCTACCGCATCCCGGCCCAGCTGATTGATATTCCGGCCACACTCATGCTCCACACAGAAGAACTCCCCATCCGGATGATCGACCTCAGCCATGCCGGAGCCGGCATCCTCTCGAGGCAGGGCCTTCCAAAGCAGCAGAAGGTCAAGCTCAGGGTGAACATCCGGGCCTGGGACATGAAGACGGTCGAGATCCCTGCCCGCCTGGTCAGGCACCAGTACGTAGGCGCCCAGCGCTGGGAGCTCGGCCTCCTGTTCGAACCGCAGACACTCGAGGAAAAACGCGCGATCATCGCCCTCGTCTACGGCGACAGCGACCTGCACCAAGCCAATCAGCGCCGCCGGCAGCACCGTATCGGCCTGATGGAGGGCCTGCTGTTCCTGATCAAGACGGCCTTCGAGCATGGATTCGGGAATTTCGCCTTCCTTACGCGACTGTTTTTCGGTCGCCTGCTTGAGCGCCTGCAAGCCCTGTTCACATCCAAGCAAAAGGACCTGAGGAGCCCCTCATGAGACTGCCCATCCATCGGCCCTTGCGGGCCATCGCCCTCTGCATGCTTGGGCTGCCCGCGGCCCTGGCCAGCCCTTCGGAGGCACTGCAGTTCAGTCACAATGAGGGCGAGTACAGCATCCCGCTCGGCTGGCTCAATGGAGGCAACCGCGCACCGCTCGAACTGCGCGGCGCCGAGGCACGCAAGGCCCTCAGCCTCCCCGTGCCCCAGCGCCTCAAGATCGAGGACGTGAAGCTGGAGATGGTGTACACCAACTCGATCTCCATGCTCCCCCGCTCGCAGCTCGCCGTCACCCTGGACAACCGCGTCATCGCCCAATTGCCGGTCAAGGCCCATCAGCCCGACAACGCCGCCCGCATCGCGCTGCCGCTGGACGGATTCAGGCCTGGGTTTCGTGAAATCGGTTTCCGCGCCGCCCAGCACTACACCGACGAGTGCGAGGATCCATCGGCACCGGAGCTTTACTCCCAAGTGGATGCGGCCCACTCCGCCCTGCGCCTGAAGGCCTCGCGCCGCCCGATCACCCCATCCCTGGCCAGGCTGACGGACATCTTCGACCGCCGGCTTTGGCTGGATCGCTACACCCTCGAACTGATGATTCCGCGCGGCAGCCTCGGGCAGGACGAGGACCTGCGCCAGGCCGCCGCGCAAGTCAGCCAGTCGATCGCCGCGACCTTCGATTACCTGCCGGTTGCCGTCCGCATCAACGAAATGAACCCGGCGCCGGCGAAGGCCGGCGAGCCCCGGCTTCGCTTCCCTGGCGTGCAGTTGCCGGACCAGGCCTGGGACGGCGTGCTGCTTGGGACGCGCGACCAGCTCGCCCCCTTTGTCAGCGCCGACATCCTCGCGAACATCAAGGAGGGCTACATCGGGCTGTTCCAGAGCGACCAGGACCCCACCCGCTCGATCCTTGTGATCAGCGGCATCACGCCTGCCCAGGTGCGCCAGGCCGCCACCATGCTGAACCTGCCCGGCATCGCCCTGCCTGACCGTGCGGATGTCTCCGTCTCCAAGCTGCGAATGGATCAGGGATATCAGCGCATCAAGCCGCTGGAAGATGAAAAGGGCTGGACGAGCTTCGCCAACTTCGGTTTCAAGACGACCACGCTAAAGGGCATGTACCCCACCCCGGCACGGCTCGAGTTCTGGGCCAGCCGCGAGATGCAGGATCCCGCCAAGCCATTCATCGAACTTGAGCTCAACTTTGCCTACGGGGCCGGATTCGACAAGAAGTCCGGTCTCAACATCATGCTCAATGGCCAGTTCATCAGGGCCCTGCCCATGCAGGACCCGCACGGAGAGCAATTCTTCAAGTACAAGGTCAAGATTCCCACCATCAGCCTCCGCCCTGGCAGCAACGAGCTGAAATTCGTACCCACCATAATCGGCGAGGACCTGGGCGGAGCCTGTGAGCCGATCTTCACCGAAAACCTGCTGGTTTCCATCTTCGAGGATTCCCGCCTCGAACTGCCGCCGGTGGCCGACTACATGAGCCTGCCCGACCTCGGGCTGCTCGCACGGACCGGCCTGCCCTACACCCGTGCCGCCGACGGCCTGGGCGTCGGCGTGATGGCCGCGGACATGGAGCCCGCCACCCTCAGCAGCGCGCTCAGCCTGATCGCCAAGCTGCGCCAGGTCAACAAGGCGCCACTGACTTCGCTCCGCTTCCTGTCGAGCCAAGACAAGCTCGGAGAGCTGGACGGATTGATCGTGGTCGGCCCCGAGCGTGCGCTTCCGGAAGCGATCCGCAAGGAAATGACCGCATTCATGCCCAATCAGCGCTGGCAGGCCTTCAACGTGGGGTCGCACCAAGCCACCGACGTTGGCCAAGGCATCAAGCGCTGGGTCGACCAGCCCCAGACTCCCCTCGTCCAATTGACGTCCGTCGAGAAGCACGCGAGCGCGGAACTCGCCTTGAGCGATGGTCTCGGCGCCAGCGCAGCGCTGGTCCAGTACGTCTCGCTCTCGACGGGCATCCCGGTCACGGTGCTGACCGCTGCCCAGGCTCAGTACCTCCAAGAGGGCACGCAACGTCTGGTGGAGCACTCCACCTGGGGGGCTATGGATGGCTCCGCCATGTTGTGGACCATGGATGGCGAGGCCACAGCCAAGGCCCACCCTGCGGACAAGGTGTTCATCGGTGAAAAGTCCGCCATGAGCCCTGGCAGCCAGATCTTCTCCAACCACCCCTGGCTGGCGATCCTGATCACGCTGGCCGTCATCCTGCTGGCGGCGACGCTGAGCTGGTGGCTGCTGCGCCAGCGTGCACGCCGACTGGATCAGGCGGCCTGATCCGGCCGCCCATCGTCGAGGTCAACCATGAAACCTTGGACACTGATGCTGATGAGCGGATTTCTCTGGGCGGTTTTGGGGGGGGCCCAGGCGTCATCGCTGCTGCCCGACGCCGACTGGCGGGCCTACAAGACCCACTTCATCAGCCCTGAGGGGCGGGTGATCGATACCGGCAACCGCCAGATCAGCCATTCCGAGGGCCAAGGCTACGGCATGCTGCTGGCCCTGGCCGCGGAAGACCGCGCCACGTTCGAGTCCCTCTGGGGCTGGACGCAGAAGAACCTGCAGCGCGAGGACAAGCTCTTCGGCTGGCAATGGAATCCGAACAGCAATCCGCCGGTGCAGGACTGGAACAATGCCACGGACGGGGACCTGCTGATCGCCTGGGCCCTCGCGCGTGCCGGCGAGCGCTGGAAACGGCCCGAGTGGGTCACCGAGGCGCGAGTCATCGCCGAGCGTGTGCGCGCCACCCTCATTGCCTCCACCTCGTTCGGCCCCGTGCTGCTTCCCGCGCAGCAAGGCTTCAAGGAGGGAGAGAACCTTACGCTCAACCCCTCCTACTGGGTCTTCCCGGCCTTCAAGGCACTTGCACGGATCGACCCCGACCCGGTCTGGCAAGCGCTGCCCAAGTCCGGCCTGTCCCTGCTGGCCCTGACCCGCTACGGCCCTCACCAGCTGCCGCCGGACTGGGTGATCCTGCACGCCGACGACCATCTCGGGCTGCCGTCGGATCCCGCCAAGCGCCGCGTGGGCTTCGAGGCGGTGAGGCTGCCCATCTATCTCTGCTGGTCTGGAATGAAGGACCCCATCCTGATGCAGGGTTTCCTCCAGGCATGGCCGAACGACGATGCCCCCGCCTGGGTGGATCTAGCGAACGGTGACCGGGCCGCCTATCCCCTGACCCTGGCCCAGCGCGCCGTCCGCTACCTCGTGTCCGGCTGCCTGGACAAGGCAACCGGACCTCGGCCCCCGATCGACGCGAAGGACTATTATGGCAGCACCCTGACCCTCTTCGCCCAACTCGTCCTGACTCGCTCCGAAGCGTTGCCATGAGATACCCGGTCTATCTGTCGCCGCTGATCCTCCTTCATGCCCTGCCCGCCGGGGCTGAAGTCGAGCTTATTCCGGCGCCCTCCAACATCGAGGAAACGACCCCGATTCGCCGCTCCGGAAGCATCGAGGCGATCCAGCCCCTTCAGGAGATGCAGAAGCCCCCCGCCGTCGGCGTGGAGCGGCAGCGTCCCGCGCCGGCGAGAAGCGCCCTGCCCACCGGCGCCATGGAGTCAATCCAGCCGCGCGGGGCGGCCAAACAACCCGCCTCCGAGGCGGTGAAGAAAGCCGCCCAAACCAGCCCTGCCAAGGACAAGCCCGCCGCAGGTGGGGGAAGCCCGGCGCCATCGAAGCCCCAGCAAGAGGCCGTAGCTCACGGGCATCCTCCTGCGCGGCCCGCCCCGGCCGCCCGTCCACCGGCCGAGGGGGCCGCCCCCTCGGGCCTGGCCGATGACGCAAGCCTTGCCGCGAAGCAGGCTCGCGGGGATGAAAGCCTGAAGAAATACGATCAAGCCATGATCGCCATCGCGGAGGCCTCCAACGCCGGGCGCAAGGAGGATGCCCTGCGCATGATGAAGGAGATCTGGGACGACGCCGTGCGCCTCGAGGACTTCGGCACGCTGGGCGCCATGGCCTACACCGCCATGGCCCTCAACGACGAGGCGACGGCCGTCATGGCCGCGCGCAAGGCGGCCGAACTGGTGGACGACGACGAGTTCTACGAGATCCTGGCCAACGTGCTGATTCACTTCAACCGCCTTGGAGAGATGCAGGACGTCCTCAAGAAAATGGGGCCCAAATCTCCCGAGCGGAAGCGGGTAATGGCGAACTTCGCCGTCAACAAGGCCAAGGTCGCCTTTGACCAGGGCAACTATTCCGAGGCCGAGCAGGCCTTGCTTGAGCAGCACGCTGCCCTCGACGAAGGGGGGTTGGAACTCCTGGGCTGGACGCAGTATCGGCTCGGCAAACTCGAGGATGCCGCGCAGCAGTTCTCGGCCGCCTATGCCAAGAAGCCAGCCAACTCGAATGCCCAGGGCCTGGCCTTCAGCCTGCATCGTCTGAAGCGGTACGAAGAACTGCTGGAGAAGGCCAACGCCAAGCCAGGCCCGTTGGCTGAACTGCTCTCCCCTGAGGTGAAGGAGGCCATCAAGGCGGGCGGGAAGCGCTTTTCTGTCGGTCCAGATGGAAAACTCGCCGTGGCCAGCGCCACCTCCAACGAGCCCCCCCCGGGCGTGACGGTCAAACTCGAGAGCATGATCCGCGAGAAGGCCGGCACCCCTGGCGAGGGCCGGCTCACCCAAACCACCTCTGCCCTCACCGCCAGCTGGCAGGGGGAAAGCGACAACATCAGCCTCAAGCTGGAAGGGCAGCGCGTCGATGATCATGTCGACGAGGTCTCGGGCAAGGGCTTCTACGCCCTCTGGCGACACACGGGCGAGAATGGCCTGATCTATCGACTCGGCATCGGCCGCTCCGCCACGGGAGAGCTCAGAAGCGAGCTTCCCTATCTCGCCCCTCGCACCATCTATACGGGAGCCGCGGCCGACCCCGCGTGGATCGGCGAGGCCGGCATCAGCTACTACACCTCAGACTGGGGGCTCAGCGCCCTCCTGTTCAGGCGCCCAAGCGATGAAAGCCTCCTGGCATTCAGCGGCAAACGGACCGACGCCTATTCGGCAGGCTGGGGGCGGGTACTGCAAACGGGCCTGACCCTCAGCGGCAACCGGCGCCTCGGGGATTGGAGCGCCATCGCCTCCCTCACGGCCGCCTCCTTGGCCGGCGAGAACGTGGCCGACAACAAGAAATACGAACTCTATAGCCGGGCACTTCGCCCAATCACCTCCATCCCAGGCCTGTCGCTCGGACCGGAACTGATCCTGAGCCATTACCAGCGCAACCTCAGCGCCTTCGAGTTCGGCCACGGCGGCTATTTCAGCCCGGATCGCTACGTCCAGCTCGGTGCCGTAGCCAAGTATGAAACTCATCTGGACAAGCTGGAGCTGAATCTCCAGGCGGGTATCGGCCACAACTGGAACTGGCAGGCTGCCGCGCCCGGCAACCCGCTGACAGGCGAGGAGCCCGGCAAATACCCGGCCTCGAGCGGCAAGGGTATTGTGTACAGCGCCCTTGCCGACGGCGCCTGGCCGCTGACGCCTCAATGGCGCATCGGCATCACGCTCGGTGCGCAGGAGAGCGCCAGCTACTCTGACTGGCGCCTGGGCCTGTACGCCAAGGGCTTCTATGATTGACCCCGAGCTAAGGCGCCGTGTAGTTTCCCCCCATGCGACGTGGCTTGCGACCTCCGGGCGGCAAGCACCATCGCCATGTCGCCCCGTCCCGCGGCCGCCGATCCAATCCAGCGGGGAGCGGAGTGGGCAAGGACCGTATCAATCCCCCTGAATGGAGACCTCTCATGTCGGCAACCGCAGCACTTGCTGGACTCACCTTCCTGGTCATTGGCGAGAGCCACATGGCGACCCCGCACTACCTGATGAATCCGCTGCATGAGAGCCTCACGGAACAGGGCGCCAACGTGCACTCCATCGGGGTGTGCGGGGCGTCGCCGATGAAGTGGATCAAGCCGACGACGACCGACTGCGGTCGTGCGGAGCGCATCGGCCAGGGCGCAGCCAACGAAATCCTGGGCCAGGCCGAAGGTGTCGCCGTCAAGGATGTCATGGCCAAGGACAAGACCGATGTCATCCTGGTCGTCATCGGCGACACCATCGGCTCCTATGCCAACGCCGAGTTCCCAAAAAGCTGGGCCTACCAGGAGGTCACCGCGCTCACCAGTCTGATCAAGGAGACCGGGGCGCAGTGTTACTGGGCCGGCCCGGGCTGGGGCCAGGGGGGCAAGCGTTTCAACAAGGCGCCCGAACTGGTCACGCGGGTGAACGAGTTCCTCGCCGAGAACGTGGCACCCTGCACCTATATCGACTCCACCAAGTTCGCCAAGCCGGACGAATGGAAGACCGTCGACGGCCAGCATTACACCGGCAAGTACTACCGGGCCTGGGCACAGGGCATCACCGAGGCCATCCTTGCCAACCCACCGAAGAAGGCTCCCTGACCGGGAATCCGAGGCACGCCCGACGTCTCGCGCCCCATGCCCGAGTCCACACGAAACGCCGATCACGTCGGCGTTTCGCATTTGGGGCAAGGTCTGGCAGCACCTGGATCGTCCTGATTCAGGCATTATCTAGCTCGAACGAACCGGGTAACATGCACAAGCGCCTGACCGTCCTTGGCCAGCCAAGTCTCCGTGACGCGGATCGACGCACGGTGCGACCCTGTCCAGCGCCTTCGGGAAGCGCGGATCAGCGCAGCTCTTGAAACCTTGATGCCTAGGCCTGAAGTGATGAGACCGTCCCCTCTTCTGATGTCGATGATGCTGGGCATGAGCCTGGCCGGATGCGCGAACATCCCCGATGGAGCACCCTCGGCCAGCAACACGCCGGCCGCAACGCTCCCCCCTTCGCCTCAGGCCGAAGCCATCAAGCCATCCGCACAACCCGTGCCCCAGGCCGCGGCATCCGCGACCGCAGCGTCGACCGCCCCCCCCCAGCCCCTGTTTCCTGCCAGCCAGCCCACCATCCGCCCGGGCGAGTGCTGGGTGCAGGCAGTGATCAATCCCAAGCCGGTGCAGAAGCCCTTGGAGATCGTCGTACGCGATGCCGTCAACGACATCGAGATCACCCCGGCGATGGTGGAGGCGGCCCAGAAGGAGATCATCGTGCGCGAAGGAGGCGTCACCTACCGCATCGAGCCGCCGGTATACAAGCGCATCAGCGAGAAAGTCATGGTGCGTCCGGAGATTCGCCGTTCGGTCGTCGTGCCGGCCGTGTTCGAAGAGCGTGAGGTGACTATCGAGATCGAAGCGGAACGCACCGTCCTTGAGCGCTGCAAGGTCTCCACCGCCCGTCGCGCGCCCGACATGCCCGTGCAGACCCTCTGCTCGCGACTCATCCCGGCGAAGACCCAGACCATCAAGCGCAAGATCCTGGTGCAGCCGGAAACCACCCGCGAGGTGGTCGAGCCGGCCGTCTACAAGGAGGTCTCGCGCTGGGTGATCGAGATCCCGGCCCGCGCAGTCCCCATCGACATTGCCCCGCGGACCGCGAATCTCCGGGTGCAGGAAATCACCAGCCCCGAGCACGTCGACGAACAGCAGCTCCCCCCCGAGATCAAGCGCCTCATCGCCACCCATTATGAAGGCGAGCCCAGCGTCGTATTCCGCCGCGCCGTGTGCGATCACGAGCTCACGCCCGCCCTCGTGCAAACGCTCCAGGGAGCCTTGAAGCAGGCCGGCTTCGACCCAGGCCCCATCGACGGCAAGTTCGGCAGGCAAACCCACCACGCACTGCTGGCTTACCAGCGGCAGAACGGCCTGGCGCACGGTGCCCTCACTTACGAGAGCCTCGAGCATCTGGGCGTGACACCGGATCGATAAGGCAAGAGCGTGTCACCACCCCATCCGGACGCCCCCGCGGAACGCGCCCACAGGAAAGCCCACGAGGCGGGTGACCAAGGAACAGCGCCTCGACCGCCCTCTCGCCTGGGCGCCCCGGACTGGAAGTCTCGACCATGATTTCCACCTCTTCCCCGCATGACCTGCTGCTGGTCATCGGCTTGGCCTGGGTCGCGATCGCCAGCCTCGCCCTGGCTGGCCTCATCTGGCGACTGTGGTCCTTGCGCCGCCAACTGCTCGACCTTGCCAGTGGCGCCGGCTCCCCGCCCCCACGGCGATCGATCCAGGAAGCGATGGCCCATCTGCAGGCCATCGTCGCCGCCCAGCACAACCTGCTCGCCCAAACCACCCGGGCCCGCGATCAGCTCCGTGACGCCGCCCGCAGTGCGGAACACCTCAGACGGCAACAGTGGGCCGCCCAGCAATTGTTCGCCCGCCTCGACGAAGGGGTCTTCATGGCCAGCCATGACGGAAAGGTGTTCGAGGTGAACCCCGCGCTGGAGCATCTCCTCCAACGCCCGGCCCACCAGATGCGCGAGCGACGGCTGGGAGACGTGCTGGCGCCCGAAGACACGCCGTTCTTCCAGAACCTTTGCGGCAAGATACTCCAGCTCGGCCACTGGGAAGGACGCCTGGTCCTGCGGCGTGCCGATCGCTCGACCTTTCCCGCCTTCCTGCGCCTCCTCAGCCTGCTGGACGATACGGGGCGCCCCCAGTATCTGCTTGGCGTGCTTCAGGATCTCAGCCCGGTGGAGGAAACCCGCGCCCAGCTCCACCAGCTGACCCACCACGATCCCCTCACGGGACTACAGAACCGGGCCAGCTTCCTCGACGAGGTGGACGCCATCCTCCAGGCTGACCCCAAACGCCACTGGCTGCTGGCGATCATCGGCATCGACCGTTTCACGATCGTCAACGACACCCTCGGGCCGCATCTGGGCAACCGCATCCTCGTCCAAGTCGCGGCCCGCCTGCGCCACGCCCTCCAGCCCAGCGAGAGGCTCGCCCACCTCGGCGGCGACGAATTCGCCCTGCTCATGCCCCTGGTCGCGCCGGAGTCCAGTCACGCACGCGCCCTCGAGCGGGCCGGTACCTTCCTGGAGTCCCTGCGTCGCCCGATCGAACTCAAGGAGCCGCGCTACACCCTGAAGCTCACCGGCAGCCTAGGGATAGCCGTCTTCCCGCACGATGGCCGACGGGCCGACGAGCTGGTGCAGGCCGGACATCTCGCCCTTCTCCACGCCAAGTCGAACGGCGGGGACCAGGCCGCGCTGCACGACGTTGCCATGTCCCAGCTGATCACCCGCCGCTTCCACCTCGAACAGGGGTTGCGCCACGCCCTCGAGCGACGGGAGATCGAGTGCTTCCTGCACCCCCTGATTGCCGCGCAGGCGGGTCAGCTGGAAGGCTTCGAATGCCTCATGCGCTGGCGACATCAGGACGGGGCCTATGTCCCGCCTGAAGAGTTCATCCCCGTGGCCGAAGAAACTGGCCTGATCATCCCTCTGACCCAGTGGCTCCTCGATCAGGCATGCCAGCACCTGACCAGCTGGCGCAACCGCTCCGGCAAACCCCTGTTTCTGTCCCTGAACATCAGCCCCCGTCAACTGCTCGATCCCAAACTGCCCGAGATGCTGATCGGCACCCTGCAGAAATACCGCCTCGACCCCACCGCCCTGATGCTGGAGATCACCGAGTCGGGGCTGGTCGGCAGTATCGACCTCGTCCGTGAGCGCATCCTCCAGCTCGCCATGCGCGGCTTTTTGATCGCCGTGGATGACTTCGGCACCGGCCACTCCACCTTGAGCCTGCTCAACGAGCTGCCGATCGACAAGCTCAAGATCGACCAGAGCTTCATCCGCGACCGCATCCCCGAGGATGCCGAAGCGGTCAAGATCGTCGAGACCATGCTCGCACTGGCCAAGGGCCTGCAGCTTGCCGTGGTGGTGGAAGGGGTGGAGACGCCCGAGCAGGCCCAGTTCATCCGCCAGCACCTGCCTACCGCCCTGCTGCAGGGCTTCCTGTTTGGCCCGCCACAGCCGCTGCATGCCTGGGATGGCCTGCTGCTGGAAGGCAAGCTGCCAAGCTATGACTGGGGCAAAGAAAAGGGGGCGTAGGCCCCCGAAAATGGCAGATTGCGCATGATGGGCCCCGCGTTCCTGCGAGGTGGCATCTCGCCCGCCCTTGCGACGGACTTAACGATTAGTTCCTCCCCGGCGGCAAAAAGTTCCGCAACCCACCCTGCATGGTAGGAGGCCCGCCCCCCAGGCTGTTTCAAAACTTTTTGAAACAGCCTGGAAATGCGAGCCAGGGATGGCTCGCCCGAGAATCAATCACAGCAAGTGATTGATTCTCGGAGCCCGTCGCGGGCGTGTACCGCGACGAGGCGAGTTTCAAAAGGGCAGGACAGCCCTTTTGAAACAATCTGCCCCGGGCCGATGGGTCGGATCGCGTCGGGGCAGGCTGTGTCAAAAGCCTTTGACACAGCCTGGAAATGCGAGCCATGGATGGCTCGCGCGAGAATCAATCACAATAAGTGATTGATTCTCGGAGCCCGTCGCGGGCGTGTACCGCGACGAGGCGGGTTTCAAAAGGGCAGGACAGCCCTTTTGAAACAGTCTGGGGGGCTCCTATGGGACATCCCCCTCAATGCGCCTCGCCCCAGTTCCTGCCCCAGCCGACCTCCACCACCAGCGGCACGGCCAGTTCGGCGGCCCGGGCCATACGCATCTTCACCTCTTGGGCCAGCGCCTCGACTTGCCCCGCCTCGACTTCGAATACCAGTTCGTCATGCACCTGCATGATCATGCGCGCTGGGAAGCCGCTCTCCTCCAGCCAGGCATCGATGTCGATCATGGCCCGCTTGATGATGTCCGCCGCCGTGCCCTGCATGGGCGCGTTGATGGCCACCCGCTCCGCCTGCTGGCGGCGGCGGGCATCGCGCGAGCGGATGTCGGGTAGCTGCAGGCGACGGCCGAACAGGGTTTCGGCATAGCCCTTGTCGCGGGCCTTCTCACGCGCCTCCTCCATGTAGCGACGCACCCCGGGATAGCGGGCGAAGTAGAGATCGACATAGGCCTGTGCCTCGGCGCGCGGGATGGAAAGCTGGCGCGCAAGCCCGAAGGCGGACATGCCGTAGATCAGGCCGAAGTTGATCGCCTTGGCGGCACGACGCTGCAGGTCACTCACCGCGTCGAGCGGCAGACCGAACACCTCGGCGGCCGTGGCGCGGTGGATGTCCCGCCCCTCCGCGAAGGCCTTGAGCAGGCCGGCATCGCCCGAGAGGTGGGCCATGATGCGCAGCTCGATCTGCGAATAGTCCGCGGAGAGGATGAGCATGCCCTCGGGCGCGATGAAGGCCTGGCGGATGCGCTGTCCCTCCTCACTTCGCACCGGGATGTTTTGCAGGTTGGGCTCCGTGGAGGACAACCTGCCCGTGGAGGCGACCGCCTGCTGGTACATGGTGTGCACCCGGCCGGTGCGCGGGTCGATGGCCTGCGGCAGCTTGTCGGCATAGGTGCTCTTGAGCTTGGCGAGCATGCGGTGCTCTAGGATCACGCGCGGCAACGCGTGCTGCTCGGCCAACTGCTCCAGCACCTCCTCGTTGGTGGAGGGCTGGCCGGTGGGCGTGCGGTTGACCACCGGCAGGGCGAGGCGGGCGAACAGGACCTCCTGCAGCTGCTTGGGGGAGGCCAGGTTGAAGGGGCCCCCTGCGAGTTCGTGCGCCTGGCGTTCCAGGGCATGCATGCGGGTGGCCAGCTCGTGGCTGACCCGGTGCAAGAGGGCGGCGTCGATCCGCACCCCATTGCGCTCGATGCGCATCAGCACCGGCAGCAGCGGAATCTCAATCTGTTCGTAAACACGCTTTAAACCCGGTTCAGCCGCCAGGCGCGGCCACAGCACCTGGTGCAGGCGCAGGGCGATGTCGGCATCCTCGGCGGCATAACGGGTGGCCATCTCGATATCGACCGCCGCGAAGGGAATCTGCTTCGCCCCCTTGCCGGCCACCTGTTCGTAGGTGAGGGTCTCGTGGTCAAGGTGGCGGCGCGCCAACGCATCGAGATCGTGCCGCAGCTGCCCGGCATCCAGCACGTAAGACTCGAGCAGGGTATCGTGCGCGATGCCCGCAAGCCGGAGGCCGTGGTTGGCCAGCACGTGGGCGTCGTACTTCAGATTCTGGCCGACCTTGGCGTGCCGGTCGCTCTCGAGCAGCGGGCGCAGGCGCTCGAGCACCTTCCCGCGGTCGAGCTGGTCCGGCGCACCGGGATAGCTGTGGGCGAGCGGGATGTAGACCGCCTCACCTGCCTGCACGGCAAAGGAGAGGCCGACGAGCTCAGCCTGCATGGGATCGAGGCTGGTGGTCTCGGTATCCAGGGCGATCAGCTCGGCCGCGGCGAGACGCTGAAGCCATTCGTCAAGGGCCGCTTCATCAAGAATGGCGCGGTAAACCCCCTCCCCCCCGGGGGGGGAGGGCTGGGGAGAGGGGGATGCAGCACCCGGAATCGCCGCAACGCCAAGCGCGGGCGCCTCCCCCCTCTCCCCTGCCCCTCTCCCGCCAGGGGAGAGGGGCATGCCCGATCCACCATTGAGCTTCTCCTGCCAAGCCTTGAGGTGGCGCGCAAGCTCGTAGCGTTCCGCAAGCTCGATCAGCGTCGGCAGGTCGGGCTCGGTGGGATGCAAGTCATCCAGCGTCACGGGCAGCGGCACGTCATCGCGCACGGTGACCAGCGTGCGCGACAGGGGCAGATGGTTCAACGCCGCGCGCAGGTTTTCTCCTGCCTTGCCCTTCATCGATGCAGCCGCCGCCATCACCCCCTCGAGCGAGCCGTATTCCTGCAGCCACTTCACCGCCGTCTTCGGCCCGCACCCCTTCACGCCGGGCACGTTGTCGCTGGTATCACCGACCAGCGCGAGGTAGTCGACGATCATCGAGGGCGGCACACCGAACTTCGCCTCCACCCCGGCAGGGTCGAGGCGGGTGTTCTTCATCGTGTCGATCAGGGTGACCCCAGGCGCAGACAGCTGGGCCATGTCCTTGTCACCGGTCGAGATCAGCACCGGCAAGCCCCGCGCGCGCGCCTGGCGGGTCAGGGTGGCGATCACATCGTCCGCCTCCACCCCCTCGACGATCAACAGCGGCAGCCCCAGGGCACGGATCGCCTGGTGCAAAGGCTCGATCTGCACCCGGAGCTCGTCCGGCATGGGCGGGCGGTGGGCCTTGTACTCGGGATAGAGGTCGTCGCGGAAGGTCCTGCCCGGCGCATCGAACACCACCCCCACGAGCCCCGGCTGCTCCTCCAGCACCAGCTTCTGGATCATTGCCAGCACCCCGTGCAGGGCGCCGGTCGGCACGCCGTCGCGCGTGGTCAAGGGCGGCAGGGCGTGGAAGGCGCGGAACAGGTAGGAGGAGCCGTCGACGAGAACGAGGGGGGGCTTGGACATGCTTGATGGATCCTGACGAACTTCCGGCAACGCGGGGCTCCATGGTACCTTTTTCAGACTTTTTCCGAGCCCTTGATACGCGCATGAGCGACAGCGCCCAGCCCCCCCACCGTCCCGCGCGTCCGCCGAAGGACTCCGCCCACCTCGCCCGCGAGTCGTGGAAGGTGTTCCAGATCATGTCCGAGTTCGTCACCGGCTTCGAGACGCTCTCCAGCATCGAGCCCTCGGTCAGTATCTTCGGCTCGGCCCGCTTCTCACCCGACAACCCGTACTACGCCCAGGCGGTCGAGATTGCCAAGAAACTGGCCGATGCCGGCTTCGCCGTGATCAGCGGCGGCGGACCGGGCATCATGGAGGCGGCCAACAAGGGGGCGAAGGGCGGAGCCGCGCCGAGCATCGGCCTGAACATCCAGCTGCCCCACGAACAGCGCAGCAACCCCTACCAGGACATCTCGCTGCACTTCCAGCACTTCTTCGCGCGCAAGGTGATGTTCGTGAAGTACGCCTCCGCTTACGTCGTCCTGCCGGGCGGCTTCGGCACCCTGGACGAGCTGGCGGAGATCCTCACCCTGGTGCAGACCGGCAAGAGCCGGCGCATCCCCATCATCCTGGTCGGAAGCCGTTTCTGGGCCGGGCTCATCGACTGGCTGCGCGACACCCTCATTCCCGCGGGCACCATCGACGCCTCCGACATGGGCCTGTTCCAGATCATTGATGAGCCGCAGGCCGTGCTGGACGCCATCTTCGACTTTTATCAGAACCGCAGCGTCACCCCCTCGCCTGAGGAGCAGCGCATGTTGCTGGAGCTATGACCATGAACAAGATCCTCCTTCCCGCCGCCCTGCTGCTCGCTGCGGCCCTTCCCGCGGCGGCTCAGGACGCCCCGCCGCCGCCTGCCACGAGCGTTCAGACCGAGGCCGTGCCGGAGCCGGAAATCACCATCCGCCCCTCCGCGGACGGGATGATCGAGGAATACCGCATCAAGGGCCGCCTCTACATGGTCAAGATCAGCCCGAAGGACGCTCCGCCCTACTACCTGATCGACAACGACGGTGATGGCGAACTGGAAACCCGTCACAACGGCCCGATGGATTCCCGCCTGATCCCACAGTGGATCCTGTTCCGCTGGTAAGTCTCGCCCATGTCGGTCTACACCCGGGTCGATCGCCCCGCGCTCGAAGCCTTCCTCCATGACTTCGATGCCGGGCTGCTTGTCGAATACAGCGGCATCAGCGCGGGCATCGAAAACACCAATTACTTCGTCACCACGACGCAGGGACGCTTCGTGCTGACCCTGTTCGAACAGCTCTCGCGCGACGAACTGCCCTTCTTCCTCGGCCTGATGGCCCATCTCGCCGAGCACGGTGTACCCACCGCCCACCCGCTGGCAGACCGCCACGGTCGCTACCTGGGCGAGCTATGCGGCAAGCCCGCCGCCCTGGTGCAACGCCTCTCCGGCAGCTCGGTCGAGCACCCCGATGCGGCCCAGTGCGCGGCGATCGGCGCGGCTTTGGCCCGCCTGCACCTCGCCGGCCAGTCCTTCCCGCATGAGCGCGCCAACCCGCGCGGCCCGCACTGGTGGCGCGAGGCGTCCGCCCGCGTGCACGACCGCCTGGGTCCGGACGAGGCCAAGCGGCTGGACGAGGAGCTCGCCTTCCAGTTCGCCCATCGCCATGATCCGCTTCCGCGCGGGGTGATCCACGCCGACCTGTTCCGCGACAACGCCCTGTTCGAGGGCGAGCGCCTGACCGGCATCATCGACCTGTACTACGCCTGCACCGACGCCCTGCTCTTCGATGTGGCGGTCACGGTCAACGACTGGTGCGTCACGGAAAAGCGCGAGCTGGATCCGGAGCGCACCCGCGCCCTGCTTGCGGCCTATGCCGCCGTGCGCCCCTTCACCCCTGCCGAGCACGCCTCCTGGCCGGCCATGCTGCGCGCCGCCGCGCTGCGCTTCTGGCTCTCGCGCCTGGTCGACCTCTACTACCCGCGCGAGGGGGAGCTGACCCACACCAAGGACCCGGACGCCTTCGGCCGGCTGCTGGCCGCCCACGTGCGCGGCACCCCCTCCCTGCTCGCATGAACCGCCTCATCGCCCTGCTCGATGCCCTCGCCGAACACAGCGGCCGCCTGGTGGCCTGGCTGACCTACGGCATGGTGCTGCTCACTGTGCTGACCGTGGCCCTGCGCTACGGCTTCAGGCTCAGCTTCACCGCGCTGGGCGAAGGGGTGAGCTACCTGTTCGCGATGGTGTTCATGCTCGGTGCCGCCTACACCCTCAAGCACGACGACCATGTGCGGGTGGATGTGCTCTACCGCAAGCTCAGCCCGCGCGGGCAGGCCTGGGTCAACCTCCTCGGCACGCTGCTCTTCCTGTGGCCGGTGATGGGGCTGATCCTGTGGCTCTCCACCGATTACGTGCTGGCTTCCTGGTCGCTGCTGGAGGGCTCCCGCGAGCCGGGAGGGCTGCCCTTCGTCTACCTGCTCAAGAGCCTGCTCTGGGTGATGCCCGCGCTGATGATCCTGCAGGGCCTTGCGGATGTACTGCGCTCGATCGCCATCCTCCGCGGTGCCACACCGGCTCCCGCCGACCACCTGCGCACGGAAGTCTGACCCATGGACGCCCTCTGGCCGTTGCTCCTGTTCCTCGCCGTGTTTGCCGGGCTGATGGTCGGCTACCCTGTCGCCTTCACCCTGGCGGGTGTCTCGCTGACGCTGGCCCTGCTCGGCAGCGCCTTCGGCGCCTTCGACCTGAGCCTGCTCGAAGCCCTGCCCAACCGCATCTTCGGGGCCATGAGCAGCGACACCCTGGTCGCCGTGCCCCTGTTCATCCTCATGGGCGTGATCCTTGAGAAGGCACGCATCGCCGAAGACCTGCTCGGCAGCCTCGCGGGCCTCGCCGGCCAGCGCCCGGGCGCGCTCGCCTTCGCCGTGCTGCTGGTCGGCGCCCTGCTCGCCGCCAGCACCGGGATCGTCGGCGCCACCGTGGTGACCATGGGGCTTCTCGCCCTGCCCGCCATGCTGCAGCGTGGCTACGATGCGCGGCTTGCGTGCGGCACCATCTGCGCCGCGGGCACGCTCGGCCAGATCATCCCCCCCTCCATCATCCTCGTGCTCTTGGGTGACCAGCTCTCCTCGGCCTACAGCCAGGCCCAGCTCGCGCAGGGCATCTACGCGCCCAAGACCGTCTCCGTGGGCGACCTGTTCGCCGGGGCACTGATCCCCGGCCTGCTGCTGGTCGTGCTCTACGCGCTCTACCTTGCCTGGCTCGCCTGGAGAAGCCCGGCGCGCATGCCGGCCGCCCCGGCCAGCGAGCCCCGCGCATCGATCGGCCCACTGCTCCAGTCCCTGTGGCCCCCCATGCTGCTGATCCTGGCCGTGCTCGGCGCCATCCTCGGCGGCATCGCCACCCCCTCCGAGGCCGCTGCCGTCGGCGCGGCCGGCGCCCTGCTGCTGGCGGCCCTGCGCGGGCAGTTGAACCGCGCCATGCTGGCCGATGCGGCGCGCGCCAGCACGCGCATGACCAGCATGGTGTTCCTGATCCTGATCGGCGCATCCCTCTTCTCGCTGGTGTTCCGCGGGTTCGGCGGCGACGACGTCGTGCATGAATGGCTCGGAAGCCTGCCCGGTGGCGTCATCGGTGCCATGCTGGTGGTGATGCTGGTGATGTTCCTGCTCGGCTTCATGCTCGATTTCATCGAGATCATCTTCGTGGTCGTGCCCATCGTCGCGCCCATCCTGCTGATGATGGGCCTCGATCCGATCTGGCTGGGCATCATGATCGCCATCAACCTGCAGACCTCCTTCCTCACCCCGCCCTTTGGCTTCGCCCTGTTCTACCTGCGCGGCGCGGCGCCCGATGCCATCACCACGCTGGACATCTATCGCGGCGTGGTCCCGTTTATCGCCTTGCAAGTCGTGATGCTCATCATCCTGGCCATCTTTCCAGGCCTTGCGACGGCCCTGCCTGCCTGGGTCTATGGTCACTAACCCGGCGTAGGCCCGCTATGCCACGCTCGCTCACTGTCAAGCTGCTTCTACTGGTCAGCCTCACCGCACTACCCATGCTCCTGGCCCAGGTGCTGCTTGCCCAAGCCTGGCGCGAAGAGCAGGTGGAGCAGGCCAAGGCGCAGCTGATCACCCACAACGCGCGGGCCGCCGAGCACCTGCGCATGCTGCAGGAGCAGGCCAAGCAAGCCATCGAACTGCTGGCACAGCACGATT
This sequence comes from Thiofaba sp. EF100, assembly GCF_039822285.1. Lineage (NCBI taxonomy): Bacteria > Pseudomonadati > Pseudomonadota > Gammaproteobacteria > Chromatiales > Halothiobacillaceae > Thiofaba > Thiofaba sp. EF100. The sequence goes on along the minus strand of NZ_JBAJEY010000004.1, from coordinate 103,272 downwards.
GGCCGATCGAGGATCACGCCGCCTGCACCCTCGAGGCGCAAAAAAACCTGGCCACCCTACCGGGTATGTTTGCCAACCTGCTGGTCGTCGCCCCCAACGGGCAAGTGCTGTGCAATGCCAAGGCGCCAGACAAGTTGCACAACCTGGCCGATCGCGATTATGTGCAGCGCACCCTGCAACGCAACGCTACCGGCATCGGCGGTTTGATCACAGGCCGCACCACAGGGACCCCTGTGATTGGTCTTGCCACCCCTCACCGCAACGCGCACGGGGAAATGGACTACCTGCTCGCCACCTCCATTGAGCTGAGTGAGGTCACCCGCCAGCTGGATGCCAGGCTGCCCTCTTCCATACGCTGGTGGATGCTGGATGAGCACGCCACGGTGATAGCCAGCAACGATCCCAACCGCGCCGTCGTGGGCAAGCCCCTAAACGATGAGGGCCTCATCCAAGCCTTGTGGCCCCTCCCGCCTCCGACCGTCCTTCGCCACCACACCGCAGCGGGGGAGGCTTGGCTCGTCAGCCAGCTGGTGGTCGGTGACAGCGCTTTGGGTGACCGGCTGGTCCTCGCCCAACCCATCGCCTCCATCCTCGCGCAGATCGACACCCCGCTGTACTTGGCTGCCGCCTCCAGCCTCATCGCCCTGCTACTCGCCCTAGGAGGGGCCTGGGCCATCGCCCGCCGATTCCGCCGCAAACGCATCGAACCCTTGCTGACCGCCTTGCATCGCATCGAGCATGGTGATTTCAGCGTCCGCCTCGCCGCCCCGGTTGGGCGTGATGAACTTGACACCCTCACGCGGGCCATCGACCACATGGCCGAGACCCTCCAGGCTCAAAACCAGCGCATTGCCTCTCAACAGGCCACGCTGGTCTACCAAGCCCAGCATGACCCGCTCACCGGCCTGCCCAACCGGCTGATGATCGCCAACAGCTTCGCCAAGGCCAGTGCCGAGGCCAAACGCCACGGCGAGCGCATGGCGCTGTTGATCCTGGATCTCGATCATTTCAAGACCATCAACGAAGGGCGCGGCCATACCCTCGGCGACCAGCTGCTGGTCGCCATCGCCACCCGCTTGAGCCAAACCCTGCGGGAAACCGACACCCTGGCCCGCATCGGCGGCGACGAATTCCTGATCCTGCTGGAGCGCATCACCCGGGATGAGCAGGTGATCGAGGCTCTCAAGCGCATCCAGCAGGTGTTCAGGGAGCCCATCCTGGTCGACGGGGAGCGCTTCGAGCTGACCACCAGCATCGGCATTGCGCTCTACCCGAGCGACAGCGTCGACTTCGAGAAGCTGATGCAGCAGGCCGATGCAGCCCTGCATCAGTGCAAGGCCGAGGAGCGCAACAGTTACCGCTTCTTTGCGCCCAAGCTTACCGAGGCCGCCGAAGAACAGCTCGCCATCGAGCAGATGATCCGCGATGCGCTGCGCCTGGGCTGGTTCAGCCTGCACTATCAGCCGCAGATCAAGCTCGCGGATGGGCAACGGGCCGGCGTCGAGGCCCTGCTGCGGCTCAATCACCCGGACAAAGGCCTGATCCCGCCAGGCCAGTTCATCCCGGTTGCCGAGGAGAGCCATCTCATCATCACCATCGGCGCCTGGGTGATCAAAGAGGCCTGCCAGCAGATGGCCCGCTGGCGCAAGATGGGCCAGGCCCCGGCTTACGTCGCGGTCAATGTCGCCGCCCGGCAGATCCTGCATGACGATCTGCCCGCCACGGTGCGCGCTGCCTTGCAGGAGAGTGGCATCCCGCCCGAGTGCCTGGAACTTGAAGTGACCGAGGCCAGCTTTCTCAAGCATACGGATGAGGTGCTCAAGAAGCTCGACACGCTTCACGCCATGGGGGTACGCATCGCCCTGGACGACTTCGGTACCGGCTACTCCTCGCTGGCCTACCTGCGCCGTCTACCGCTGGATCGGCTGAAGATCGACCAGAGCTTCGTGCGCGACATGCTGCATGACAAGCATGACGAGGCGATCGTGCGCGCCATTATCCAGCTCGGGCGGGCGCTCGACCTGGAGGTCGTAGCCGAGGGCGTGGAAACCGAGGGGCAGGCCGATTACCTGCTCGCCCTAGGATGCCCGCTGGGGCAAGGGTATCTGTTCGGTCGCCCGCAGCCAGCCTGAGCAAAACGCCTTGGGAGGGCACCTTGAAGCCCACCGCCCTTGCCGCTATGATCCCCGCCCCCTCCACGCCCCAAGATCCGGCCATGCGCATCGGCCCGTACACCCTCGACGCCCCACTCGCCCTCGCGCCCATGGCCGGCGTCACCGACCGTCCGTTCCGCCAGCTGTGCAAGGCCTTCGGCGCGGGACTTACGGTGGGGGAGATGTCGGCCAGCAACCCGCGCCTTGCCCATACGCGCAAGAGCCTGCTGCGCCGCCCGCACGTCGATGAGCCCGAGCCGCGCGCCATCCAGATCGTCGGCAACGATCCGGCCCTGATGGCTGATGCCGCCCGCCTGGGTGTGGACCAGGGGGCACAGATCGTCGACATCAACATGGGCTGCCCGGCCAAGAAGGTCTGCCAGAAGGCCGCGGGCTCCGCCCTGCTCGGCGATCTTCCGCTCATCGGCCGCATCCTCGATGCCGTGGTGCGCGCGGTCGACGCGCCGGTCACGCTCAAGATCCGCACCGGCCTCGATGCCGAACGGCGCAACGCGGTGGCGGTGGCGCGCATCGCCGAGGCCGCAGGCATCCAGGCGCTTGCCATCCACGGCCGCACCCGTGCCGACCTGTTCAGGGGCGAGGCGGAATATGACACCATCCGCGCGGTACGCGAGGCCGTTTCCCTGCCGCTGTGGGCCAACGGCGATATCGACTCACCCGCCAAGGCCCTCGCGGTGCTCGGCCACACCGGGGCGGACGGGGTGATGATCGGCCGCGCCGCCCTCGGCCGGCCCTGGCTGTTTGCCCAGCTGAGGGCGGCCCTCGAGGGCCGGCCTATCCCCGAGTCACCGGGGCTTGAGGACAGGCTCGCGATCATCCTGCGCCACCTGGATGGCCTGTATGAGCTATATGGTGTGCAGCAGGGGGCGCGTGTTGCACGCAAGCACATCGGCTGGTATTGCACAGACTTGCCGGGTGGCGATACTCTTCGCGCCCGATTCATGACCATCGATGACGCCGAAGCGCAACGCGCCGTACTCATCCAGCATTTCGCCGGCTGCTTGACCCGTCCGAAGGAGGCCGCATGAACCCGCCCACCACCCCGCTGCATGAGGCCGTACGCGCTGCCCTGGAGCACTACTGGCGCACGCTGGAAGGGGATGAGCCGCGCGATCTTTACGCGCTGGTGCTGCGGGAGGTCGAGCGGCCGCTCTTGGAATGCGCCATGCGCCATTGCGAGAGCAACCAGACGAGGGCGGCCGCCTGTCTTGGCATCAACCGCGGGACCCTGCGCAAGAAACTGCGCGAGCATGGACTGGAAGCCGAAACCGGATCTTGAATTTTTTCCGCCCCATCCCTATCCAAGGTTCGCTTGCATCAACTTGCGAGGCTGACATGACCAACCGCAAATCCATCGAAGACATCGCCGAGGATCTCTGGTCCGTGCCTGAGACCGTCGACATCAACGAAGAGGCCCTCAAGGCCAAGGCCGCCCTGAACAAGGACGCGCGCCGCCGTCTGGACGACCTGATGGAAGAACGTCGCCTGAAGAAGGCGATCGAGGACGATTACCTCGACTGATGGGCAGGACCGCCGGCGGGAGCGCGCGCCTCTTCCTGCTCGCTGGCACCGTGCTGGGCGGGCTCGGCGTGGCGCTTGGCGCCTTTGGCGCGCATGGCCTGAAGAAGGTACTGGATGCACGCCTGTTCGAGGTCTACGAGACCGCGGTGCTGTACCAGTTCCTGCATGCCTTCGCCCTGCTGATCGCCGGTCTGTGGCTGCGGCAGGGAGGCGCAGCGGGCCTGCTTCGCCTCGCCGGCGCCTCCTGGCTCGCCGGGGTGGCCCTGTTCAGCGGCAGCCTCTACCTGTACGTCGCAAGCGGCGTGCACTGGCTCGCCTTCATCACCCCCATCGGCGGGACGCTGTTCATCCTCGGCTGGCTGGCCGCCGGATGGGCGGCGTGGAAGCATCCTTCCGCCCCCTGAGTGCTGCCCTACCCTTTGCAACGCACCTCACGGCCCTAGGCCGGCGGCATTACACCCCGTAGGCCGCGCGGTAGGCCTCCACGGCCGGAAGCTGGCCCGCGAACTTCGCATCCCCCCGCATCAGCTCGACCAGGTCCGCCAGGCCCGCGATCGCCAGCGCCTTGAGGCCATGCTCCCGCTCCACCTCCTGGATGGCCGAAAGCTGCCCCTGGCCACGCTCCTGACGGTCCAGCAGCACCGCCACGCCCACCGCCTGCGCACCGGCCGCGCGGATGATGCCGAGCGATTCGCGGATCGCCGTACCGGCGGTGATCACATCATCGATGATCAGCACCCGGCCCGCGAGCGGCGCGCCGACGATGCTCCCCCCCTCGCCGTGATCCTTGGCCTCCTTGCGGTTGAAGGCCCAGGGCACGTCGCGGCCATGCTGCTCGGCGAGGGCCATGGCGGTGGCTGCCGCCAGCGGGATGCCCTTGTAGGCCGGCCCGAACAGCATGTCGAACTCCACCCCCGAGCGCACGATCAGTTCGGCGTAGTAACGCCCGAGGCGGCTGAGGGCCTCCCCGGTGTTGAACAGGCCGGCATTGAAGAAATAGGGGCTCACGCGCCCGGACTTGAGGGTGAATTCACCGAAACGGAGCACTTCGCGCTCGAGCGCGTAGCGCAGGAAATCCTGGGACAGACTGGACATGAAGGAATGCGCCTTGCCAAAAACCAGAGGAAAAGGCGCATTCTAGCAGCAGGGCTTACTTCTTGAGGCTGTCGCGGATCTCGCGCAGCAGCAGGACCTCTTCCGAAGGCGTCGGCTCCGGGGCCGGCTCGGCGGCCTTGGCCTCCTCGTGGTGGCGGCGCAGGCGGTTCATCAGCTTGATCACCATGAAGATGGCAAAGGCGATGATGGTGAAGTCCACCATGGTCTGGATGAACGCGCCATAGTTGAGCGTCGCCACGCCCGCCTCCCTGGCGGCCGCGACCGTGGGAAAATCCCCCTCGCCCAGGGGGAGGAAAAGGTTGCTGAAATTGATTCCGCCAAGCAGCAGCCCAAGCGGCGGCATGATCACGTCCTTGACCAGCGAATCGACGATCTTGCCGAAGGCCGCGCCGATGATGACCCCCACCGCAAGATCAAAGGCATTGCCCTTGATGGCAAACTCCCGGAACTCGGTAAGCAAACTCATGCTGACTCTCCCTTTATGCGGCAGACCTCCCACCGCTTCACGTTTACAATGCATTCAAAAGTAGCAGAGAGGAACGCATGATGAAGATTCTGGTCATCGGCTCCGGCGGCCGCGAGCACGCCCTGGCCTGGAAACTGGCCCAATCCCCGCGGGTGGCGAAGGTCTTTGTTGCCCCAGGCAATGCCGGCACCGCGCGCGAGGCCAAGTGCGAGAACATCGCCATCGGGGCCACCGACGTCCCGGCCCTGTTCGCCTTTGCCCGCGACCAGGGCATCGACCTGACCGTGGTCGGTCCGGAGGCGCCGCTGGCTGCCGGGGTGGTGGACACCTTCCGCGACGGCGGCCTCGCCATCTTCGGCCCCACCCGGGAGGCCGCCCAGCTGGAGAGCTCCAAGGCCTTCGCCAAGGACTTCCTTGCCCGCCATCGCATCCCCACCGCGGAGTACCGAGTGTTCACCGAACTGGCCCCGGCGCTGGATTACATCCACGACCGCGGTGCGCCGATCGTGATCAAGGCCGACGGCCTCGCCGCCGGCAAGGGCGTGGTGGTGGCCATGACCCAGGCCGAGGCCGAGGCCGCCGTGCGCGACATGCTCGGTGGCCAGTTCGGGCAGGCGGGCGCGCGGGTGGTGATCGAAGAGTTCCTCGATGGCGAAGAGGCGAGCTTCATCTGCATGGTGGACGGCCAGAACATCCTGCCCATGGCCACCAGCCAGGACCACAAGCGCGTCGGCGAGGGGGATACCGGCCCCAACACCGGTGGCATGGGCGCCTACTCCCCCGCGCCGGTGGTCACCCCGGAGATCGAGGCGCGCATCATGCGCGAGATCATGGAGCCGACCGTGCGCGGCATGGCCCTGGACGGTCTGCCCTACACCGGCTTTCTGTACGCCGGGCTCATGATCGACCGCGAGGGCAACTCCAAGGTGCTGGAGTTCAACTGCCGCTTCGGCGACCCGGAGACCCAACCGATCATGATGCGCCTGAAGTCCGACCTGGTGGAGCTGCTCGAGGCCGGCATCGGCGGGCGGCTGGATGCGGTGGGCGCGGCCTGGGATCCGCGCGTCGCCCTCGGCGTGGTCATGGCCGCCGGCGGCTACCCCGGCGAGATCCGCACCGGCGATGCCATCGACGGCCTCGACACCCCGCAGCCTGAATACGTGAAGGTGTTCCACGCCGGCACCCGCCTGGACGAGGCCGGGCGCGTCGTCACCGCCGGCGGCCGCGTGCTGTGCGTCACCGCCCTCGGCGAGACCGTGCACGAGGCCCAGCAGCGCGCCTACGCCGCGGTGGACACGATCCGCTTCGAGGGCGGCTTCTGCCGCCGCGACATCGGCTGGCGGGCCATCCAGCGCGGCTGATCAACAGGGGCGCAGCCTCCCAAGACAACGCCGGCTTTCATGCCGGCGTTGTCTTTTGGCGTGTTGACAGGGCAAGACGCAGGCACCAATCTATCAAAAAACTATCAATTTAAATTGAATTGATAATTCATTGATATGAAAATCCCCCTCCCCCCACCCAACATCCGTGACCTGCTCAGCAGCATGTCTGCGCACGAGCTTCTGCAGGTCATGAACCTGCAGCCGGGGCCGCTGGTCAACGGACGCTACCTGCACTGGGATGAGCTACGCCATCGCCCCGTCCCGGAGGGCCTAAGCCACGAACAGCTGTGGGCCGCTGTGCGCATGGCACGGCAGAGTCAACTCAAGCCCCTGCCCCTGCTGCTGGACAAACACGACCGGCCCATGCGCTTTGCCATGCCCGAGCCCGTCCTGAGGCTCCTCAGCTACATCGACAAAAACGCGGCAGGACAGATCAGCCTGCCGGATCAGGTGGTGAGCGGACATGACCGGGATCAGTACATCGTCCACTCCCTGATCGAGGAGGCCATCACCTCCAGCCAGCTGGAAGGGGCGTCCACAACCCGCCTCGTCGCTGAAGCGATGCTCCGGGAGGGGCGCAAGCCGCAGGATCGCAGCGAGCGCATGATCTTCAACAATTTCCGCGCCATGCAATGGATCCGCGCGCACAAGACCGAGCCCCTGAGCCCGGAGCTCGTCCTCGAGCTGCATCGGCTCGTGACCGAAAACACGCTGGAGGAGGCCGATGAGGCGGGGTGCCTGAGGCGGCGGGATGATGTACGCGTGGTGGACCAGCGCAGCAGCACCGTTTTGCATGAGCCGCCCGCCGCAGCGACGCTCCCCGAACGCCTGGAGCGCCTCTGCGCCTTTGCCAATGGCAGCGAGGACGATGAGCCGTTTGTCCCCCCCGTGCTGCGCGCCATCCTCCTGCATTTCATGATCGGCTACGACCACCCCTTCGTGGACGGCAATGGCCGCACCGCACGTGCCCTGTTCTACTGGAGTATGGCGCGGCAGGGGTACTGGCTCATGGAATACCTCTCCATTTCCCAGATCATCAAGCGCGCACCCGCGCGCTACGCCCGCGCCTTCCTGCACGTCGAGACCGACGACAACGACACGACCTATTTCCTGCTCCACCAGCTGGAAGTCGTGCGCGAGGCCATTTGGGCCCTGCATGAGCATCTCAAGCACAAGAGCGCGGAGCAGCGGGCAACCGAACGCCTGCTACGCACCTCAAGCGCCTTGCGCGGACGCTTCAACCATCGCCAGCTGGCCCTGTTGACGCATGCGCTGAAACATCCGGGCGAGACGTACCTCATCGAAGGCCATCAGCGCTCGCATGACATCGCCTACGCCACGGCGCGGGCCGATCTCTTGGACCTCGCCGCCGCGGGCTTGCTGGAGGTGGGAAAGCGAGGGCGGGCCCTGGTCTTCATCGCACCGGACGATCTTCGCCAGCGCATTCAAGGCGCAGAAAAGGTCGACGTGCCGCCTGAATAACAACGCCGGCATAAAAGCCGGCGCTGTCGTTTCCAGGATGCAGCGCCATCAGCGCTTCATCGAATCCCAGAATTCGTTGTTGGTCTTGGTCTTGGTCAGGCGGTCGAGGAGGAATTCCATCGCCTCCAGCTCGCCCATGTTGTGCAGGAACTTGCGCAGGATCCACATCTTCTGCAGCTCTTCCACGTCGGTGAGCAGTTCCTCGCGACGGGTGCCGGAGCGGTTGATGTCGATGGCCGGATAGACCCGCTTCTCGGCGATCTTACGGTTGAGGTGCACCTCGCTGTTGCCGGTGCCCTTGAATTCCTCGTAGATCACCTCGTCCATCTTCGAGCCGGTGTCGATCAGGGCGGTGGCGAGGATGGTCAGGCTTCCGCCCTCCTCGATGTTGCGCGCCGCGCCGAAGAAGCGCTTGGGCTTCTGCAGGGCGTTGGCGTCCACACCGCCGGTCAGCACCTTGCCGGAGGACGGCTGGACGATGTTGTAGGCGCGCGCCAGACGGGTGATGGAGTCGAGCAGGATCACCACATCCCGCTTGTGCTCGACCAGGCGCTTGGCCTTCTCGATCACCATCTCGGCCACCTGGACGTGGCGGGTCGCCGGCTCATCGAAGGTGGAGGCGATCACCTCGCCGCGCACCGTACGCTGCATCTCGGTCACCTCTTCCGGGCGCTCGTCGATCAGAAGCACGATCAGGTAGCACTCGGGATAGTTGGCGGTGATGCTCTGGGCGATGTTCTGCAGCATCATCGTCTTGCCCGCCTTTGGGGGGGCGATGATCAGGCCGCGCTGGCCCTTGCCCATCGGCGCGACGATGTCGATCACGCGCGCGGTCAGATCCTCGGTGCTGCCGTTGCCACGCTCCATGCGCAGGCGCTTCTCGGGGTGCAGCGGGGTGAGGTTCTCGAACAGGACCTTGCTCTTGGTGTTCTCCGGCGGCTCGAAGTTGATCGAGTCGACCTTGAGCAGGGCAAAGTAGCGCTCACCATCCTTCGGCGGGCGGATGGTGCCGGCCACCGTGTCCCCGGTCTGCAGGGAGAATCGGCGGATCTGGCTCGGGGAGACGTAGATGTCATCGGGCCCTGCGAGGTAGGAGCCGTCCGGCGAGCGCAAAAAGCCGAAGCCGTCGGAGAGGATCTCCAGCACCCCCTCGCTGTAGATCGCCTCGCCCGTCTTGGCGTGGGCCTTGAGGATGGCGAAGATCAGGTCCTGCTTGCGCGCGCGGGCCACGTTCTCGATGCCCATGGACTCGGCGAGGGCCAGCAGTTCGGCCGCCGGTTTTTTCTTGATTTCGGTCAGATTCATGCGAGGGAAGGATTGAATGCAGGGATGCACACGACCCGCAAAGGTCACGGCAGGGAAGGATCGGGATGGTGCAGAATGTGCTTTGAACGGCAGGCGAATGCCGACCGCGGGGAAAAACTAACATGCCCCGCGGGACGCGTCCAGAGAAAGATGGACACGCCCGGGGGCAACGCCTCAGAGCTGGCCGTCGAGGAAGGCCGCGAGCTGGGACTTGGACAGGGCGCCGACCTTGGTCGCCGCCACGTTGCCGTCCTTGAACAGCATCAGGGTCGGGATGCCGCGGATACCGTACTTCGGCGGGGTCCCCGGGTTCTCGTCGATATTGAGCTTGGCGACCTTGACGCGGCCGGCGTATTCGCTGGCGATCTCGTCGAGGATGGGGGCGATCATGCGGCATGGACCGCACCACTCGGCCCAGTAGTCCACCAGGACCGGCATGTCGCTCTTGATGACTTCCTGCTCGAAGCTGGCGTCAGACAGGTAAACAATGTTGTCGCTCACGCGGTCGTCTCCTTCGTGGCTTTCAGGGGCCGGCCCCCGGGGCCGGGTTGGGATGAATTCTGCGGCCAGCCTGGGTGCATTGCAAGCCGTCACAAGACCTCAACCGACCACGCAGCGGTTGCGTCCGCCCTGCTTGGCGGCATACAGGGCCTGGTCGGCGCGCTCGAACAGTTGGTCCGCCGTGTCATTGGCACGCAGCTGGCTCAGTCCGCAGGATAGCGTAATCCGAAGCGGCTTGTCGCCATAGCGGAACGGCGCCGCCGCGATGCTCTCGCGCAGGCTGTCCGCCTTGGCAAGGGCATCCATCACGCTGGTGTTGATGAACAGCATGATGAACTCCTCGCCGCCGTAGCGCGCGACGAAGTCGGTTTCGCGCACCTCCTGTGCCAGTTTCTGCGCCACGATGCGCAGGGCCTTGTCGCCCGCCTTGTGACCGAAGGTATCGTTGATGGCCTTGAAGTGGTCGATGTCCCACACGGCCAAGGTCAGCGGCTGCTTGTGGCGCTTGAAACGGGCCAGTTCCAGCTTGACGCGCTCATCCAAGGCCAGACGGTTGGGAATGCCGGTCAGCGCGTCGATCAGCATGCGCTCGCGGCTGGCGCGCAGGTTCTCGCGCAGCCCCTCGGTCTCCTTCTCCAGGAGCAGGATGCGCCCGCGCATGGTGGCGGTGGTCTGCTCCATGCGCTGGAGCAGGCGATCCTCCGATTCGCGCAAGCTGGTCATGTGGGCCCGCAGGCGGTCGAGGCGTGTGCTGATGATGGCCTTGAGCTGGTTGACGTCATTGACCGCCGTGATGTCCTGCTCCAGGCCGCGCATCTGGCTGTCCATGGCGTCATGCAGGGCCAGGCGCGTCCCCGTGTCGTCATGCAGGAGTTCGATGTCCGACTGAACATCCCGGTCCAGCTCGTTGAGGGTGTCGGTGAGCTGCTTGAGGAACCCCGCCAGGTCATCCTTCTCATGCTCAAGCTGCTTGCGCATGTCATTGACCAGACCCGCCGCCTGATCGATCAGCACCGTCGTCGCCCCCTCGCCCGGCAGCCCCAGGGCCTCCAGCAGGTCGGACTTGCGCTGTTCCAACTCATGGGTCAGGACCAGTTTTTCCAGCAGCACCGCGAGGAAGCGCCGCGCCAGCGCAGCCCGGTCGTCCAGCTCGGGCGCCTCCGCCGGGGCAACGTGGGACTCGCGCTCGACCTCTTCGCTTCGTGTCTCCAGGGTACGCAGTTCACTGACCAGCTCGTTCAGCTGGGCGAGCAGGCGGCTCAGAGGCAGACGCCCTTCGGGCGCGGCCTTGACCTCCTGACGCAGGGCGGACAGACGCGCCTCGAGCGGGGGGTAGGCCTTCTCCGCCGCGAGCGTGAGGCGCCCGAGGGCAAGACGGAGCAGCTCTTCCGCCGTGCCGAGGCGTTCGTCGCGCTCCTCGAGGGTTTGCAGGGTGTCGAGGTAACGACGCTTCCAGTCTTCGCCTTCGCTGGCTTGTGCGGTCATGACGGTCTCACAGGGTTAGGCCCGGCGGCAGCTCCACCTCCACGGCCAAGGGCAGGTGGTCGGAGTGCGGCAAGTGCAGCACCTCGGCCTCGCGCATGCGCAGGGAGGGACTGATCAGGATGTAGTCGATCATCCGGCTGGGGCGCCAGCTCGGGTAGGTGTGCAGCTCCTTCTCCGGCAACAGCAGCCCCGTGCGGCGGAGCAGGAGGCGCATCTCGGGGGCCTGCGGCAGGCAGTTGAAATCCCCCATCAGGATGGCGTTCGGTTCGTCGGCCAGAAGATCCGCGACGAAGTCCATCTGCCGCATGCGCGAGGCGCGACCAAGGGCGAGGTGCATGACCGCCACGGTGAGCCGCGCCCCGGGTTGGCCGAAACGCGCGAGCATCACCCCCCGGCCGGGCAGGAAACCCGGCAGGGCGCGGTGCTCGACCGCGTAGGGGATCAGCCGGGCGACCAGCCCTAGGCTGTGCTTGGCCAGGTGGCCGAGGTCGCGGTTGGTCTGGTGCTTCCAGAACGGCATCCCGGCGCGCAGCGCCAGGTATTCGGCCTGATTGAGGAAGTGGCTGCGCAGGCTGCCCGCATCCAGCTCCTGCAAGCCGACGATGTCATACTCGCACAGCACCTCGGCGATGCGGTCGAGATTCTTCATCCGCTCCGGGGTAGGCAGCACGTGCTTCCAGCCGGCGGTGAAGTATTCGCGGAAGGCGCTGCTCGCAATGCCGACCTGGATGTTGTAGCTCAAAAGACGCAGGCGCTGCCCCGGGTTGACGGCCGGATGTGGGGCGGCGAGGGGGATATCGCGACGCGCAATCACATCGGCGACACCATCTCGCCAAGCCGCGCGGTCAGCTTGAGGTTTTCGCTGTAGTCCACCGGCACATCGATCACGCAGATCTCTTCGCTCGCGATGGCCTCGCGTAGCACGTCCTGCAGCGACACACCGGGTTCGACGCGGTAGCCGCGTGCGCCGAAGGACTCCGCCAGTTTGACGAAGTCCGGATTACCGAAGCGGACGAAGGCGGGCCGGCCAAACTGCGCCATCTGCTTCCACTCGATCAAGCCATACCCGCCGTCGTTCCAGACCAGCACGATGATCGGCGTGCCAAGGCGCTTGGCGGTCTCCAGTTCCTGCACGTTCATGAGGAAGCCGCCGTCGCCGGTGGCCGCCACCACCGTGCGCTCCGGGCGCGCCAGCTTGGCGGCGATCGCCCCCGGCAGGGCGATGCCCATGCTGGCGAAGCCGTTGGAGATGAGGCAGGTGTTGGGGTGCTCGCAGCGGAACATGCGTGCCAGCCACATCTTGTGCGCCCCCACATCGGAGATGACGATGTCCTGCAGGTCGAGCACCGTGCGCAGATCCCAGATCAGCTTTTGCGGCTTGAGCGGGAACACGCTGTCACGGGCGTGCTCGCCCATGTCGGTGATCAGCATCTGGCGCAACCTGCGGAGCGCCTGCCCCTCGTGGGGACGAGCACGCTGGGCGATGCGTTCGAGCGAGAGGCCGATATCGCCCAGCACCTCGAGGGTCACACCGTAGTGCTCGTCGATCTCGGCGGGGGTATCGTCGATGTGGAGGATGGCGCGGTCGCGGGTCGGATGCCAGAGGTGCGGGTGGTACTCCACCACGTCGTAGCCGATGGCAATGATCAGGTCCGCATGGTCGAAGCCGACACCGACGTAATCCTTGGCCTGCAGCCCCACGCTCCCCAGCGCCATCGGGTGCTTGAACGGGATCACCCCCTTGGCCATGAAGGTATTGGCCACGGGGATGTTCAACTGTCCGGCGAAGGCCGCCAGCGCCTCGTGCGCGCCGGCGCGGATCACACCGTTGCCGGCCAGGATGATGGGATTCTTGGCCTCTGAGATCAGCCGCGCGGCCGCTGATACTGTCTGCTCGGACGGCCCCGGACGGTGACCGTCGGAGTGCGGCAGCGGCGCCCCTTCGGCGGGCATCTCGGCAATGTTCTCCGGCAGTTCGATGAAGGCCGCGCCCGGCTTGGACGACTGCGCAAGCTTGAAGGCCTTGCGGATGGTCTCCGGAACCGTGGCCGGTGAGAGCACGCGGGTGGAAAACTTGGTCACTGGCCGGAACATCTCCACCAGGTCGAGCACCTGATGGGATTCCTTGTGCAGGCGGTCGGTCGAGGCCTGGCCGGCGATGGCGACCAGCGGCGCATGGTCCATGTTGGCGTCCGCCACGCCGGTGATGAGGTTGGTCGCGCCGGGCCCGAGCGTCGCCAGGCACACCCCGGCCTTGCCGGTCAGGCGGCCATGCACATCGGCCATGAAGGCCGCCCCCTGCTCATGGCGGGTGGGGATGAAGCGAATGCGGCTCTCGAGCAGGGCGTCGAGCAGGTCGAGGTTCTCCTCACCGGGAACCCCGAAGATGGTATCGACGCCTTCAGCCTCAAGGCAGCGGACGACGAGATGTGCGGTGGTGGTCATGGGCCAGCCAACAGGAAAAAGATCGGGCTAGCATAGGGGTTGGAACGGGGAATCCCAACCCCCGGCAGGCTGCCAGTCTTACCGGCCGGCCTCCCGGACGACAAGGGCATCGACGACTTCGATCATCTTGCCGTTGGTGCCGGCAAGACTCCCCGACGTGCGGTACTTGCCCTGCACGACCATGGCCGGGACGCCGGTGATGCCATACTGACGGGCGAGCTGCTGCGCCTTGCGCACCTCGGCATCCACCGCAAAGCCGTTGTAGGCCTTGAGGAAAGCCTCGCGATCCACCCCGTGGGATGCGACGAAGTCGGCGATCTGCTCGGGGGCGCTCAAGGGGCGGCGCTCCTTGTGCACGGCATCGAACAGGGCGGTATGGAGCTTTTCATCCACGCCGAGCTGCCTGAGCGCGTAATAAGCCTTGCTCAGCGGCACCCAACCTGGGTTGAGCGCCACGGCCACGCGCTCGAAGCGCACGTTGGCCGGCTTTTTCGCCAGCCAGGCGTTGAGGGTGGGGTCGAAATGGTAGCAATGACCACAGCCGTACCAGAACAACTCCTGCACTACGACCTCACCCTGTGCGGCATCCACCTTCACCGGCGGGTCGATGGCCTCGTAATGGACCATTTCTTCCGGTGCAGCATGCACCAGTCCCGCAGAGAGGATGAGCGCGAGCAGCCAGCCGAGTTGTTTCATCATTCAACCTCCTGGTTGTGAGCCGCTTACAGCGTACCGTAGGAATGCAGGCCGGAGAGGAACATGTTCACGCCGAGGAAGGCGAAGGTGGTGACGAACAGGCCGACCACCGCCCACCAGGCCATCGGCGCGCCGCGCCAGCCCTTGGTCAGGCGCAGGTGCAGCCAGGCGGCGTAGTTGAGCCACACGATCAGCGCCCAGGTCTCCTTCGGATCCCACGACCAGTAGCCACCCCAGGCCTCGGCCGCCCACATGGCACCGAGGATGGTGGCCACGGTGAAGAAGCCGAAGCCGAGCGCAATGGCCTTGTACATCAGGTCATCCAGCACCGCGAGCTTGGGCAGGCGGTCGTTCTCCCCATCCCCGCCGAGCCTGAGCTTGATCAGGTAGGCCAGGCCAACCATCGCGGCGAGGGCAAAAGAGCCGTAGCCGACGAAGTTGGCCGGCACGTGGATCTTCATCCAGTAGCTGTTGAGCGCGGGCACCAGCGGCTGGATGTGATTCGCGCCCCGGTCGAAGGTGTACCACAGAAGGAAGCCCACGGCGGCGGAAATCACCAGCATGACGAAGCCGCCGAGATTGCGCGTGCGGAAGCGGGCCTCGTAGAACAGGTAGATCAGCGCGGTGATCACGGCGAACAGGATGAACACCTCGTACAGGTTGCTCACCGGGATGTGGCCATAGTCCACATGGATCAGGTAGGACTCGCGCCAGCGTGCCATCAGCCCGGTGAGGCCGAAGGCGGTGGCCGCCCACACAAGGCCCGAGGCGATGCGGCCGATGTACTCGGCGCGGCTGAACAAGGCGAGGAAATAGGTGAAGGTGGCGCCGACGTACAGCGCGCTCATCCACATGATCGCGCTCTGGCTGGACACCAGGAACTTGAGGAAGAAGTCCTTGCCCTGTACCGCATTGAGCGCATCCAGACCGACCGAGAGCTGATCGCCGAAGTAGGCGCCGTAGCGCCACAGGGCGATGCCGCTCATCAGCGCAACCGCCAGGGTCAGCCCCTGCATGCTGCGCCAGAACCAGCCGAACGCGGCAAGCGACAGGGTGGTACCGATCAGGATGCCGACCTCGTAGCCATCCATGCGCTGGTTGAAGGCGGCCAGCACGCCGAAACCGGCACCCAGCACGGCGACCAGCCAGAGGACGTCCAGCGGGCGGACGTGCCGCGCGGATGGCGAATGCCCGATGGATTGGCGCATGGCGTCAAGGTTGGCGGACATGGGAACCTCCCGTGGTTCGATAAGGTATCAACAAATACTTCTCCCCTCCCCCTCGATGGGGGAGGGGCTGGGGGAGAGGGTGACGCCCTTTTGCCCCCTCTCCCTACCCCTCCCCCCCCCAAGGGGGGAGGGAACATGCCACATTCAAGGTTTCGAGCGTTTCCCTAGCAGGCCATGGATGGCTTGATCCTGCTAGACAGGGGCAACCCTAAGCGGGTGCCCGCCCGCCCCACGCAGGCGGGCCTCCAGGCCCTCCCGCAACTGGACCCCAGCCTGCTGCATGTCGATGGTCTTGCGATGGCTGGTGGTGGCGAACAGCAGGCGCGCCCCCCCCTCGTTCTCGCGCACCAATACCCAGGCGCGGCGCGGATGCAGATAAAAGAGCATGAACACCCCCAGGGTCAACAAGAAGCTGCCGAAATAGACCACCGCCTTGCCGGGGGATTTGGTAATCTGCAGGCCGGAGGCCTGGATGTGCTCGAAGCCTGTCATCTGCAGGTAGATGGGCGAACCGTACAGCGCGAGGGCATTGATGGCTGTGACCGCGTCGGCGAGGAAGCGTTCATCCTGTTCCGCCGGCGCCTGGATGCCCCGCTCGGCGAGCAGTTCGACATACATCCGTCCGAGCACGGTCTGCAGCACGCGCACGCTGGTCTCGAAGGCCTGCTGCAACTGCTCGGCGGGCACGCGCTTCTCAAGGTCCGTGCCGATGGCGTCGTAGCCACCCTCGACGAAGCGGCCGACCATGGCGCGGATGGACTCGCTGGCCGCCGGCAGCTTCGCGGCTTCGGGATTGATCTCCTCCAGCATCGCCTGCACCGCCCGCGCAACGCGCTCCGGGTCGTGCAGGCGGGCATAGTAGGCCATGAAGGTATCCAGTCGGTTGTCGCGGTCCGCCGGCAGGTAGAGGTAACGCATCGGTGCGCCGACCTGCTCGCGCATGCCGGAGATGAACACCGGCCGCCCATCCAGGACCACCGGGTTCATGTAATTCTCGTACTCGCGTGCCTGGCCGGCGGCATCGCGCATCCGGAACACCATGCTCGGACCGAAGTTCTTCTGCTCGACCTTGCCGTCCTCGCCCTCGATGGGGTTGATGTTGAACAGGCGGAAGTCGTTCAGCTCCAGCGTGTAGCGCTGGCCACCGAGGGAGAAGGGGATGTCCTGGAAGATGGCTCCCTGAATATCCTGCGCCGCGCCGCTCTGACCGAGCAGCTGCCAGGCCCGCAGGGCAAGCTTGGAGCCACCATCGCCGAAGCTGGCCTGGTAGATCGCATGCCCCTTGTAGATCAGCGGATGGTTGACCGAGATGGTCTGTGCCACGGGCTGGTTCGGGCTGGCGGGGTCGTGGATGACGATATCGCTCTCGTAGGACTTCGGCTGGCCGTTGATGTAGTGCTCGATGCGGAAGTCCTTCACCTCGATGGTGAACGGCAGCTCCTGCACCACATAGCCATCACGCACGTTGAGGAACAGCACCGAGCTCTGCTGCCCTTCCGGGATGTTCACATTGCCGCGGAAGCTGGGGTTGGAGGCCGGGACATGACTCTCCGGCGGCACCTGGGACACCGGCACCGGGCGGGTTTCCACCACCAGGTCCCCTTTGAGCTCACGCAACGCCAGCCAGATGCGCGAATCCAGCACGCCGCCCACCAGGATGATGACGATGGCCACGTGGGTGAAGATGTAACCGAGCCGCTGCAAGGCCCCCTTGCGCCCGGCGATCAGGTAACCCTCGGCAACGCGGGTCTCGCGCACATTGAAACCGGACTCGATCAGGGTGCGACGCCCTTCGATCGCGGCGGCCTCGACGCTCACGGGCACCTGCCACTCGGCCGCCCCCGGAATGCCGCGCAGCGACTTCTCCTGCGCGTGCAGGCGGTGGTCGCGCATCTCGCGCACCATGCCCGGCGCGTTGCGGATCACGCAGGCACTGGTGGAGAGGACCAAAAAGCCGAGGATGGCAAGGAACCAGGGGGCGGAATAGACATCGTACAGCCCGAGGGTGCGGAACACCTCGAACCAGAACGGGCCGAACTTCATCAGGTAGTCGCCGTAGGCCTGGTTCTGCTGCAACACCGTACCGATGATGGAGGCCAGTGCAACCGCCACCAGCAGGATGATGGCCAGGTTCATCGAACCGAGGAAGGCCATCAACTGGCGGCCGGGGGAGTGCGTAGGTGTCTGGGTCATGCCGGGCTATCGAGGATGGGGCGGAGCCTCCGCCAGAGGGAGGAGACCGGGACGCGCCCTTGTTGGAGACGGCTGCGCGCGCGGAGGTTCCGCGCTCAGTGCAAAGTGGCGGTGTAGGCGGCCAGGGCCCGGATCTCTTCGTCGCTCAGCTTGGCTGCGATCTGGCGCATGACCGCCTGGGCGTCATTGGCCCGGCTGCTGTCGCGGAAGGCCTTGAGGGTGAGCTCGGTGTAGGCGGCATGCTGGGAGCGCAGGGCGGGATAGCCCGCGCCCGGATTGCCGTAGCCTTGATGGCCATGACAAGCCGCGCAGGCCGCCAGCCCCTTGGCCGCATCCCCAGCCTGATACAGCCGCTTGCCACGGGCGATGAGCTCGGCATCCTGACCATCAAGCGGCAGGGCGGTCTTGGCCTGGGAGGCGTAGTAGGCACCAAGGTTCACCATGTCCTCCTCGGTGAGGGGGGCGACCATGCCGGCCATCATGGCGTTGACGCGCACCCCCGCCTTGTATTCGCGCAGCTGCTTGGCGATGTAGTCGGCATGCTGGCCAGCCAGCGAAGGAAAGGCGGCATTGGCGCTGTTGCCGTTGGCGCCGTGGCAACCGGCACAGGCTGCGGCCTTGGCCTGCCCCGCGGCGACATCCCCCGCCGCTTGGGCGGACAGGGTGGTGGCGAACATCATGGCAGTGGCAATCATCAGACGGGTGGTCATGGCCCTCTCCGGGGTTGCGGCACACAAAAGTCTTCGGATTTTAGTCAGCCACAAAGGCTTGTCCACCATGGAACTGACATAGAATGTGCACATGCACAAAGAAGACCCTCAACTGCGCGCCTATTTCGCCCGTGCCAGCTTTCTCAAGAGCGCGCCCGATCCCGCCCACCTGCCCGCCGATCGTGGTGCGGAGATCTGCTTTGCCGGCCGCTCCAACGCCGGCAAGTCCAGCGCCCTGAATGCCCTGTGCGCACAGAAGACCCTGGCGCGGGCAAGCAAGCGCCCCGGCCGCACCCAGCTGCTCAACGTGTTCGTGCTCGACGACAGTAAGCGCCTGATCGACCTGCCCGGCTACGGCTACGCCGAAGCGCCCATGGAGATGCGCCAGAACTGGGGCCTGGTCATGGACGAATACTTCAGCACCCGCAAAAGTCTCAGGCTTGCCGTGCTGATGATGGACATCCGCCATCCCCTGCGCCCCTTCGATGTGATGCTGATCGAGAGCTGCCATGCCCGCGGCCTGCCCGTGCACGTGCTGCTGACCAAGGCCGACAAGCTCTCGCGCGGTGCGGCCAGCGGGGTACTGCAGAAACTGCGCCGCACCCTTCCGGAAGGGGTGACTGTGCAATTGTTCTCCTCGCTCCATGGCACCGGCGTCGAGGAGGCCCGCGCCCGTCTGCGCGAGGTGCTGGAAGAACATGGGGAGGTCGACCCAGCCGGCGAACAGGCGTGATCCCGGCCGCCGCCCCATCGGCGGCGCGGGAACTTGCGTCCGCATGGTTGATCCACTAACTTGGTTTTCACGATTGGCCCACTGGCGAGCCTCCCGCCTCATGGACATGCTCAAGCGCACCCTGCTGCTTCTGCTTGTGCTGATCCTGCCCATCCAGGGGATGGCCGGGGTCAGCATGAGCGTGTGCGCGTCCGGCATGCACCACGCCTCCGGCCCTGCGGCCGGTGCGGGACACGAGGGCATGAGCTGTCACCATCACGACGCTCTGGCCTTGGATGAGGCAGGCGACGACACCTCCACCGCCCTCGGCGACGACTGCCCGCACTGCTTCGCCCTCTCCCACTTCACCGCCCTCGCAGCGTACGACATCGCAGACGCGCGGCCGCTCTCCTCGCCCATCCCCTTCATCGACGCTCGCTTCGTCTCCCTGACCCTCGACCAGCCCGAGCGACCGCCCGCCTCCCTGTAACCGTCGTCATGATCCCGTGGCCCAAACGCCACGGCCTTACCGGTTTTCATGGAGTTTTCGTCATGTCTGCTCAACTTCGGCGGGTGCATGTTTGCACCCTGCTGCTGACCCTCTCCACCTCCGCCATGGCCGCCGCCCCAGGGCCGGAACAGCCCGAAGCGACCGTCCCGCCGGTGGATTACCGGTCGGCCTTCACCGATTACACCCCCTTCCGCCCCTCGGAACTCACAGGCTGGCGCGAGGTGAACGACACCGCCCGTCAACTGGGCGGTCACCTGGGGCATATGGGCGCCCCCTCCCCCCAGCCTCCATCGCCTGACCATCATCATGGGCATGGAGGTACGCCATGACGCGAGGCCATCTTTCCACATGGGCCGCGGCGGGCCTGACCACCGTCGCCCTCCTGATCCTGCCAGGCTGCGCCACGCTGAGGGAGGATGCAGGTCTTGGCGAGCTTCAGCCCGCGGTGGATGCCCGTCTTGCCGCCGCTGAACGCTCCCCTCTCCTGCTTCCTGACACGCCAGAGCGCCAGCAGCAGGCCTCCGCCGAGGTGGACGCCCTGTTGGCCGAAGGACCGCTCACGGCCGAGCATGCCGTGCGTATCGCCCTGCTCAACAATCCGGGGCTGCGCATGACCCTGTTTGAGCTGGGCATTGCGGATGCCGAGCGGGTGCAGGCTGGACGCCTGCGCAACCCCGGTTTCAGTTATGGCCGCCTGGAACGGGGAGGCGAGGTCGAGATCGAACGCACCTTCCTGTTCGACATCTTCGGCCTCCTCACCCTGCCAGCACGGACGGCGATCGAGGAGCGCCGCGCAGCGGAGACCAAGCTGCGCGTGGCCGGCGAGGTCATGCGAATCGCCCTGGAGACCCGCAAGGCGTGGATCGATGCCGTCGCCGCCGCACAGGCGGAGACGTACTGGCAGCAGGTGCGCGAGGCCGCCGAGGCCAGCAGCTTGCTCGGACGGCGCATGGCCGCAACCGGCCACTGGGGCATCCTGGATCAAGCGCGCGAGCAGGGCTTCTACGCCGATGCCACGGCACGCCTCGCCCTCGCCCGCCTGCAGACGGCGCAGACGCGCGAGCGGCTGATTCGCCTGCTCGGCCTGTGGGGCGAGCAAACCGACTTCGTCCTGCCCAAGCGCCTGCCGGACCTGCCCGCCATGCCTGCGGACGGCACAGGCATCGAGGCGCGCGCCATCGGCGAGCGGCTGGATGTGCAACTCGCCAAGCAGCAGGCGGAAGGACTGGCGCGGTCGCTTGGCATCACCCGCGCCACGCGCTTCGTCAACGTGCTGGAGGCCGGGGTCATGAACAACACCGCGAGCGATGCCCCGCCCCAGCGCGGCTACCAGATCGAGCTGCTCCTGCCCGTGTTCGACTGGGGGGATGCCAAGGTGGCGCGGGCCGAGGCGGTCTACCTGCAGGCCGTAGAAAACGTCCGCGCGATGGCCATCCGTGCCCGCTCGGAGGCCCGCGAGGCCTGGCTGCGCTACCGCACGGCCTTCGACCTCGCCCGCCACTATCGCGACGAGATCGTCCCGCTGCGGCAGCGCATCGCGGAGGAAAACGTGCTCCGCTACAACGGCATGCTGATCGGCGTATTCGAGCTGCTGCTGGATGCGCGCGAACAGATCCAGTCCGTGATCGGCGCCATCGAGGCCAGCCGCGACTACTGGCGCGCCGAGACCGACCTGCGCATGACCCTGACCGTCGGCTCCCCCGCGACCGCCAGTCTTTCCGCCCCTCGTCAAGCCGCAAGCCCGGCGGCGGGCGGCCACTGATCCCTGAGGAGAACCCCATGGTTTCCCGTCGAGATTTCCTGATGAAGACCGGGCTTGCCGCCCTCGGCAGCGGCCTGGTCCATACGAGCGCGCTGGCCGGCCTGCCCGAGGCCGCCGCCATGGACAGCGCCGCCACCCTGCCCCCCTTGCAGCCGGCCAGCGGCCGCCCCTACAACCCGGTGGTCACCCTCAACGGCTGGACCCTGCCGTTCCGCATGAACCGCGGCGTAAAGGAGTTCCACCTGGTGGCCGAACCGGTGGTACGCGAGCTCGCACCGGGCATGAATGCCCGCCTGTGGGGCTACAACGGCCAGAGCCCCGGCCCAACCATCGAGGCGGTGGAAGGCGACCGGGTGCGTCTGTTCGTCACCAACCGCCTGCCCGAGGTCACCAGCATCCACTGGCACGGCCAGCGCCTGCCGAACGGGATGGATGGCGTTTCCGGCCTGACCCAGCCCCCCATCCCCCCGGGCAAGACGTACGTGTACGAATTCACCCTGCGCCGGAGCGGCACCTTCATGTACCACCCCCATGCGGACGAGATGGTGCAGATGGCGATGGGCATGATGGGGATGTTCATCGTCCATCCGAAGAATCCGGACTTCATGCGCGTGGCCCGCGACTTCTGCTTCCTGCTCAATGCCTACGACATCGACCCCGGAAGCTACACGCCACGGGTCAACACCATGCTCGACTTCAATCTGTGGACCTTCAACAGCCGCGTCTTTCCCGGCATCGACCCCCTCGTCTGCCGGCGTGGGGACCGGGTGCGCATCCGGGTCGGCAACCTGACCATGACCAACCACCCCATCCACCTGCATGGCCATGAGTTCGAGGTGACCGGCACCGACGGCGGCTGGACCCGGCCCGAGGCGCGCTGGCCCGAGGTCACGGTGGATGTCGCCGTCGGCCAGATGCGCGCCATCGAATTCGACGCCACCGAGGAGGGCGACTGGGCGTTCCACTGCCACAAGTCGCACCACACCATGAACGCCATGGGCCACGGCGTGCCAACCATGATCGGTGTCGACCAGCGCGGCATCGCCGAGAAGATCAGCAAGCTGATCCCCGACTACATGGTGATGGGCGAGCGCGGCATGCACGACATGGCGGAGATGGAGATGCCGCTGCCCGACAACACCCTGCCGATGATGACCGGCCATGGCCCGTTCGGTCCGATCGGTATGGGCGGCATGTTCACGACGGTGAAGATCCGCAAGGGCCTGGCCCGCGACGACTACAGGGATCCTGGCCCCTACCCCCAGCCCAAGGGCACCCGCGCCTGGGAGTGGCAGGGCGAGCCCCTGCCGGAGCCCGAGCGCGCAGCCGCGCCCGCCAACGGCCCCACCGTGACGGTACGAAAGCCCGTGCACAACGACCATTCCTGACCCCCTCACGAGGACACGCATCATGCAAGGCAAGATCATCCTGATGACCGCCATCCTGCCCCTGGCCCTGGGCATCCACGCCCAGGCCGCGACACCGAGCCATGCAGACCACGACCACGCCACGCCGGAAGGCATGGCGCAGCACATGGAGATGGTGCAGAACGAGGCCCTGGCCGAAGGCGAGGTGCGCAAGGTGGACAAATCCGCCGGCAAGATCACCCTCAAGCACGGCCCCCTGCCCAACCTCGGCATGGGCGCCATGACCATGGTGTTCCGCCCGCAGGATCCCGCCCTGCTCGACCAGCTCAAGGCGGGCGACCGCATCCGCTTCCGCGCCGAGTCGATCAACGGGGTGCTGACCATCACCAAAGTGGAAAAGGCACCCTGACAGGCTGTTTCAAAACTCTTTGAAACAGCCTGGGAATGCGAGCCAAGGATGGCTCGCCCGAGAGTCAATCACAGCAATTGATTGATTCTCGGAGCCCGTCGCGGGCGTGTACCGCGACGTTCTCGAAGGCTGAACCCCGCAGGGGCTTCCGGCATGGATGTCGGAAGGGACCGAGAAGGAGGCCATCGGAAGTCCGAAAAAGGAAGGTTTTCTGGACAGGTTCCCCCTCTCCCTCAGGGAGAGGGGCTGGGGGTGAGGGGCGAATCCCCCTTGGGGTCGCCATGGACGGGGCTGTGGAGACCGGGTGAAAGGGCCATGGATGGCCCATTCAGCCCTGCCGCGACAGGAAGTCGCGTCGGGACGGCCCGATCGGAGCGGTCCCGGCCATGGCTTGCCCGAAGGGCGACCCCGCGGGGGTGCCCTTTCTTTGGTGGCTTTCTTTGGGCAAGCAAAGAAAGGCACTCGCCCGAGTGCGATTCAGGCCGTTCGAAGTGCGCGGCTTGAGGCGGGCGAAACCAAGCTACAAGCCTGTCTCAAAGCGGCTTTGAACAACCGTTGAAGTGGTTTTTCGCCCGCTTTGAAGCTTGTTTCTTCGAACATGCACCCGTGCAAGCGGGCGAGTTACTTTTCTTGCTCGTGCAAGAAAAGTAACCCAAAGAACACGCCCCCGCGGGGCCGGCCCTTCGGGCAAACCCTGGCCTGATCTGCTCCAGCCGGGCCGCCCCGACGCGACTTCCTGTCGCGGCGGGGCTGAATGGGCCTTCCTTGGCCCATTCACCCGGCTTCCACAGACCCGTCCAGGGCGGCCCCGAGGGGGGAGTCACCCCCTTCGTTCCACGCTGGAATGTCCAGAAAACCTTCGTTTCACGAACCGCCTGGCTACAGCCCAGTCACCTTTCCGAACTGGATCTCCAGGCGGAAGGTGATGGCCGGGTCGAAGGTCATGCGGTCGGCGGGATTGAGTGGCTCCTGCGTCCAGCGCAGGGCCGGTTCGATCTCGTAGAACAGCCAGCTGCGAAAGAAATTGCGCCGATAGCGCAGGCCAGTGCGGTACTGGGCGACCTCCCAGGTGGGCTCCGAAACCCCGCTCGCGGAGGCATCCAGGGCGAGTGCGGAGCGGCCGTCGAGCCTGTGCAACAGGGCACCCCCGGCCACCCAGTTCACTCCGGTCGCGGCGCCCCAATAGTCCGCGTCCAGCGTCAGGCGAAACAAGGTGTTGTCGGCGATCACCCGTTCCAGGTCACCGCGCAATTCGATGCCGGTTTCCTTGTCCTTGTCCCAGTAGAGGTTCTGGGTGTAGCGGGTATACCAGCCAGCGCCCAGAGGGTGAAGGTAGCGGTAGCGCAGCTTCACATTGGGCGAGAGGCTGCCGGAGAGGCTCCAGCGCCCGCGGTCCGTTTCATCGAGCACGTACTGCACCCCGACGGTAGAGGATTTCTCCGTCTGCCTCAGTGATTCCTCCGGCTTGGCCGCCACGCTCTGGTCCTCCTCACCGCCGACCACGAAGATGTTGAGCCGGCGGCTGAGCCGGGGCAGGGCGACCTTGGCATAGACCCGGCTGGTCCACTCGGTGTCGTTCAGGCGCGACTCGGTGATGCCCATCTGCAGGCGAGCGTAGGTTTCGGTGTAGTCCTCCTCGATCGCGCGCGGGTCGCCGAAGAAGCTATCCAGTCCCGCAGCTGTACCGACCAGCCAGCTGGACATGCCCGCCTGGGCGCGGTCGTACCAGGGGCGGTCGTCTTCCGCCTCTGCTGCCAGGGCTGCCCCCGCCGCGAGCCATCCCACGCCGAAGGCAAGGACAGCGAGAGGCGTACGGGAACGGTGGCTTGGCATGAGCGGGCTTCCTTCGCTGACAGGCTCCCCTTAACTATAGGCGATATAGGCGCAGCTCATGCCTCCGGCTCGGGGTTCGGCACCTTCAGCGTCACCAGTTCCTCGCTGCTGGTCGGATGGATGGCGACCGTGTTGTCGAAGTCGGCCTTGGTGAGGCCACCCTTCACCGCCACGGCAAAGCCCTGCAGCATCTCGTCGGCACCATCACCGATGATGTGCACCCCCACCACCTTCTCCTCCGCCCCGGCACAGACCAGCTTCATCGCGGTCGGGGCCTTGTGCGCCGCCAGCGCGTACTTCATCGGCGTGAAGTCGGTCTGGTACACGGTCACCGCCTTGCCGAACTGCTCACGCGCCTGCGCCTCGGTCAGGCCCACGGTGCCGATCGGCGGGTGGGAGAAGACCACACTCGGGATGTTGTCGTAGTCCAGCTTCGCCTGCTCCTGGCCGGCGAACAGGCGCATCATCAGGCGGCGGCCCGCGGCGATGGCCACCGGGGTCAGCGCGGCGCGGCCGGTGATGTCGCCAATGGCATAGATGCCCGGCACGTTGGTGTTCTGGAAAGCGTCGGTTGGCACGAAGCCGTTCGGCAGCACCTCCACCCCGGCCCTCTCCAGGCCGATGCCGTCGGTATTCGGCTTGCGCCCGGCAGCCCAGATCACCGCGTCGAACGGGCCGAGCACGTCAGGGTGGCTCTCGCCGTCCGCACCGTCGATGACGATCCCCGCCTCGGTCTTGCGCAGGCCGGCGGCGCGGAACGGCAGGCGCAGATCGATCCCTTCCTCGCGCATGTGGCGGGCGAGCGTCTCGCTCAACATGCGGTCGAAGGGCATCAGGATGCATGGTGCGATGTCCGCCAGCAACACCTCGCTGCCAAGGGCGCGCATCAGACCGGCGATCTCGACGCCAATGTAGCCGCCGCCGAGGATGGCGACGCGCCTGGGCTGCTCGTCCAAGGCGAAGAAGCCGTCTGAGGTGATGCCAAGCTCCGCGCCCGGCACTGGCGGAACGAACGGTCGGCCACCGGTGCTGACCACGATGTGCGGCGCGGTGTAGCGCGTGCCATCCACCTCGACGGTGTGGCTATCCACGAAGCGGCCAAAGCCCTTCACCACCTCGATGCCGAGGTCCTTGGCATAGCCCGCCCACCAATCGCCGATGGCCTTGATATAGCCACGCCTGCCCTCGACCAGCCTGCGCCAGTGGAAACCCTTCAGCTCCACATCGAAGCCGAATCCGGCGGCGTTGTGGATGGCGTGCGCGGTCTGGGCGCCATACCACATCACCTTCTTGGGGACGCACCCAAGATTGACGCAGGTGCCACCCAGGCCGTTCGGCTCGATCACCAGGGCGCGCTTGCCAAGCATGGCGGCGCGCTCGGCCGCGGCCAGGCCGCCGCTGCCCCCGCCCAGGGCGATCACGTCGAAGGATATCGGCTTGCTCATCTCTGCATCCTCTTGCATGCGTCGGGAATAATGAGGCTGCCACGCCGGGCAGCCTGGAGGATCGGTTTCGACCCTAACAGGGTGTTGAAAAAGGGCTTCCTGCCCTTTTTCAACTCGCCTCGTCGCGGCGCATGTCCGCGACGGGCTCCGAAGATCAATCACTTAGCGTGATTGATCTTCGTGCAAGCCTTCCCTGGCTTGCCTTAGCAGGCCGTTGAAACCCTTTTTTTCAACGGCCTGCTAAGGAGATGCTGAAAAAAATCCATTCCTGGATTTTTTCAGCTCGGATCGCCGCGAAGTCAATTCGCGGCGGCCTCCGCGAATCAATGGCTTACGCCCTTGTTCGCGCCGGGGCATCCTTGCCCCGGACGGGAAACGCTGAATTTTCAGCATTTCCCTTATAGCTTATTGTTGCTTGAACCATCCGGCCAGGTCATCCGAACCGCCGATGTGCACACCATCGATGAACACCTGCGGCACGGTCTCGCGGCCGCTGGCGGCGCGCAGGCCGCGCAGGGTCACGTCGCGGCCGACGATGATCTCGTCATAGGCCATCCCCGCGTCCGCCAGCATGCCCTTGGCACGGGCGCAGAACGGGCATCCCTCGCGGCTGAACACCACCACCGAGCGCGGCTTGACCGCATTGGGGGCGAGGTAGTCGAGCATGGTGTCGGCGTCGGACACCTCGTACGGATCGCCCGGCTTGTTCGGCTCGATGAACATCTTCTCCACCACACCGTCGCGCACCAGCATGGAGTAGCGCCAGGAGCGCTTGCCGAAGCCCAAGTCGTCCTTGTCCACCAGCATGCCCATACCGGCAGTGAAGTCGCCGTTGCCATCCGGGATGAAGGTCACGTTGGGCGCATGCTGCTCGCGCGCCCATTCGTTCATCACAAAGGCATCGTTGACCGACAGGCAGACGATGCGATCCACGCCGTGGGCGAAGAACACCGGCGCCAGTTCGTTGAAGCGCGGGACGTGGCTGGACGAGCAGGTGGGGGTGAAGGCCCCCGGCAGGGAGAACACGACGACGGTCTTGCCCTTGAACAGCTCGTCGCTGCTCAGATCCACCCACTGGTGGTCCTGACGGGTCTTGAAGATGACGCTGGGGACACGCTGCCCTTCACGGTTTTCGAACATGGTCTTGCCTCGCACGGGTTGGGGATGGGTGCCCGCCATCGGGCACAGAGGCAAGACTAGACCCCCGATGCTATAGATAGAAATTGAATTTTAGGATTCAATGAATAGCCAATGACTATAGCTTATCGTGCCGCTGAAGCATGGCCCCGACCTTGAGCGCCGTCACCCCGCCCGCGACGATGGCGGCCAGGGCCACAAACGAGCCCAGCGCCAAGGTGGCCACCCCGCTCATGCCATGACCCACGGTGCAGCCCATGGCCAGCACACTGCCGATGCCCACCAGCACGGCCCCCGAGAGGGTGATGAGCCATTCACGCGCATGGCCTAGGGGTGCGAGCCTGAATTCGCGCCGCGCCAGCGCGCTGAGGAAGGCCCCCAGCAGCACGCCCGCGACCGCCACCACGCCGAAGGTGATGGCGGAGGTCGCTGCCGGGTGCCCCAGGTAATGCACCACATCGCCCAACGGGGCGCTGAAGGTGAAGGACTGGGTCCCCAGCCCCTCGGGCGGGGTGTCCATCAGCTCGGCGGCCTCCATAGCCTTCTGGCCGAGCGGGCCACCGGTGACCCAGTAGGCCGCCGCGACCATCGCCCCCACCAAGGCGGCCCCGAGCCACACCACCCCACCCTGCAACGGCGCGAGCAGACGCGCAGCGAAAAGCAGGAATGCGGCCCCGATCACCAGCGCCAAAACCAAGGCCAGGCCCACTCCGCCGCCGAGCAGGCTGGCGAGATCCTGATGAGCGATACCGAACGCCGTCAGATCGATCGTCAGCGGGCCGACCCAAGGCAGAAAGACGTCGGCGTACAGGGAGGTGCGGGTCATGGCGTAGGCGGTCAGCGCCATGACGATCAATACCGGCAGGGATTGCAGATTGCCCTGCCCCAGCTTGACCAGGTTGCGCGCCGGGCAACCGCGGGTCATCACCATCCCCACGCCAAAGATGAAGCCACCGATCAGGTAGCGCCCCCAGGCGAACTGCGGGCTGCGGTAGGGCGGCTTGGTGTCGTTCAGATCGACGCCGGCGAGGGCCTGCACGAGCCCCGTGGCGATGACGGCCGCGCCCACGGCCACCAGGTAGGCCGCAAGGCGCGAACGGTCGTGGCCGATCACCCAATCGCGCAGGCTGCCCGGCAGGCAGACGCGGGAAAACTGGGCGCCCGCGCCGAACACCAGGGCGATGAGCAGGACCACCAGCAGCAACGACAGGGGGGCATCCATGGACGACCTCGTACGGAATCGGGAAAGGGATGGCGCGGATCATAGTCGCGCTGCGGGCGGAGAGCACATGGAAAGGCCCGATGAGGGCATTAGTTGCGGGGCAGGCCACACGCCGGATTCTCAGGCTGTTTCAAAACTCTTTGAAACAGCCTGAGAATCCGAGCCAAGGATGGCTTGCCCGAGAGTCAATCACGTCAAGTGATTGATTCTCGGAGCCCGTCGCGGGCGTGCACCGCGACGAGGCGAGTTTCAAAAGGGCAAGACAGCCCTTTTGAAACAATCTGTTCCACCCCGATGGGCCCCATCGGGGCCGCGGCCGCTCACTCCGGCACGGGCACGTGCTGGATGGCCTCGATGAGCTTGCGCGCCAGCGCCTCGTAATCGCCATCGTAGTGATGGCCGCCCGGCAGGCGCATCAGCCGTGCCCCTCCCAGCCCGGGCTGGGCGCAGAGGGTCGTGACCGCCTCCTGCTCGCCGTACACACACAGCAGCCGCCTCGGATCGATACGGCTCGCCTCGGGCAGAATCGGCATGGCCGCCGCGCCCG
The DNA here is from genome assembly GCF_039822285.1 of Thiofaba sp. EF100. Taxonomy (NCBI): domain Bacteria; kingdom Pseudomonadati; phylum Pseudomonadota; class Gammaproteobacteria; order Chromatiales; family Halothiobacillaceae; genus Thiofaba; species Thiofaba sp. EF100. The sequence goes on along the minus strand of NZ_JBAJEY010000004.1, from coordinate 73,622 downwards.
TGGCCTGCTGCCCCAGCCAGCCGGCCAGGTGCACCTCGAAGTCCGTGGTCAGCTCGGGCGAGAGCAGGGTGACCATCCGCACCCGCCCCCGGGTTGCATCGGGCAGACGGTTGTAGGCGAACGGGAGGATGTTGGCGCCGAAGGAATAACCGATCAGGACGACCTCGTTCAGCCCCCAGGCCTCGAGGTAGTAGCGGACCAGCCGGTCCAGGTCACGGGCCACGCCCATCGGCTCGCGCTTCCCCCAGAAATAGCGCAGGGTGTCGATGCCGACCACCGCATAGCCCTGCCGCCCGAGGGCCTCGCCCAGGCGCCGGTCGATGTCACGCCAGCCACCATCGCCGGAATAGAGGACCACCAGCACCCCGGAGGCCGAGTGGCGCGCCACCTCGACCAAGGGGAGGTCCGGCACCCCCTCCAGGCTCGAAGCCTGCGGCGTCAGCAGCTCGAGCACTTGCGTTGCATAAGCCCCCCGCAAGGGCTCGGGCATGGGACGGTCGCTGGCCAGGGCCGCCTGGCGGGCATAGCGTGCAGCATCGAAGCTCACCGCCTCCATATCGCCGACCCGCCACGTCCCATGCAGCGGGGTATCGGGCGCGAGGCGGCGATCCGGCCCCACACCCCCCACTTCGCACAGCGGGCGTCCCGACGGGTTGCCCGGGGTGAAGTCCATGCTCAGACCTGCGGCGAACACGCCCTCGGGGGCCTGGGCCAGGAGGGCATGCACCACCCAGCCGCCTTCCGCGCGCCCAGCCAACCATGCCGGGCGGTACTCGGGCAGTCCCAGGCGCTGCTGCAAGGTCTGGCTGAGCCACTGCCCCACCCCGGCGAGGTCGAGACACCCCTCGCCCTGCCGCGCCCAGTCGAGCAGCGCCCCGGTATCGACCAGCGCCACGGCCAGCCCCTTGGCCCGCAGCGCCTCGGCCGCCTCGATATCCGGCCCTGCCGGGCCCGCGGCGGGGGTGAACAAGATTGCCACCCCCTGCCCCTCGCCCGCCGCGGGCAGGCTGATCGACAGGGCGCCCCATTCGCGGGTGGGCAGGGGCTCGGCCGCGAGGGCGACGCCCACCCCGAGGATTCCCGCCAGCAGGGCAATCCTGAACCTCCGCCTCACTTGCCCAGCACCCCGCGCATCCCCCCGGCGATCAGGGCCGCCACGTCGGTCAGGATCACCGCGGGCTGCAGGCCGCCTTCGGTGACCAGGTAGCGCGGCTCCCACACCGGGTTGAACTTGTCCTTGAACTGGCGCAACCCCTGGAAGTTGTAGTGACCCACCCGGCTCGGCGGCAGGTTGTAGACCATGGCACCGATGCGCTGCCAGATCGGGGCATAGGGGTGATCCTCCAGCCCCGAGAGCGGAGCCATGGCCAGCGAAAAGCGCTGGTAACCGGCCTCCTTGAAGTGCAGCACCAGCTTGAGCAGGAGGAAGCGCATGGTCTCCTTCGGCGCATCGTGGACATGGCGCATCAGGTCGAGCGCCACCTCGCCGTGGGTGTCGGTGCGCAGGATGCTGACGAAGGCGATGACCCGCCCCGCAAGACGCAGCACGCCGACATCGAAGTGGCGCAGGTAGGCCGGATCGAAGGCCCCGAGCGAGAAACGCTTCTCGCGCGCCTTGCGGCTCTCCAGCCAGTCGTCGGACACATGGCGCAGATCCTCCAGCACCTCCACCTGCCGCTCGGCGGGGATGAACTCAAACTCGAACCCCTTCCGGTGGCCGCGGTTGAGGATGAGACGGTTGTCCTCGCCCTGCTTGCCGTCGAGGCTGAAGCGCGGAAGCATGACCACGGCCTCCTCGCCGATCTTCAGCGGCATCAGGCCCATGTCCAGATAGAGCGGCAGGTTCTCCGGCCGCACCTGGTAGAAGGCGATCCGCCCCCCCTCCCGGCTGACCAGCTCGCGGAACCGCCAGGCCAGATCCTCCGCCGCCGCGGGCGGACCGACCGGGTCGCCCAAGGCGATGAAGCTGCTGCCGCGCTTGCCGAACATGAGGAAGGCATCGCCCTCCTCGCTCAGCATGATCGACTTGTCGCCCAGCAGCGCCAGATTGGGCATGGCCCGATCCTGCGCACGGACGATGGCCTCGACATGCGCGAGCGTGGCGGCATTCGGCTCATGCGGCACACGGGCTGGCGGGCGCAACAGCAGGGTCAGGCTGAGCAAGACGACCCCGAGTCCCACCCCCAGCGTCGCGCGCAGCGAGCGGGCGAGGTCCTGGTCGAAGCCGAACTGCCACCACAGCAGGGGGTCGTACTCGACGTGCTTGAAGGAGAAGAAGGTGACCGCCACCATGCCGACGGCCGCAGCAATCACCGCCGCCAGCCAGCCGGCCGAGAAGGGCGAATCGAGCAGGCGCGTGCGGCGATAGAACTCCTTGCGGCTGGCGATGAGGGCCAGGGCCACCAGGCCGAGGATGATCGACTCCTCATAGTCGACGCCCTTGAGCAGATTGAGCACGATGCCGACCGCCGAAAACGCCAGCGTCATCACATAGGCCCCGTTCAGGCGCCGTTGCAGGCCGCGCGCCAGGATCAACAGGGCCAGCCCCACCACCCCGGCCAAGACGTGGGACACCTCCACCAGCATCAAGGGCACCGTGGCCTCCAGGAACTCGCGCCGCCCGGGCATGGCAGGGGTGGCCGCCGAGGCCAGCATGATCAGGCCCGCCAGGAACACCAGCGCGGCCATGGCCAGCGGGGCATAGCGCGTGCTCCAGTTGCCGAGCTGACGGGCCACGGCCAAGGCGGGCAGGACAGGGCCGGACAGCTCACGCCAGGCCAAAAGGGCGGAGGCCAACACCAGCGGCAACAGATAGTAGATGGCGCGGAACAGCACCAGCGCGGCGGTCAGCTGCTCGGCAGGGACATGCTGGTGCAGGGCGGAGAGCATGACCGCCTCGAACACCCCGAGCCCCCCCGGCACATGACTGGCCACACCGGCCACCATCGCCACCACGAACACCAGCATGAAGGCCCCGAACGGCACGCTGCCCTCCGGCAACAGCACGTACAGGCAAGCCCCGGCGAACAGGATGTCGACCAGCGAAATGCCGAGCTGCGCCATGCTCAGACGCCAACCCGGCAGTTCGATACGCCAGCGCCACAGGGTCAGGGTGCGCGGTCTGACCATCAGCCACAGCAGCACGCCTGCCGCGAGCAGCAGGCCGGCGATGCCGGCGGCCCGCAGGGACTCCGCCGGCCAGCCGAACCGTTCGGCCACCAACTCCGGCTGCCAGGCCAGCCCCATCGCCGCTACCACGTGCGCACCGATGCCAAAGGCCAGCGCGCAGAAGGCCGCCACCCGGGCGACATCCATGCCGTCCAGCCCAGCCTCGACGTAGATGCGGTAGCGCACCGAGGCGCCGGACACCAGCGCCATGCCGATGGTGTTGGAAAAGGCATAGCCGGTAAACGACGCCAGAGTCACCGTCCGCCAGGGGAGCTTCTTGCCGATGTAACGCAAGGCCGAGGCGTCATAGCCCACCATGAAGGCAAAGCTCCCCACCATGAACACCAGGGCAAGCAGCAGTTTGAAGGGAGAGACATGGCCCAGCTCGGCCCACAGCTGCTCGGGGCGAATCTCGCGCAGCATGTGGTAGATGGCCACCACCGCGAGCACGAACAGCACCAGGGTGATCAGCGGCATCAGCCAGCGGGAGGCCAGAACCCGCTTGAGTCCCCTCACCACACCGCTGACCGGGGTAGGCGCCTGCATGACGCTCACCCCTTGCGCGGGAGGGACTGGCCGAACTGCCTAGCCGCACGGCCGCTGCGGCCTCCGCGCGTGGTGGCGAAACGGATCGCCTCCAGCCGCGCCGCCTCGTCCAGCGCCACGCCGTTTCCTGCAACCATGGCAAGGAACGTGTCCTGATCGGGCGGGTAGAACGACAACCACAGGCCGAAGCGGTCGGCCAGCGCGAGCTGCTCCTCGGTGGCATCGCCCAGATGCAGTTCCCCCTCGACATGGGTGGCCGCGAGGTTGTCCGCCATGCGCTCGGGCACGAGATGGCGGCGATTGGAGGTGGCGACGAGGAGGATGTTCGCGGGCGGGCGCTCGATGGAGCCATCCAGCACCGTCTTCAGCGCGCGGAAAGCCGGCTCCCCCGGCTGGAAGCTCAGGTCATCGCAGAACACAAGAAAGCGGTGCGGCTGATGGCGCAGCGCGTCGGCAAGGTCCGGCAAATCAAGCAGGTCCTCCTTGTCGATCTGCACCAGGCGCAGGCCCTCCAAGCGCAACACCCCAAACACCGCCTTGACCAGCGAGGACTTGCCGCAGCCGCGCGCCCCCCACAGCAGGGCGTGGTTGGCCGGCTGGCCGAGGGTGAAACGGCGCAGGTTGTCGAGCAGGGCGGTCTTCTGCCGCTCGATGCCAAGCAGGCTCTCGAGCGGCGGGGTGTCGAGGTCCGCCTCGGCCACCGGCTTGAGCGCCTGGCGCCGGGCCCGCCAGAGCGCAGCGAAGGTCGTGGACCAGTCCAATGTCGTCACGGCAGCAGGTGCTCGCCGCGCCACAGGTCGGGCAGGTGCTCGCGCTCGCGCACCACGTGCATGGCCGAACCATCGACCATCACCTCGGCGGCCCGCGGACGGGTGTTGTAGTTGGAGCTCATGGTGAAGCCGTACGCCCCGGCGCCCATGACCGCCAGCAGGTCGCCCTCGGCCAGGACCAGGCGGCGGCCCTTGCCAAGAAAGTCGCCGGTCTCGCACACCGGGCCGACCACGTCGTACTCGCGTGCCTCACCCGCACGGGACCCGACCGGCTGGATGTCCATCCAGCTACCGTACAGCGCCGGGCGCATCAGGTCGTTCATGGCCGCGTCGACGATGGCGAAGTCCTTGTGCGGGCTGTGCTTGAGCAGCTCCACGCGGGCCAGCAGCACGCCGGCATTGCCGACGATGGAGCGGCCCGGCTCGACGATGATCTCGTAGCCGCTCGATCCGAGGCGCTCCATCAGCGCACCGATCAGCTCGGCCGGGGCTGGCGGGGTCTCGTCGCGGTAGCGGATGCCGAGGCCGCCGCCGAGGTCCAAGTGATGCAGCTGCACGCCCTGCGCCGCGAGTCGTTCGACCAGCGCCAGCACGCGCTCGAGCGCATCGAGGAAGGGACGCAGCTCGGTCAGCTGCGAGCCGATGTGGCAATCCACCCCGATCACCTCCAGCCCCGGCAGCGCGGCGGCGCGCAGGTAGGCCGCTTCGGCGTCCTCGATGGCAATGCCGAACTTGTTCTCCTTCAGGCCGGTGGAGATGTAGGGATGGGTCTTGGCATCCACGTCCGGGTTGACGCGCAAGGACACCGGGGCGCGCTTGCCCTGGGCCAGCGCCACCTCGTTGAGGCGCTCGAGCTCCGGCAGGGATTCGACATTGAAGCAACGGATGCCGACCTCCAGCGCCCGCGCCATCTCCGCGCGGCTCTTGCCGACGCCGGAGAACACCACCTTGCCCGCCTCACCGCCTGCCGCCAGCACGCGCTCGAGCTCCCCGCCCGAGACAATGTCGAACCCCGCCCCCAGACGCGCCAAGAGGTTGAGCACCGCAAGATTGCTGTTCGCCTTGACCGCGAAGCAGACCAGATGCGGATGGGCACCGAAGGCGGTATCAAAGGCCCGGAAATTCGCCTCGATGGCGGCGCGCGAGTAGACGTAGGTCGGCGTGCCATGCACGGCAGCGACCTCGGAAAGCGCGACGCCCTCGGCGTACAGGAGGCCGTCACGGCGAGCAAAGGGTGTGGAAGACATGAAATGGGATCAATGCAACGTGGGGAGCCGATTATGCTACCGCACCGTTTTTTCGACCATGCCCTCTTTGGCGCCGCCCTGCCCCGCCAGGGTGTCCGAGCGGTAGAGATCGCCCTTCTGACCGCAGGCGGACAGCCCCAAGACCAGCACGATCAACCCCGCCCAGAGACGATGAGGAGTGTGCATCTTGACCTCACAAGCGCCCATCGACCGCATCGCGTGGCAACAGGCCCTTGACGTCGAAGACCACGCCGCCCTCCTGCAGCCGCGCACGCACCCACGCCGCACCACACTCCCGGTAATACTCATGCGCCACGGCCAGAACGACCGCAGCGTAGCACCCTTCCGCGGGCTCGTTGGTCAAGGCCAGGCCATACATCTGACGTGCCTCGTCAGGCAGGGCGAGCGGATCGTGCACATCCACGCTGATGCCATACTCTTGCAGGTCTTGGATGATGTCGACCACCCGGGTATTGCGGATATCCGGGCAGTTTTCCTTGAACGTCAGCCCCAGGATCAGCACACGCGCATCGGCCAAGGGCACGCGATGCTGCGCCATCAGCTTGATGACCCGCTCGCCCACGTAGCGCCCCATGTCGTCATTGATCCGGCGCCCGGCGAGGATGACATCGGGATGATGGCCGACCATCTGGGCCTTGTAGGTGAGGTAATACGGATCGACGCCGATGCAATGCCCACCCACCAAACCCGGCTGGAAGGGCAGGAAATTCCACTTGCTCGCCGCCGCCTCCAACACCGCGCGCGTATCCATGCCCAAACGGTGGAAGAGCATGGCCAGTTCGTTGATCAGGGCGATGTTGACATCCCGCTGGGTATTCTCGATGACCTTGGCCGCCTCGGCCACGCGCAAACTCTCCGCGCGGAAGGTGCCAGCCTTGACGATGCGTCGATAAAGTCGGTCGATGAAATCCGCGGTCTCGGGCGTCGATCCCGAAGTCACCTTCACCGTGTTTTCCAGGCTATGACTGCCATCCCCCGGATTGATGCGCTCGGGACTGTAGCCCACGTAAAAATCAACATTGAAGGCAAGACCCGAAACCTGCTCCAACACCGGGACGCAGATTTCCTCCGTCGCGCCTGGATAGACGGTGGATTCGTAAATCACCACGTCACCAGGCTTCAAAACCCGGCCGACCGTTTCACTGGCCGAGAGCAGGGGTTCGAAATCAGGCTGGCGGGCGAGGTTCACGGGGGTCGGCACGGCGATCACATAAACCGTGGCCGAAGCAAGTTCGCTCGTATCAGCTGAGAATCGCAATCCCGGGGAGGTTTTGAGGGTGGCCTCCGTGGTCTCGCCGGTGCGGTCATAGCCGTGTTGCAACTCCTCGATGCGCGTCTTGTTGGCGTCGAAACCGAGGGTGGGCCAATGCCGGGCGAAGGCAACGGCAAGCGGCAGGCCCACATATCCCATGCCGATCACGGCGATGTGGGCACCTTGTTCATCGAAGGTCATCTTGATCCCTTAAAAACGCTGGGTGACTTCGACCCGGACAGACCAGGCATCATACCGGCCCGTCGCCAGGCTTTGCGAGCCATACCCTCCCCAGAGGTGGAGATAGGTATCCTTGTAAATGCCGAAGAACCCCTCCAGCATCAGGTTGGAACCGAACTCATACCCGCTCATCGCGGCATCCTTGTACCACCCGAGGCTCGCGGTCATACCCACGGCGTTGTCATCATCGATCTTCCAGTAACCATACAGGTCGAAGGCATAGCGCCGATAATCATCCGGGCTGTAATAACCGTGATCGAAATGATGGCGGTAATCCAGCCAGCGGGCGGAAACCCCGGTGTCGAGATTGAAGGACTGGCTGCGCAGGACGGCAACGCGCGGGGCAAGGTACAACTCCTTGCGCGCGTTGTCGTCACTCAGGTTGGCCTGTGCGACGTACCCTTCGACCGTGGTGCCCAGCGTTGGACGCCAGTTGAAGCGGGCCATGAGCTGATCCGCCATCACTTCGTAAGAGGCCGCGAGCGGCGAGGGCATGTGAGGGGTGCGACTCGCACTGAGGGACAGCCGCAGCGGATCGCTCGGTCGGAACTCGGCCAACAGGGCGCCGGTCATGTGTTCACCAAAGTCATCCACACGCACGCCGCCCACCTGCGCCTCCATACCAAGCCAGGGCGTGACGCGGTGCCGCACCCCGAGCCAAGCATCTTGGAGGGTGACGGAGCGCTCCCCCGTCAGGGTTTGGAAGACGCTGCCGGCACGTGTGCTCAGCCGCTCCGTCCCCCCGCCCAACAGCAGAGCGGTCCTCTCGTTCAGTGGCAGGACACCGCGAATATCCGCGCGCACGACGTCGATGTCGTCGGAGTCCTGGTAGGCGAAGCCCCCGAGCGTGACGGCAGGCCGGTGTGGCAGACGGGTCACGCGGGTGAGGTCATAGGTATCCCGCGAATCGGGCCGCAGGGCCTGCACTTTGGCGAGGGTGGCCAAGGCCTCCTTGGGCCGGTTGCCCTGCCGCAGGATCACCGTCTGGGTGTAGAGCGTTTCGTAGTCATCCGGCTGGCTGGCGAGCAGCGGATCGATGTGCCTTGAGGCTGCATCCGGCCAGTCGGCCCAGGCCAGCATGCGCCCACGGGTGGCATGCCATGCGGTGGTTTCACCGAAGCGCTGGCGGTAGTCCTCGAGGGCGGCATCCGCCCCCGCATAGTCTCCCATCCAGGTGAGTGTGCGCACATAGTCCAGCCAGGCCGCCTCATTCTGCGGACTTTCGGCCAGATAAGCACGAAAGACCCGGGCAGCCTCATCCAACTGCCCCGACCAACTCAGGGCTTGGGCGTAATGCAACCGCTCCTCGGGCCGGGTGGAATATTTGGCCAAGAGCTCACGCCAATAACGGGCAGCGAGCGCGGCATCCCCCGCCCAATTGGCATGGACGGCGCAGCTGCGCAGGATAGCCTCATCGCCTGGCCGCAGGCTGTCCGCGCGTTCACAGGCGGCCAAGGCCTCCTTGGCACGCCCGGCCTGCGCCCAGGCCTGCGCGACTTTCAAGGCCAAATCGGCATCATGGGGCTTGAGTCTTGCCGCTTGTTCAAGCGCCTCCGCCGCGGCCACCGCCTGCCCCCGCCGGGCTTCGACATCCGAAAGGCGTTGCCATGTCCCTGCATCCGGCGTTTGTTTGAGCGTGTTTCGATAGAGGCGGGCGGCTTCATCCCATTGTTGCGCCGCTTCGGCGCGCATCGCCTCATCCAGCGAGGCTTGCGCCCAGGCCGGGCTGGCCAGACACAGGAGGATGGCCAGTCTGAGTGTCGTGTGCTTGGTCTTCATTTGCGCCACTTCCTATTGCCAGTGAGCCACAGATCGGTCGCGAAGCGGCCTATGGTGACCATGTCATAGAGCAGACTCATGTAGCGGATGGGCGTCATGAGGATACCCTTGATCGCAGTGCGTACGCGCTCCTTGGGCGTGAGCGCTGCCATCAGGCCCACCGAGAGCGTCGTTTCGGCCGCCAGCGTGATGAGCAGAGGCATCCACCATTGCAGGAGGATCATGATCAGGATCACTGTGGGGAAAGAGACCTTCTCGAAGGCCGACATGAACAGGACCCACCCCATGGGGCGGCCGTATTGGCGCGTAAACTCCTCACCGAAGGGTTGCCGGTAGGCCTCCTTGATCTTGCGTTTTTCCTGAAGCTCAGGGTTGTGCTTTTCGGCCTGCCGATGCCGCCAGCGCCGCCAGCTCTTGAAGGGGCTGCGCATCAGGTCATCGAAGTAGTAGCAGCTTTGCAGGAAGGAGGAAGACCAGAGGTAGATCTGTTTGGGCAGGTTGGTCGCCTCCGGCTCCAGGGAGAGGGCGGTGACGTCCTGTACCTGGATATTGCGATAACCGCGATTGATGAGAGCGAAGCCGATGAAGATGTCTTCGGAGTTGGTGAGGTCATCCCCGAGGATGGGCTCGTAGGTATCGAACAGGTCCTTGATGTATTTGCGCCGGTAGGCCACGGCACAGCCCACCGGGTTGGTGATGCTGCCGAAGGTCATCATCTGCCCGCGGTAAACGAAACGCTGGAGGAAGGCGTACAGCTCCCCCCGGTAGAGGTTGGTGATGTTGCGGTTGAACCGGTGCCACCAGGTACCGGCAGGCTGGTAGAGCGAAACATCGGGGTTGTGCTGCAGGAAGGAGGCGATCCGCTCCCCCTGGATGCGCGCACGGCGATCCTTTTCGCGCATGGGCTGCACCACCCCGCACGCACTGGCAATGCCCACCCCCTGATAAAGCTCCTGGACCAGACGCTCGATGTAGTTGCCCTCGACCAAGACCGTGTCGGCGTCCAGCACCAGTTCGACGTCGGCATCCGACTCGCGCGACTGGCGCTTGATGGTGGGGGTCTTGCCGATCGAGTGGGCACGCCGGATCACCTCGAGGGCCAAACCGTTCTCTGCAGCGAAGCGCTGCGCGTACTCGACCGTGTGATCCTCGCTGCCATCGTCCACCAGCACCACCTTGCGCGGCTTCAGGGTCTGCTGGAGCAGGCATTCGAGGGCCAGGACGATGTTCGCCTGCTCATTGCGGGCAGGGATGACCACGTCCACCACGGCTTGTCGCCAATCTTCGGCGGGGGTGGGCTCTGTCTTGTCCGGACCGTGCACAAGACCCACCAGGCTAAGCACGGTGTTGGGGCTGATGACGAAATAAGGCACCGTAGCCATGAGTCATGTCTCCTCGGCGCGCACGCGCGCAATCAAATCATCAAGGGTGGCATCCAGCGTCCATGTCGGACGGTGCTCCACCAGCTCATGCAATTTCCGGACGGATGGTCGGCGATGGGGGATATCCTCATAGGCCTGACCATAGGCTGCCTCGTAGTCCATGGTGAGGATAGTTGAAGTCGAACCCACGCGTTCGATGACTTTGCGCGCCAGGTTCTCGATGGTGATCTCATCATCCCGCCCGACATTGCAGATGACGCCCTCCGTCGAGGCATGCTGGGCCAACTGATCGAGATAACGCACCGTGTCCCGCACATCGATGAAGGCGCGGCTCTGCAGGCCATCACCGAACACGGTCAAGGGCTCACCGCGCACAGCCTGCCGCACGAAGCGCGGCACCACCATGCCATAACGACCGGTTTGGCGCGGACCGACGGTGTTGAACAGCCGCGCGATCACCACGGGGATACCGTGTTGACGCGCGTAAGAGATCCCCAGTGCTTCGTCGGCCAGCTTGCTGATGGCGTAATTCCAGCGCGGCGGGGCCCCCGGGGTGATCAACAACGGCATTCCCTCATGCAGGGCCACACGGCCTTGCGGGCCATAGACCTCCGAGCTGGAGGCAATCACGACCTGCGGCCGCCAGCCACCGTGCACAACCGCACGCAGCAGCCGTTCACAGGCCGCGATATTAGTCGCAAGGACCTTGATCGGCTCGGCCAGCACCCTGAAAACGCCGACGACGGCAGCCATGTGGTAGATGCGATCGGCCCAGCCCACGGCATGATCCAGCTCGCACCAGGTGAGGATGTCCTGCTCGGTGAAGCGGAAATGCGGATCATCCAGGAATGGGGCAATATTGCTGAGCTGTCCGGTGCTGAGGTCATCGACCACATGCACCTTGTCGCCCAGGGCGAGGTGATATTCGGCGAGATGGCTGCCAATGAAGCCTGCGCCGCCCGTAATGAGAACATGCATCTCCGTTTTCCTTACCGCCAAGGCATTGGGAAAACTCTGCTCCCAATCCCTTGGATTTTTGTAGAGACCCCAAGGGCCCCTGAACAGGCTGTGAAGGGGGCCTGCCCCCGTGAGATCACGGTTCGAGTATAGGCATACTTCGAGGCTATGGTTTGAATACGTCACCGCATCCCATGCCCGCTCCCGCCGCCTTCACCTGGCGCAAGATCCTCAGCTGGGCGCTCGAACACCGTCGCGCCCTGGTGCAGGCGCATATCGTCGCCGTCCTCGCCGCGGCGGTCAGCATCCCACTGCCCCTGCTGCTTCCACTGCTGGTCGACGAGGTACTGCTCCACCAGCCCGGCACGCTGGTGCACGCCACCCAGGCCCTCTTCCCGCAGGCCTGGCACGGCCCGGTGCTGTACGTGACGGCAGTGATGCTGCTGACCCTGGTGCTGCGCATCGCCGCCCTGGGCCTGAACGTCTGGCAGACGCGCGCCTTCACCCGGATCAGCAAGGATGTCAGCTATCGCCTGCGCCGCACCCTGCTCGATAGGCTCGGCCGGGTGGCGATGGCCGAGTACGAGACCCTCGGCAGCGGCAGCACCACCTCGCGTCTGGTGACCGACGTCGAGACGATCGACACCTTCATCGGCCAGACGGTGGCGCGCTTTCTGGTCAACGTGCTGATGCTGATCGGCACCTCGGCCGTCCTGCTGTGGCTGCACTGGCAGCTCGCCCTGATCATCCTGCTGTTCAACCCCTTGGTGATCCTGCTGACGATGAAGCTCGGCAAGCGGGTGAAGGAGCTCAAGCGACGCGAGAACTCCGCCTTCGAGCTGTTCCAGCAGTCGCTGACCGAGACGTTGGAGGTGATCCAGCAGATCCGCGCCGCCAACCGGGAGCGGCATTACCTTGCGCGGGTGGTCGAGCGGGCGCGCGGCGTGCGGGACACCGCCGTCGCCCAGGCCTGGCAGAGCGATGCGATGAACCGCCTGTCGTTCATGGTGTTCCTGTTCGGCTTCGACGTCTTCCGCGCGGTGGCGATGCTCACCGTGGTGTTCTCCGATCTGTCCATTGGCGTGATGATCGGCGTGTTCGGCTACCTGTGGTTCATGATGGGACCGGTGCAGGAGCTCCTGAGCGTGCAATTCTCCTGGTACGGGGCGAAGGCCGCGCTTGCGCGCCTGAACGGGCTGGCCGCCCTGCGTGAGGAGCCCAGCTACCCGGCCCTGCACGACCCGTTCGCCGGGCGGAAGACGGTGAGCCTGACCCTCGAAGACGTGCGCTTCGCCTACCGCGAGGACCAGCCGGTGCTGGATGGGGTGAGCCTCGACATCGCCCCAGGGGAAAAGGTCGCCCTGGTCGGTGCCAGTGGCGGCGGCAAGTCGACCCTCGCCCAGGTGCTGCTCGGCCTCTACACCCCGCAGTCCGGCCGGGTGCTGTACGGCGGCTTCCCCATCGAACAGATTGGCCTTGCCAAGGTGCGCGAGCACGTGGCGGTGGTGCTGCAGCAGCCCGCGCTGTTCAACGACACGGTGCGCGCCAACCTCACCCTCGGGCGCGACATGCCCGATGAGTCCCTCTGGCACGCCCTCGGGGTGGCCGAGCTGCGCGAGACCGTCGAGGCCCTCCCGCAGGGGCTCGACACCCCACTGGGCAACCAGGGCGTGCGCCTCTCCGGCGGGCAGCGCCAGCGGCTGGCCATTGCCCGCATGGTGCTGACCGAGCCTTGCGTGGTGATCCTCGACGAGGCGACCTCCATGCTCGACAACGTCACCGAGGCCAAGGTACACGCCAACCTGCGCCAGGCCCTCGCGGATCGCACCGTGCTCATCATTGCCCACCGCCTGTCCGCCGTGCGCCAGGCCGACCGGGTGCTGGTGTTCGAGAACGGCCGCATCGTCGAGCAGGGCGCGCACGCGGAGCTGCTGGAGCAGCGCGGCCTGTACCACAAGCTCTACGGGCATGAATCACCGTGATGGTATCCTTGCCCGCACCTTCCGCTCGGACACCCACGTGAAGCTGCATTACGAAACCTTGGGCCGGGGCGAGCCGCTGATCATCCTGCACGGCCTGTTCGGCTCGGGCGCGAACTGGCGAAGCATCGCCCAGCGCCTGGCCGATACCTGGCAGGTCATCCTGCCCGACCTGCGCAATCACGGCGACTCCCCGCATGCGCCCACCAACCGTTACCAGGACATCGCGGGCGACACCCTGGCGCTGATGGATCGTCTGGGCCTTGCGCGCGCCCACCTCCTGGGCCACTCGCTCGGCGGCAAGGCGGCAATGCTGCTCGCCAGCCGCGCGCCCGAGCGCATCGATAGCCTGACCGTGGTCGACATCGCCCCTCGCGCCTACCCGCCCCTGCACCTTGAGCTGTTCCGCGCCCTGCACGCCGTGCCGCTCGCCCGCATCACCTCACGCCGCGAGGCCAGCGAGGCGATGGCCGCGCACATCCCCAACCCGGCGGTTCGCGACTTCCTTTTGACCAATCTCGCGCGGGATGGCAACGGACGGTTCCACTGGCGGCTGAACCTGGCCGGGCTGGAGGAGGCGTACGAGGAGCTCAACGCCATGCCCTTCCTCGATCGGTTGTATGAGGGACCGGCCCTATTCATCCGCGGCGGGCATTCGGACTACGTGCGCGACGCCGACCTCGGCCTGATCCACCAAAGCTTCCCGCGGGCCTGCGTGGTCAGCCTGCCACTGGCCCATCACTGGCCGCATGTCGAGACACCCAACGAGTTCCTGCGCGCCCTGCGCGACTTCCTCGAGGCACGCTCCGAGCGCCTGCCCTGTGAGGCTTGATCCCTTGACCATCCTGGGGCGAGCCGAGCTCGGCCCCTACCTCCACCTCACCCTCGCTTGGCCGGGGGACTGTCCCCCACCCGCCCCAGGGCAGCATCTCCGCCTGGCTGGAGGCGACACCCTCTGGCCGATGCGTGAGCCCCAAGGCGGCCGACTCGAGGTCCTGGCCCACCGCTCCACAGCCCCACGCCCTGACGATGCCGCGACCCTCGACGGGGCGCCCTTGGTGTGCCCGCAAGGGGAGGCCATCCTCATCGCCCAGGGGCTTGGCCTTGCCCCCCTGATCCATCTCTGCGAGCGGCTGCGCGGTGTACTTCCCGGGCGGCTGCTGGCGCTGTATGAGCCGCCTGGCCCGGTCCCCTTCCGTCCCCGCCCCTCGCGGTTTCTCATCGAAGGCATGCCAGCCGGGGTGATCGCCGCCATCCCCCTGCTGGAGGACTGGGGCATCCCCTCGCGTCTGGCTAGTGTCGACGGCCTGCCGGGGGCTTTCGAGGGTGGAGCGGAGGCGCTGCTCGCCGCCCTGCCCCTCGCCGAGCAAACGACCGTTTTCGCTTTTGGGGACACGCACTTCCTGGCGCGAGTGCGTGCTTATGGCGCCCGCCTCGGCCAGATATTGCGCACCGGCTAGGCTTGGGAATCGAGTAGAGGACGGGGTCACCCCCGTCGCCCTCTCACACCACCGTACGTGCGGTTCCGCATACGGCGGTTCATGAAAGACACTGGAGTCGTCGCGTCGTATCGAGCAGCGACACCAGACCTAGACGATCAAAGAAGGTCTTCGGGGCCAGCGCTTTGCCTTCGGCTTCCTCCAGATTCGCAGTTACCCACGACACCCTTGCCGTTCGGCTAACTCTTCCCCTTGCCGGGCGAGTAGAGGACTTCCACCTCCAAGTGAGTGCGCCCTGCCGGGCGCACCAGCAAAAAGGCCGCTCGTCGCGGCCTCCGGTGTGCGCAGCCCGATCGGGGATCAGGCGGTCAGCATGGCGTAGAGTTCGTCCTTCAGCGTAAGGCGCTGCTTCTTCAGGTCCTCGAGGCTCTCGTCGGCGACCGGCACCTCGTTGTTCTCCAGCACCTCGATCTTGTTGGTCAGATCGTTGTACTCCTCGAACAGTTTGGCAAAGTGGGCGTTGTCCATCTTCAATTGATGGATGCGTTCCTTGTACTCGGGGAACTCGTGGACGAGATCGTGATGATCGACGGTCATGTCGTGCTCCTGTCAGTGAAGCGTGGATGAAAATGCCCCATTCCAATGGGGCAGCATTCCCATGGGAGTGAGTCTTACAACCCTACACCGTCCGGCGCTGGCCCGGCAAGGCGAAGGGCGGCGCTCAAAGGCGGGACTACGTATAATCCCGGCATTCGCAAACTTCCGGAGTCCCTTGTGGAACTGCTGCTCGACCCTGCGGTGTGGATGGCCTTCCTCACCCTGACCGCCCTGGAAATCGTCCTCGGCATCGACAACATCATCTTCATCGCCATCCTGGTCAACCGCCTGCCGGAACACCTGCGCGCCAAGGCGCGCTATTTCGGCCTGTCCCTGGCCATGGTCACGCGCATCCTGCTGCTGCTGTCGCTGGCCTGGATCATGCGCTTGACCGAGCCGTTCTTCACCGTGTTCGAGCAAGGCATCTCCGGGCGGGACATCATCCTCATCGGCGGCGGGCTGTTCCTGCTCTGGAAGAGCACCATGGAGATCCACGCGAGCCTCGAAGGCGCCGATGGCGAGGAGGAGCGGGAGGTCAAGGGGGCACCGACCTTCTTCGCCACCCTGATCCAGATCGCGCTGATCGACATCGTATTCTCGTTCGACTCAGTCATCACCGCCGTCGGCCTGGTCAACCAGATCCCGGTCATGGTCGCCGCCATCGTCGCCGCCGTGGGCGTCATGATGTTCGCCGCCGGCCCCATCAGCGACTTCGTCGACCGCCACCCGTCGATCAAGATGCTGGCCCTGAGCTTCCTGGTGGTGATTGGCGTGGTGCTGATCGCGGAAGGCTTCGACGTGCACGTGCCGAAGGGCTACATCTACTTCGCCATGGCCTTCTCGGTGATGGTGGAGATGCTCAATATTCGCATGCGCCGCGGCATGAAGCAGGAGCCGGTCAAGCTGCACAAGAAGCTGGACGAGGCCGAGGAGGCTGAGCGCTCCTGACGCCTCACCCCGCCAGGCCCGCCCCCACCCTCAGCCAGAAGGTGACGGGCCCGTCATTGGTCAGGCTCACCTGCATGTCGGCGCCGAACACCCCCGCGGCCACCTCGGGATGGGTGTGGTTGGCCCGTGCCAGGAGGTAGTCGAACAGCCGCCGCCCCTCCTCCGGCGGCGCGGCGGGGGTGAAACTCGGCCGCGTACCGGTGCGGGTGTCCGCCGCCAGGGTGAACTGCGGCACTAGCAGCAGCCCGCCCTGGATGTCGCGCAGCGAGCGGTTCATCCTGCCGGCTTCATCAGGAAAGACCCGGTAGCTCAGCAGGCGCTCGAGCAACCGGTCGGCCTCGGCCACCCCATCCCCGCGCTCCACCCCGACCAGCACCAAAAGGCCGCGCCCGATGGCGCCGACGCTCTTGCCTTCGATCTCCACCCGCGCCTGAGTCACCCGCTGCAAGAGCCCGATCATGCCTGCTCCTCCAGGAAGTCCGCGAACTGGTCGGTCGCCCGCACCAGCGCGTCGACGATGCCCGGCTCGCTTGCGGCATGACCGGCATCGGGGATGATCTGAAGCCGTGCCTCGGGCCAGGCCTCCGCCAGGGCGAAGGCCTGCTCGATCGGGCAGACCACGTCGTAGCGGCCGTGGACGATGATGCCGGGGATGTGGGCAAGCCGCCCGGCATCGCGGCAGAGCTGGTCCGGTTCGAGAAAGGCGTGGTTGACGAAGTAGTGGTTCTCGATGCGCGCAAGGCTCAGGGCGACGTGCGGGTTGCCAAAATAGTCGGTGGTGGCGGTATCCGGCAGCAGGGTGGCGGTCCGCCCCTCCCACAGCGACCAGGCCTTGGCCGCAGCCATGCGGCGCAGCTCATCCGGCCCCGTCAGCAGGCGGTGGTAGGCGGAAAGCAGGTCGCCGCGATCGGGCTCCGGGACCGGTGCAAGGTAATCGCGCCAGTGGTCCGGGAAGAGCGCGCTCGCCCCCTCCTGGTAGAACCAGTGGATGTCGCGCGGGCGGCAGAGGAAGATGCCGCGCAGGATCAGCCCCGTCACCCGTTCCGGGTGGGCCTCGGCATAGGCGAGACCCAGCGTGCTGCCCCAGGAGCCACCGAACACCAACCAGCGCTCGATGCCAAGCTGTGCGCGGATGCGCTCGATGTCCGCCACCAGATCCCAGGTGGTGTTCTCAGCAAGCTCCGCGTGCGGGGTGGAGCGTCCGCAGCCGCGCTGGTCGAAGAGCACGATGCGGTAACGCTCGGGGTCGAAATAGCGGCGATGGTTTTCCGTGCAGCCCGCCCCCGGCCCGCCATGCAGGAACACCACCGGCAGACCGTCCGGATTGCCGCACTCCTCGACGTACAGGGTGTGCAGGTTGGACACCGGCAGGGCGAAGCTTTGGAAAGGCTGGATCGGCGGGTAGAGGGTGCGCATGGCGGATTCCTGGTGGCGAGATTGTTTAGAATACCGCCTTGACCCTCCATATCCGCATCATGACCGCACCCATCCCCCGCCTGCCGAAGAAGCTGCTCAAGACCGCCATCCGCACCATGGCCCGCTACCGCATGGTCAACGCAGGCGACCGGGTCCTGCTCGGGCTCTCCGGCGGCAAGGATTCGCTCACCCTGCTGCACCTCTTGCGCCATGTGCAGCGGCATGCGCCGTTCTCCTTCGAGCTTGCTGCGGTCACCATCGACCCACAGACCCCGGAGTTCTCGCCCGCCGCGCTGAAGGACTACCTGGCACAGCTGGGCGTGACCTATCACTACGTCGAGGCCCCGATCGTGGAGCTTGCCGGGGAGCACATGCGCGGCGACTCCTACTGCGCCTTCTGCGCGCGCATGAAGCGCGGGCTGATGTACAAGACCGCGCGCGAGCACGGCTACAACGTGCTCGCCCTCGGCCAGCACCTGGACGACATCGCCGAGAGCTTCCTGATGTCCGCCTTTCATGGCGGCAAGCTCAACACCATGAAGCTGCACTACCTGAACGATGCGGGCGATGTGCGCATCATCCGCCCCCTGGCCCTGGTGCGTGAGCGGCAACTGCGCGACTTCGCCGCGGAGGCCGGTTTGCCGGTGATCCATGAGAACTGTCCGGCCTGTTTCAGCAAGCCCACCGAGCGCCAGCGCATGAAGCTGCTGCTGGCCGGGGAGGAGGGCGAGCATCCCATGCTGTTCAAGAGCCTCGCGCAGGCCCTGCGGCCACTGATGGAAGAAGGGCTTGCGCGCGCCCTCGAACGGATGGGCACCCCGTCCGGCCAGACGTCGGGCGAGTGCGAGGGGCGTCTTACATGAGCCGGGAGGCGGAAGCGCGCCAGACGCGCCTGGCCAACCTGCTGCTCGATGCTTTCGCGGCCCTCCCCCTGCCGCTCAATCATGCCCTCGGCAGCCTCATCGGCCGCATGGCTGCCTACGTGCCCAGCCGCATGCGTCATGTCACCCGCCGCAACCTGGCCCTCTGCTTCCCCGCCCTGAGCGAGCCGGAGCGCAGACGACTCGAGCGGCAAAGTCTGATCGAGACCGGCAAGACCCTGACCGAGGTCGGCCCGCTGTGGCGCTGGCCGCGCGAGCGCCTGCTTCGGCTTGTGCGCGAAACCCCGGGGCTGGAGGCGGTGGAGCAGGCGCGGGCCGCAGGCCAGGGGGTGATCCTGCTCGGCCCGCACATCGGGGCCTGGGAACTGGTGGGGCTGTACGCCTCGATCCGCTGGCCGATGACCAGCCTCTACAAGCCGCCCAAGCAGGCGGCCATGGACGCCCCGATGCGCGCGGCGCGCGAGCGCCTCGGGGCCACCCTGGTGCCCACCGACGCGAGCGGGGTGAAGGCCCTGTTGCAGGCGCTCAAGCGTGGCGAGGTGATCGGCATCCTGCCCGACCAGGAGCCGACCGAGGGCCAGGGGGTGTTCGCGCCCTTCCTCGGCCAGTCGGCCTACACCATGGTGCTCGCCTCACGCCTGATCGGACGCGGCCAGGCCAAGGCCTTTTTCACCTTCGCCGAACGCCTGCCGCGCGGTGCGGGCTTCCGCCTGCACTTCATCCCGGCCGAGGAAGGCTTCTACAACGCAGACATCGAGACCTCCGCGGCCGCGCTCAATCGTGGCGTAGAGGCGTGCATCCGACTCGCCCCGGCGCAGTACCAGTGGAGCTACAAGCGCTTCCGCCAGCGGCCGGAGGGCATGGCGGAGGTGTACTGACGCACCGCCAGCCCCCTCAGTGGTGGGTACAAACTCAAGTGTCGTGAAAAGGAAGGTTTTCTGGACAGAAAGGAGCGGTGCGCCCCTCTCCCTCTGGGAGAGGGGGTGGGGGTGAGGGCGGTCTCCCCCTCGGCCGCGCCGTGACGAGCCCGAGCAGAGGGAGGTCAAATGGCCATGGATGGCCATTTGAGGTCCGTCGCCACAGGAAGTGGCGTCGGACCGGCATCCCGGAGCCGGGTTCGGCACGGGCACCCCGAAGGGGCGCGGTCGCGGGGCGTCCTTCTTTTCGCCCCTTTTCTTGGACGAGCAAGAAAAGGGGCTCGCCCGCCTCAACGAGCGATTCTACGAAGTCCAAACCTTGGGGGCGGGCGAAATGAAACCTTCAAAGGTGATTTGAACGTCCTTTCCCTCAGCTATGCTGGGTGATTTCGCCCGCTTCACGACCGGCACTCCGAGTCTCCGCAAGTGCGGGCGGGCGAGTGGCTTTCTTTGGTTTGCCCAAAGAAAGCCCCCCCGCGGGAGCGCCCTTCGGGCAAGCCATGGCCGGGGCCGCTCCGACCGGGCCGCCCCGCCTCCACAACCCCGTCCATGGCGCCCCCCAAAGGGGGGCAGCCCCTCACCCCCAATCCCTCTCCCTGAGGGAGAGGGGGGGCTACCTGTCCAGAAAACCTTGGTTTTGTAAACAACCTCTCAGGGCATCACATCCGCCGCCCGCCCACCGAGCACCATGACCCCATCTGCCTCGACGCGCGCGCTGCGCGGCAAGCTGGCTACCCCCACGGCGGCACGGGCCGGATAGGGCTGGGCGAAGTACTCGGCCATGATGGCATTGACGGTGGCAAAATGGCCAAGATCCGTCAGGAAGACGTTGAGCTTCACCACATCGTTCAGCGAACCGCCCGCGGCCTCGCACACCGCTCGCAGGTTCTTGAAGACCTGGTGGATTTCGTCCTCGATGGAGTCCTGCATCATCTGCATGGTCGCCGGGTCCAGGGCGATCTGGCCGGAGAGATAGACCGTGTCGTGCACGCGCACGGCCTGGGAGTAGGTGCCGATGGCCGCCGGGGCCTTGTCGGTGTGGATGGTGATGCGGGACATCGCGGCTTCCTCATGGTTGTTCGTCCAACGAGGATAAACCGGAAGCCGGGTTCCGTGTAGGAGGCGCCTTCGGCCCCCACCATTCAGGTGCGCCAAACCTTGAGGATGCCCGGCTCGCGCTTGAGGCGGCGCATGATGTGGGCGAGATGGATGCGGTCGCGCACGCGCACCAGGAAGGTGATGACGGTGACATTGTGGTCGCGGTCATCGAAACGCACGTCGTCGATGTCCGCCGAAAGTTCGGCGATGGCGCCCGCCATGCGCGCAAGGCCGCCGCGCAGGTTCTTGGCGTTGATGCCAATCTCGGCCTGGTACTCGCCGCTCACCTCGGCCGCCCACTCCACCGGCAGCCACTTCTCCGGCTGGCTCGCCAGCTCGGCGGTGTTCTTACACTGGCGACGGTGGACCACGATACCGCGCCCGGTGCTGGCGAAGCCGACCACCTCATCGCCCGGAAGCGGGTGGCAGCACTTGGCGAAGCTGACCACCATGCCTTCGGCACCACTCAATACCAGCGGCGGATGCGCCCCGTTGCGGCTCTCGCCCCCCCGCGCCTCACCCTCTGCGGTGAGCCAGTGGGCCACCAGAGAGGCCAACCGGTTACCGAGGCCGACCTCGCGGTACAGCTCGTCGAGGCTGGCATGATGGTACTCGGCCACACATGCCGAAAGCCGCTCGGGCGGGATGCGGGCCAGTTCCGAACCGAACTGGTTGAGCGCCTTGTCCAGCAGACGGCGCCCCAGCTGCACAGCCTCCTCCTCGCGCATCCCCTTGAGGAAACCGCGGATGTGGGTGCGCGCCCGGGCGGTGACAACGAAGCTGAGCCAGTTCGGGTTCGGGGTGGCGCCGGGGGCGGTGATGATCTCCACCGTCTGGCCGTTGTGGAGGGTGCTCGAGAGTGGGGCGAACTGGCGGTCGATCTTGCACGCGACGCAGGTGTTGCCCACGCCGGTGTGCACCGCGTAGGCGAAGTCGACCGGCGTGGCCCCGCGCGGCAACTCCATGATCTCGCCCATCGGGGTGAAGACATAGACCTCGTCCGGGAAGAGGTCGACCTTCACGCTCTCGAGGAATTCCTGCGGGTTGCCGGCCTGGCGCTGGATCTCCAAGAGCTCGCGCAGCCACTCGCGGGCCCGCGCCTGGGTGGTACTGCTGGCGTCGCCGGTGGCCTTGTACAGCCAGTGGGCGGCGATGCCGCTCTCGGCGAACTGGTGCATCTCGCGGGTGCGGATCTGCACCTCGAGCGGAATGCCGTGCGGACCGAACAGCACCGTGTGCAAGGACTGGTAGCCGTTCGCCTTGGGGATCGCGACGTAGTCTTTGAACCGCCCAGGCAGGGGCTTGTACAGGTTGTGCGCCACCCCAAGCACGCGGTAGGCGGTATCAACGTTCTCCACCACGATGCGCACGGCGAAGACGTCGAACACCTCCTCGAACGGGAGGTGCTTCTGCACCATCTTGCGGTAGATGCTGTAGAGCCGCTTCTCGCGCGCCTGGACCTCGGCGCGGATGCCCTCCTCCGCCAGACGGGCGTTGAAGGCGTCCTCGATCTTCTGCATCACCTCGCGGCGGTTGCCGCGCGCCTTGCGCACCGCCGCCTCGAGCACGCGGTAGCGCAGCGGATGCATGGCCTGAAAGCCGAGATCCTCCAGTTCATGACGCAGGCTGTTGAGGCCGAGGCGCTGGGCGATCGGGGTGTAGATCTCGAGCGTCTCCCGGGCGATGCGGCGGCGTTTGTCCGGCCGCATCACCCCCAGAGTACGCATGTTGTGCAGGCGGTCCGCGAGCTTGATGAGGATGACCCGCACATCCTCCACCATCGCCATCATCATCTTGCGGAAGTTGGCCGCCTGCTGCTCGGCCTTGGACTTGAAGCGGATCTGGTCGAGCTTGCTCACCCCGTCGACCAGGTGCGCGACCTCGTCGCCATATTCGGCGGCGATCTGATCCCGCGCGGTCGGAGTGTCCTCGATCACATCGTGCAGCAGGGCCGCGATGATGGTCTTCTCGTCCAGCCTCAGGTCGGCAAGGATCCCCGCCACCGCCACCGGGTGGGTGATGTAAGGCTCGCCGGAGACACGCAGCTGCCCCTCGTGGGCCTCTCTTGCGAAGGCATAGGCCTGCGCCACCCGCTCGATGCAGGCGGGCTCCATGTACTCGCTGAGGGCTTGCTCCAGGGGGGCGAAAATGGCATCCCCCATGCCCGGCGCCTGATCAACGACGTGCATGGGGGATGCAGCGGGCTGCGGCCTGGCCTCGGCCACGGCGGAACTTAGTCCTCGCTGGCCGCGAGACGCGGCTTGGCGGTGTCCTCGTCCTCGCCGCGGAATTCGCTCAGTTCATCACGGATCTCGAAGTCGGAGATGCGCGAGCGAATCGGCTGATGGACATGGACCTCATCCAGAACGGCCTGGGTGACCTTACCCTCGGCGATCTCGCGCAGGGCGATCACGGTCGGCTTGTCGCGCTCGGGATCGACCAGCGGCTGGGCACCGGCCTCGATCTGGCGAGCGCGCTTGGCGGCCATTACCACCAGTTGAAAGCGGTTGTCGACGTCTTTCAGGCAGTCTTCGACAGTCACGCGTGCCATGGGAATTCTCCGATCGTCAAATGTGCAAACCGCACATTGTATAGAAAATCATCGACCTCAGGCCAGAAGGTCCTGGATCAGGGTTGCATGCCTCGCCTGCGCGCGGGCCAGGCGCAGGCGCTCGGCGCGGAAGATACAGGCCAGCTCATGCAGGGCCTCGTCGAACACGTCGTTGACCACCACGTAGTCGAACTCGTCGTAGTGCCGCATCTCAGTCACCGCGTCACGCATGCGGCGGGCGATGACTTCCTCGCCATCCTGGCCGCGGTCGCGCAGGCGCGCCTCCAGCACCGCGCGCGCCGGGGGCAGGATGAAGATGCCACGCGCCTCGGGGAACAGGGTGCGCACCTGCCGTGCCCCCTGCCAGTCGATCTCGAGGATCACGTCCTGCCCGGCGGCGAGCCCCGTCTCCACCGCCACCTTCGAGGTGCCGTAGTAGTTGTCGAACACGCGCGCATGTTCGAGGAAGTCACCATGCTCGACCATGCGCTCGAAGGTCGCATGGTCGACGAAGTGGTAGTGCACCCCATCCACCTCCCCCGGGCGCAT
Organism: Thiofaba sp. EF100; assembly: GCF_039822285.1. Taxonomy (NCBI): domain Bacteria; kingdom Pseudomonadati; phylum Pseudomonadota; class Gammaproteobacteria; order Chromatiales; family Halothiobacillaceae; genus Thiofaba; species Thiofaba sp. EF100. Next base: position 49,885 of record NZ_JBAJEY010000004.1, on the reverse strand, counting down.
GGCGCGGGTGGTGTGGGAGACGGACACGGCGAGGCCCGGCAGGGTCTCGCGCAGGGCCTTCACCAGGCTGGTCTTGCCCGCCCCGGAGGGGGCGGAGATGACGTAGAGCTGTCCTCGCATATCTCTCTCGAACGTTGATCCAGCCAGCCCAGGGCAGCGAGTCTGGCCGACTCAGTAAGTCACACGGGTGGTGCCATCGCGGCCGTACAGCACCCGCACCCGATCGCCCGGACGGAACTGCACGTCGGCGGCCTGGACCACAGCGATGGTGCGACCGGAATCCAGCCGCACCGTGATCTCCAGCCCGTCCTGGCGGGTGATGCCCTCCTCGGCCGCCGCCCCCGCCATGCCACCGATAATCGCCCCGGCCAGGGCGCCCACGGTGCGGGTGGTGCTGCCGGAGCCGATGCCCGACCCCGCCACGCCGCCCGCAATGGCCCCCGCCCCGGTGCCAATGTTGCTCTTGGTGCCCTCAATGGCGACCACCCGCACCGCCTCGACGCGGCCGTATTCCACCTCCTGCGCCACCCGCGCCTGATCGCGCGAATAAGCGCCACCGGACAGGCTGGACGCGCAGCCGGAAAGGACGGCCACTGCCACAACGGCCATAAGACTCGCGACCACTCGGTTCATATCGATACTCCGCAAGAGGTATGTTGCAAGTTTAGATGCCGAACGCGGCCCGGGGTTCGGGCTTAGAAGGGGATGTCGTCCTCGTCGAACCCTCCACCCCAACCGCTGTCCTGCGGGGCGGGCTGGCGGGAATCCTGCTGCGGGCGGGACGGCGCCTGACGCGGCGCCGCGCTGCGCTGCGGGGCGTCGAAGCCGCTGTCGCTGCTCATGCCACCGCGGCCACCCAGCATCTGCATGTCGTTGGCGACGATCTCGGTGCTGTACTGGTCGCGGCCTTCCTTGTCCTGCCACTTGCGGGTGCGCAGGGAGCCCTCGATGTAGACCTGCTGGCCCTTGCGCAGGTACTCGGCACCGATCTCGGCCAGCTTGCCGAACAGCACCACGCGGTGCCATTCGGTGCGCTCCTGCTTCTCACCGCTCTTGTCGGTCCAGTTCTCGCTCGTGGCGATGCGCAGGTTGGTCACCGCGCCACCGCTCGGCATGTAACGGGTCTCCGGGTCCGCGCCCAGGTTGCCCACCAGAATCACCTTGTTCACGCCACGCGCCATGCCTTCTCTCCCGAAATGCGCCCCTTGAAACTGCGGGGTGCTTGCCTAGTCAACGCGTTATATTAACCGACTTCACCCGCTGCCAGTGGCCTTTCATGAGCACGCATCTGATTCGCATACGCGGTGCCCGCACCCACAACCTCAAAAACATCGATCTCGACCTGCCACGCGAGAAACTGATCGTGTTCACCGGCCTGTCGGGTTCGGGCAAATCCTCGCTCGCCTTCGACACGATCTTCGCCGAGGGACAGCGCCGCTATGTGGAGTCGCTGTCGGCCTACGCGCGTCAGTTCCTGTCGATGATGGACAAACCCGACGTGGACCTGATCGAGGGCCTCTCCCCGGCGATCGCCATCGAGCAGAAGACCACCTCGCACAATCCGCGCTCGACCGTCGGCACGGTCACCGAGATCTACGACTACCTGCGCCTGTTGTTCGCCCGCGCTGGCACGCCCTACTGCCCGGACCATGACCTGCCGCTCGAGGCCCAGACCGTCAGCCAGATGGTCGACCAGGTGCTGGCCCTGCCGGAGGACAGCCGCCTGATGCTGCTCGCCCCCGTGATCCAGGCCCGCAAGGGGGAATACCGCCGCCTGTTCGAGCAGCTGCGCGGCCAGGGCTTTTTGCGCGCGCGGGTCAATGGCGAGGTGGTGGAGCTGGATGCGGTGCCGGAACTGGACCCGAAGGCCAAGCACAGCATCGAGGTGGTGGTGGACCGCTTCAAGGTCCGGCCCGACATGGCCCAGCGCCTGGCGGAATCGTTCGAGACCGCCTTGAACCTCGCCGAGGGCGTGGCCAGGGTGGTGAGCATGGATGCGGGCGGCATCGAGCTCACCTTCTCCGCCCGCCACGCCTGCCCGGTGTGTGGCTTCGCCCTGACCGAACTGGAGCCGCGCCTGTTCTCGTTCAACAACCCGCAGGGCGCCTGCCCGGTGTGCGACGGCATTGGCGTGCAGAGCTTCATGGACCCCGCCAAGGTGGTCGGCCACCCCGAACTCTCCCTCGCCGGCGGCGCGATCCGCGGCTGGGACCGGCGCAATGCCTACTACTACGCCATCATCCAGAGCCTGGCGCGCCACTACGGCTTCGACCCGGAGACCAGCTGGCAGGACCTGCCGCCCAAGGTGCGCGAGGTGATCCTGCACGGCTCGGGCAAAGAGGAAATCGAATTCCACTACCTCGGCGAGCGCGGCGCCACGATCAAGCGCACCCATGTCTTTGAAGGGGTGCTGCCGAACATGCAGCGCCGCTACCGGGAGAGCGACAGCCTGGCGGTGCGCGAGGAACTCGCCAAGTACCTCTCCGAGCAGCCCTGCCCGGCCTGCGAAGGGGCGCGCATCAACCGCACGGCGCGGCATGTGCGGGTGGGCGAGCTGAACCTGCCCGCCATCACCCATCTCCCGGTCGACCAGGCGGCGGACTGGTTCGCCAAACTCGAGCTGCCGGGGCAGAAGGCCGCCATTGCCGAGAAGATCGTGCGCGAGATCCACGCCCGACTGGGCTTTCTGGTCAACGTCGGCCTCAACTACCTCTCGCTGGACCGTAACGCCGACACCCTCTCCGGCGGCGAGGCGCAGCGCATCCGCCTGGCGAGCCAGATCGGCTCGGGGCTGGTCGGCGTCACCTACATCCTGGATGAGCCCTCCATCGGCCTGCACCAGCGCGACAACGACCGCCTGCTGGCCACCCTCACCCGCCTGCGGGATCTCGGCAACACCGTGATCGTGGTCGAGCACGACGAGGATGCCATCCGCAGTGCCGACTTCGTGGTGGACATCGGCCCCGGCGCGGGGGTGCATGGCGGTCAGATCATCGTCGCCGGTACGCCGGAGGAGGTCGCCGCCCGGGAGGATTCGCTGACCGGGGCCTACCTCGCAGGACGCCTCGCCATCCTGCCGCCCGCGCAGACCACCCCCGCCGATCCTGCCAGGATGCTGGTGCTGGAAGGCGCGCGCGGCAACAACCTGAAGGGCGACACCCTGCGCCTGCCCGTGGGGCTGTTCACCTGCATCACTGGCGTCTCCGGCTCCGGCAAATCCACCCTGATCAACGACACCCTCTTCCCGCTCGCCGCGCAACGCCTCAACGGGGCCAGCACCTCCCCCGCGCCGTACACGGCGGTGCACGGGCTCGAGCACTTCGACAAGGTCATCGACATCGACCAGAGCCCCATCGGCCGCACCCCGCGCTCCAACCCCGCGACCTACACCGGCCTGTTCACCCCCATCCGCGAGCTGTTCGCCGGCACGCCCGAGGCGCGCGCACGCGGCTATGGCCCCGGGCGGTTCTCCTTCAACGTGAAGGGCGGCCGCTGCGAGGCCTGCGAGGGCGACGGCGTGCTCAAGGTGGAGATGCACTTTCTGCCCGATGTGTACGTCGAGTGCGAGGTCTGCCGCGGCAAGCGCTACAACCGCGAGACCCTGGACATCCGCTACAAGGGCAAGACCATCGCCGATGTGCTGGAGATGACGGTCGAGGACGGGGTCGCGTTCTTTTCCGCCGTGCCCGCCATTGCCCGCAAGCTGCAGACCCTGCAGGAGGTGGGGCTTGGCTACCTGCGCCTGGGGCAGAACGCCACCACCCTCTCCGGCGGCGAGGCCCAGCGGGTGAAGCTGGCGAAGGAGCTGTCCAAGCGCGACACCGGGCGCACCCTCTACATCCTCGACGAACCCACCACCGGCCTGCACTTCCACGACGTGGCCCAGCTTCTGCGCGTGATCCATACCCTGCGCGATGCCGGCAACACGGTGGTGGTCATCGAGCACAATCTGGACGTGATCAAGACCGCCGACTGGATCGTCGACCTCGGCCCCGAGGGCGGCAAGGGCGGCGGGAGGATCATTGCCGAGGGTACCCCGCGCGAGGTGGCCCGGATGGAACACTCGCACACCGGGCGTTATCTGCGGCGGTTCTTCGAGGCGTCGTAGGACAGGCAGCGGGGATCCGTAGGAGCGCCGCCCCCGGCGCGAACGAACGCCGGTTCATCGGCCCGGGGCGGGCCTCCTACAACGGTGGGAGTCATGGCGAGGCTGCGAGGAGCGATGGTGGCCGAAGCTATGGGGCCGGTCGCGCCTCGCGGGCCTGTTGCCGCGCGCGCTCGAGATTGTCCGCGGCGCGTTGGTAATAGGTGGGACTAAGATCCAGGGCCTTCTCGAAAAAGCGGATCGCCGTCGGCCAATCCTGACGCTGCATCGCCACATAGCCCACGTCGTTGTAGGCCATGGCCGCCTCACGGTCGGTATCACCGCGTAGCAGCTTGAGCGCCTCCTCATAACGCCCCTGCCAGGCGATGGACAGGGCCAGGTTGCCCTTCAGCCGGGGGCTGTCCGGGGCATGACGCAAGGCCTCGCGCAGCACCCTTTCGGCCTCATCGAAGCGGCGGGCGAGGATCAGCGAGTACCCTAGGCTGTTCATGAGGGCCGGATGCGCGGGCATAACCTCTAGAGCCTTGCGGTAGGCCGCCTCCGCTTCTGCATGCGTCCCCGCCCGGTCGGCAAGCAGCCCGAGGGCATGCCATGCCCGCCAGCGCATGGGATCGACGGCCACCGCGCGCTCAAGCATCACCTTCGCTTCCGCAGGTTCACGCAGGCGCATCAGGCTCAAGCCCCGCCCCTCCAGGGCATTGGCATCCCTGTCATTCAGGCGGAGGCGGCGGGCATAGAGAACCTCTGCATCCCGCCATCGCTCCAGACGCATCTCCACGTTGGCCAAGCCCAGCAAGGCCTCGGCCTGGTCGGGCTCCACAGCGAGGATCTCGCGATAACGGCGACCGGCATCGTCCAGGCGCCCTTCCTGCGCGGCCAGCTCAGCCTCATGCAGCCGATCCGGAGTGGTCAGGGCGACGGACGAATTGGAACCATCCTTACCCTCGGGCAGCGTGGCGCAGCCCGTGGCCAGCAGGGCAACGGTCAGCCCGAGGAGCGGAAAGAGCAGGCGCTGTATCGGCAGATGCCCCCCCATCTCAATGGCGCTTCGCTTCGGTCACCATCGCCCTCAGCGCTCCCTCGCGCGGCAGCACGTCGCGGCCGAGGATGACCTTGACATCGGTGCGCCCGGCATCCGCAGCCACCTCGCGCAGCTCGGCATCGACGCCCAGGCGCTCTGCGAGGCGACGGGCAAGCGCCGCCGCTTGCGGGCGATGGAGGATCTGGGTACGCGGATAGCTGAAGCGGTCCGCATTGGTGATGTGCGGCACCTGCTCGCCGAACCTTGCGCGCATCACTTCGCGCACCAAGGCTGCCATGCCGGTGCGACCATTGCCGTTGGACACCTCCAGCGTCAGCCCAGAGGGCTCCTCGGACGGCACAGCGGCAGCGGCTCGGGATTCGCCCGCCACGGAAGCCGGCGATGGAGAGGGTGTCTGCGCAACGGACAGCTGAACGACAGGCTGCTGCACTGCTGGCTGCACTGCTGGCTGCACTGCTGGCTGCACTGCTGGCTGCGGCTGCGGCTGCGGCTGCGGCTGCGGCTGCGGGGATGGGACCGCAGGCTCGGGCGGAGCGGAAGCCGGCTTCGCCAGCAGCCCCTTGTTGGCCTCGGCGTGGACATTCCCCGGTTCGGCCTGAAGGGCCTGATCGAAATAACGTCCGGCCTTCTCCTTCTCCCCCTGCAAAAGGAGGGAATAGCCGATGTTATTGAGGGTCTGGGCCGAGCGCGGATCGATGTCCAGGGCTCGGTGGTAGTACTGCATCGCCACATCGAACCGCCCCAGCCGGTCATAGCAGGCCGCCACGGCATTGAGTGCCTTGATGGAGTTGGGGTGGCGGGCGAGCACCTGTTGGAAAGACTCGAGCGCCAGACCGTAGCGACCTGCAGCGTAATGGGCCAATCCCGCCTCATAGCCGGAACTCATCACCGCCGCATCCCCCTGCACCCGGTAGACGGGACGCACCTCCGTCTGCATGATGGGTTCGCCAGCACAGCCAGCCAGCAGGGAACCCATCACAACGCCCACCGCCGCCAGAAGGGGCCGATTGGAAACTCGTGCGTTCATAGCCTTACTCCTTCCCGGTCGGTGAACTAGCCCCCGAAACCGGTCACAAAGCCCTTGTAGATGCTCACCACCGCCGGCCCGAGCACCACGAGAAAGAGCGCGGGGAAGATAAACAGGATGATCGGGAAGATCAGCTTGACCGGCAGCTTGGCTGCCCTCTCGCGCGCCCGGTCGATCCGCTTGGAGCGCATTTCGGTCGCATGGGTGCGCAGGGCTGCGGCGATGCTGGTGCCAAAATGCTCAGCCTGGATCAACAGCGTGACCAGCGCCTGGACCTCTTCAATGCCCGTGCGCAGGGCAAGCGAACGGAGGGCATCCTCCCGGCTCTTTCCCGCACGCAATTCCAGGCTGACCAACTGGAACTCAATCGCGAGTTCGGGGTGGGCGAAGGCAATCTCCTCCCCCACCCGCTGGATCGCCGCATCCAGCCCCAGCCCCGCCTCGACGCACACCACTAGCATGTCCATCGCGTCTGGAAAGCCTTCGCTGAACTCGAGCTGGCGCTTCTCCCGGCGATGCGCAACGTAAAAGTTGGGCAGATAGAACCCCACCACGGCCGCCAGCACGACCATGGCAATCAAGGTCACCCTGTCGACGGTGCCCAAATACCCCATCACCAGCACCGGAACCAAGGCAAGAAGGGGCAACGCGACGGCCAACAAAAACTTGAAACCGTAGTAATAGGCCACCCCGTTGGGATGCCGGATGCCAGCCTGAATCAGTTTCGTCCGGGTCTCTGAGCGCTTCCAGGCTTCGGAAGGCAGGGCCAGCTTCATGGCCGGTTCCAACCAACGCACTTCGAACCCACCTTCCTGGTGGGGGGTCCGACGGTGTCTTTCGGGCTGCTCGCTCTGACGTTTCACGTAGTCGAGACGCCGCTCAATCGGCGTCGGCCCGCCCATGAGAACGGAGAGAACCCCCATCACCAGAAGCACCGTGGCAAGGAAGGCGAGTATGAGACTCAGCGTGGTCAGCCAGCCCTCGGGCAAACCCGGCATCATGTTGAAAAAATCCTGCATGGCTCCCTCCCCCTACACGCGGAAATTGATCATGCGGCGAACCACAAGGTAGCCCACCAGCATGAGGAACAGCTGGAGCGCAATGACGACCCGCCCGGCCGGCTCGGTGAAGAGGATGGCAAGATAACTCGGATTGAAGATGCTGAGCACGCCGGCCACGAAGAACGGCAAGCCGATCAGGACGCGGGCCGACAGTTTCATTTCCGCTGCCTGGATCTGGATCTCACGGAAGGTCCGCGCACGCGCGCGCATGACCTCGGCAATGCGGTTCAGCACGTCCGCCAGATTGCCGCCCGTCTGTCGCTGGATGATCACGGCGGTAATGAAATAATGCATTTCCTCGCTGCCGGTCCGGTGCCCAAGGTTATGGAGGGCATCCTCGAGGGGAAGACCATAATTCAGCTCGTCGAACGTGATGCCGAACTCTTTGCCCAGAGGATCCGGAATCTCCTGGGCCGCCGCCTTGAGGGAGGCGGAAAAGGGGTTGCCGGCCCGCAGGCTGCGGGCAATGAAGTCCAACGCGTCCGGCAGTTGTTCGGTCAACTTGAGGCGACGCCTGCGCATCCGAGAGACGACATAGAAATGGGGCAGCAGGAAGCCCGCCACCACCGCCACTCCCAGGACCACGGGCATGGGAAGCTTCGATAGCAGCATCCCGGCCGCGAAAAACATGGCCGACAGCATGAACTGAAGGCCCATGTAACGCATGACCGTCAGATCAAGGCCGGACTGCTCCAGCATGTGGTCGACGGCGTGGACGCGGGGCACCATGAGCAGGAGGCGGTTGATCGCGGGCGTTTCACTGAGGAGGCGCTGTTTGATCAGGTGCTTCACCACGTCCTCACCATGCCCCCCTCCTGCGGACAGGTTGCGCAGGCGTTGTTGCACACGCGCCACGCCTTCCTCCTGGACACTTCGCGCCAGAAGGTAGATGCCTTCCACCAGCACGACCACGGCGATGAAGGCGAGGATGGATGCGATGATGACGAGCGTGTTGTCCATGTCGCCCCCTATTGATAGACGCGTTCGGGATCGAACAGGGCGTCATCCAGCACGATGCCGCGCTCGCGGAAGCGCTTGAGCATGATGGGACGGATACCCGTGGCCCGGAACTCGCCGATGACCCGGCCATGCTCGTCCACCGTCTTCTGGTTGAAGCGGAAGATATCCTGCATGTTCACCACCGACTCTTCCATGCCGGTGATCTCGGAGATACTGGTGATGACGCGCCGGCCGTCCATCAGGCGCTCCACGTCGATCAGCAGGTTGAGTGCCGCGGCAATCTGCTGACGCACCACCAGCGGCGGAATGGGGACACCACTCATGCCGACCATGTGCTCGAGGCGGGTGAGCGCATCGCGCGGGCTGTTGGCGTGGATGGTGGTCAGCGAGCCATCATGGCCCGTGTTCATGGCCTGCAGCATGTCCAGTGCCTCAGCACCACGCACCTCGCCGACGATGATGCGGTCGGGGCGCATGCGCAGGGCGTTGCGCACCAGGTCACGCTGGGTGATTTCTCCCTTGCCCTCAATGTTAGGGGGACGGGTCTCCAGGCGCACCACGTGCGGTTGTTGCAGCTGAAGCTCGGCCGAGTCTTCGATGGTGATCACACGCTCGTTGTCCGGGATGAAACCGGAGAGGGCATTGAGCAGTGTGGTCTTACCCGAGCCGGTGCCCCCGGAGATGAGAATATTCACCCGCGCCCTCACCGCCGCACTGATGAATTCGGCCATGCCCGGGGTCAGGGACTTGAACCCCACCAGATCTTTCATGATGTAAGGGTCCACGCTGAACTTGCGGATCGAGAGGATCGGGCCATCGACCGCCGCGGGCGGGATGATCGCGTTCACGCGCGAACCATCCGCCAGACGCGCATCCACCATCGGTGAGGACTCATCGATGCGGCGGCCGACCCCGCTCGCGATCTTGTCGATGATGCGCAGCAGGTGGTCGTCGCTCTGGAAGACGACGTTGGTCTTTTCCAGTTTGCCGCGTCGCTCCACGTACACCTGTTTGTAGGTGTTGACCAGGATGTCGGAGACGGAGGGGTCGGCGAGCAGCGGTTCCAGCGGCCCCAGGCCCAGCACCTCGTCCTGAATCTCGGCGATCAGGCGCGCCCGTTCGGACGCATTGAGCGGAATCGATTCCTCGTCCAGCAGGTCGCGCACGATGTCCCCGATCTGGGCACGCACGACCCCCGCCTCGAGCTGATCGATGATCTTGAGGTTGAGCCGATCCAGCAGGCGGCGATGAATCCGCCCCTTGATCTCCTGCATCTGAGGGGTCGACTCGACCTGCTTGGCTGCGGCCGGCATGGGATTGCTGTTCTGGGAGAACATGGCCATGGCGTTTCCCTCGATCCTTTTCGTTAGTGAATATTGAAGAGGCGCTTAAGCAAGCCCGGGGAGGATGCAGGTTGCGCCCCATAGCGTTCCGCGATCTGTTCGGCAAGCGAAAACACATCCTTGGTCAGGGGGGATCGCTCAGAGACCTTGGCCAGCGGCCTGCCGATGTCCTGGGCATGCACGGCGAGCTCGAAGTCATTGCGCACGCGATGAATCTGCTGCCGGGACAGGGTCTCCTTCAGATGATCGATGCTGACACTGGGCGAGTCCGCCATGGCGCGGTTGTTGACGAACTCGACATGCTCGGTCGTCACCCCCAGACGAGGCAGCGCATCCAAAAGCAGACGCGCATCGCGCAGTGTGGAGAGCGTATTCTGGATCACCAGCATCAACGGATCGGACAGCTGCATGACCGCGAGGGTCCAGGACCGCAGCTGGCGAGGCAGATCGACGATCACAACATCCGCCTCGGCCGCTAGGGCATGCAGCAAGGCGCTGACGGTATCCGGATCCATGTCTGGCGAGATGGAGACATCCGCCGGAGAGGCCAGCACACGCAATCCGCCTTCATAGGGGGTCAGCAGTGCCTGCACGAACACCGGATCGATACGCGCCGGGTTGTTGAGTGCCTCGAGCACCGTGGCCTGCGGCTTGAGGTCCAGAAACAGGGCGCAGACACCAAACTGGAGGTCGAGGTCGACGAGGACGACCTTGAGATCGAATTGAGAGGCCAAGGCGTGGGCGACATTGACCGCCAGCGTCGAGCCACCGCTGCCGCCCTTGGCATTGAGGAAGGACAGGATGTGCCCCTGCCGTCCTTGCTCCGCGGATTGGCGGGCACGCTTCTCGGAGAGGATGCGGGTAATCTCGATGACCAACTCCTGGGTCTGGATCGGCTGGACCAACACATCCCGCACCCCCGCCCGCATCAGGCGACGAATGATGTCTATGTTTCCGTCCTTGACGGTGACAAACACGGTCACTTTGTCGCCATGATCGTGCAGGATGCGCTCTACATCCGTGATGTCTTCGGCATGATGTCCATTGATCTCCAGGATCACCACATCGGGCAACTCTTCGACGCCGACGGAGGAAAGAGGCCGTTCATCCTCCCTGTGCATGCGCAGGTCGAAGTCAACACCCTCAAGGCGCGATAGCGATGAGAACAACTGCTGCGCGGTGGACTCCTGAATCACCAGTGCGACCACTTTCAAATTCATCATGGCTGTATCCTGGTTTTCCTATGTTGTATGCAACCCGTCCATTGACCGCCTGCATTCCTGTCCCGCTGCACCGCAAACCTCTCACTGCGTTTCCATGTCCTCACTGACTCGCGTGGTGGAGAACGCGGGGATGGTCCATGTCGCCGCAAGCCCCAGCAATTTCGGAACGACCAAGGGATGCTTGAAGCCCTGACTCTCCACCGTGACCTCGTAGATCGCCATGCTGTTGGGCCTCAACGAAAACCCGGTGTCAGAACACTTATAGGTCACTTTCAGGGATGCCGCCGAGGAATCGAGCAGGCCCAGGTTGACGATGCCCTGCACGCGCTTGGCGATGGCGCAGGCATCCGTCGCCGTGGTGCAGTTGAAGGGGATGGCGATGGTGATGGTATTGGGCTGATACGCCCCAGTGGCATCCCGGCAGTCCGGTAAGGTCACGCCGGAGTTATTGACCACCGCAAAGCGCGTGGCCGCGCGGGTGGCCTCCACCACTCGCGACCAGTCGAAGATGATCAGGGCGAATTCGATGATGGCGAACACGAGCACCAGGAAGAGGACGATGCTGATGGCCATCTCCACCAGGGCGGCCCCGCGCATGGCACGGTGGCCCTTGTTGCGTGCGGGGCTATTCACCGATGTACCTCTCCTCGGCATGCGCCGATAGGGTGATATTGAATCCGAACAGGCCGACAAGGACCGGGGAGTCGAAGGGCACCCCGGTCACGTCGATGCGCAGCGGACAAGCCTTGAAACTCGCGTTGTAGGGCAAGACCTGAACGGATACGTTGGCGGGAGCCAAACCAGGGAGGCGGGCCGGCGGTGTCGCCGTCTCCTGACCATAGACGACCAGGTTCTTGGCCTTGGTCACACTGGACGCCCACCCTGCCTTGGGGGCACAGGTCAGGGGGTCGAGCTGATCGTAGGCGCGGCTGAGAAAGCGCACCCCGACCTCGGCTGCCTTGGTCAAGGTGTTCCATTGATAAAGCGCACGTCCCAACTCCGTGATGCCGAACACAAGAGCCACCAGCATCATCACCGTGAGCGCGAACTCGACCATCACGGCCCCGCGCGAGGGCCTTGGATGCGGCCTATTCATACAGCACCACTTCATGGTGGATGACATCATCGTTCTCGTTCGCCAACCCCATGAACTCAGCGATGAAGTTCACTTTCTCACTGGCCGAATCCTGCGAGTCCTGGAGGATGAAGAACTTGGCGAAGGCCGAAGCCACCGCCGGCTTGCTGCCGTTGATGTTCTGGGTGACGCAGTCGATGGCCGCCACATAGAGCACCCGGCGGTTCGGATCGTTGACGAAGCGCCCAGGCTCAGGCTTGCCATCCACCCAGGAGGCACTCACATCCGCCTGATACTTGGACCAGACGGGGTTCTTCTCGGCATCGGCCGGGTTGGGCAGGCTGCAATCCACGGTGACTGGCGTTCCCTTGTCGGTATAAGGCGTACCATCCGCATTGGTGGGGTTAGCGGTACAGGGCAGCTTGCCTTCGCTGATCTCCCAGTTGTAGACCTCCCAACGGGAGGCCGTGCTCCAGTTGACACTCTGCGCCCCCACCGTCCAAGTGCCCGGTTTGCTATGCCCCAAGGGCGCATGATAAGTCGCCCAATAGGCATCCCGATCCCAGGCCGAGTTGGCGAAGCGCCCACGCCCCGCATCGTAAGCTTTCCAAGCGCCATTGACGGCCGAGGCATCGGAGTAATCGGCCAGGGTCCGAGGCGGGAAGTTGATCACATTGGGGGCCGCCTTGGAGTCGCCTGGGGTGTAGCTCTTGTAGATATCGAAGTAGGTGTCGAGCGCCCAGTTCGGCCAGCTCTGGACCGAACCGGTGCGGGTATGCACCAGGGGAGGGGTACAGGCCTGTTTACTGGGGTTGGCAATGTAGTCCCCCAATGACTTGGCCCCTGTGTCGTAACTCCCAGGCACACCGGGGAGGAGGAAGGCGAAATCCCCCGGGGCCCATGAATTGGCCTGGTATTTCAGCACCACCACATCGCCTTTGTTCAAATCACCACGCGCCACCGCCTCAGCAAGGTTGCGGCTGCCCGTGCCTGCAGCGTTGTTCTCGAAGGGGTCGCAAATCATCAGCGGCGGGTAGTTGCAGGCATACCAGCGCCTGCCGGCAAGGGCGGTGGTCTTGCGGGCCGCCTCGGTCGGTGCGGCGGCGTTGATCGGCCAGGCCTGCAGCACCGGCAGGAAGAACAGGTCGATCTTGCGCTCGTTCAAGGTGACACGGACGTAATGCGCGTCATGATCGCTGGAGGCGAGATATTTCCCCGGCTCGCCCGGTGCGGGCACCGGCGTGGCCAAGTCGCACGATTCGGTCAGCGAAGCGGTCGATTCGCCGATATAGCAGTAAAACCGGAAGTTAGGCGAAGTTGCGCTGACATCCAGATCCTGCAATAGCTGCGGATCCGCCTTGACCAAGGCGCTCTGATGACTGAGGAGGTCGCGCGCCGCCCGCCGGGCGCGATCACGCGCCCCACCCCGCCCACCATCCTGGCTATTGTCGTACTGGTCGAGCTCGGTCGCTGCGGCCAGCGCCGCGGCATCCACGGCGTTCTGCATCTGCGTGTGGAGGACGAAGAGGCGCCCCAGGTCGACCGCCAGGGCCGCCACGCCAATCAACAGGGCGATGCCGATCGCGAGAAAGACGAGCACCGCCCCGCGCTGGGTGACTCGCATGGGTCCGATGATGTTCATAGCGTCTCCTCGACCTCCGTCTTGTGGGGACTGCGCCCTCAGGTCCGGCGTTAACGTATCCCCTGGATGATGCGCGTGCCCGTCGTCGTGGTATCGGGCTTGCCCGTATCCTTCCGGTAGGCATCCATGATGTTTTCGGTGCGTTGCCCATCGCGGGTGGCTACCGGCACCTCCGCCTGCCCGGCCGTCGGATTGATGGTCTGCATGGCGGTATTGGCCTTGACGGCTTCACCGAAATCGGCGCGCAGGGTCTGTTGGTTGCCCGTGCACCCCGCCAGCCCGATAAGGGCCAGCGGGATGATGAGGGCGATCACGGTGTTGGTCTTGCGCATGTCCTCATCCCCTTAGAGTTGATGTCCATAGGTGCCATCGGTGCCACCGCCCCGGGAAGCGGGCGTCCCGGCGCCCTGCTCCTTCGCTGCCGGAGCAGGAGCTGCCGAGCGTGGGCCTTCCAGTGTCCCCATCAGATACTGGTCAAAGTCACTCGGGGGCACGAACTGGTCGGCCGGGGTCTTCAGTTGTCCCGCAGGTACGGGCTTGACCAGGCGCGGGGTGACGATAATCACCAGTTCAGTTTTCCTCCAGGTAGGCGCGGGCCCGCTGGTATCCCCGCTCCGTCAAATTCAGGCGCATCACGCCCGATATGCCGGCCGAGCCCTCACCACGCGCCTCGACCATCATTTCCTTGCGCAGGAAGGTGGTCGGCTCGTCGAGCAGGGAGAGAGGGATGGCAAGGCGCTGGGCCAGCTCATCGTTGCGCAGCGCCCCCCCGACCAGCAGATGCTTGAGGATCAACTTGTTGAGCAGCGATGGGCCGACCCCCAGATCGCCAAACGACAGGGGCGCGGACGGGAACACCGTCCCCATGACCGCCCGAGGCGCTCCGGAGATCCCGAGTTTCTTGTGTCGGAAATGACTGAACAGTGACGCGGTTTCCGACGTGGCCGGCATATCGTCGTACGGCATACGCAGGTGCTCTCCCTGTTTGTTCGCATCATGCAGGGAACGCCCACATGACCCCGGCACCCCACGGGCGCCTCAATAGATGTATAGCCTAAAAACCAGCGCCGCGAGGGTGCCGATGGCAATAGGGATGGCGTAAGGGAGAATCAGGCCACGCTCGCGGCTTTCGGGTTCGATGTAGGTCGGGCGACCCGCTGCCATACTGAAGCCGAAGATGGCGATGAACCTGCGCAGGGACTGCAGCAACAGGCCATGGCGGATGAGCTGGATGACGGCCAGGATAAGGCCGGTCAAGACGATGCCGAGCAGGACATCCAGGGCAAGGTCCGCCCCGACCAGCGCCCCGACGGCCGCCATGAGCTTCACATCCCCCGCCCCCATCCAGCCCAGCAACCAGAACGGTAAGGTCATGGCAAAGAGGATCAGCCAGCCGAGCCCGGCCTCCTTCAGCCCCGGCAACCCGTCCAGGACAGCGTGCGCGGCAATACCGATGAACCAGAACGGCAGGGTCAGGACATTGGGGATGCGCCGGTCACGGATGTCAGTGATGACGGCGGGAATGAAGAGGGCTGCCAGCAGCCCAAGATAAACAGCGTCGTGCAAGAAAACTTCTCGTGGTCGTCAGGGAATGTCCCGAATCGCCGCCCCGGAAAACCTCTCCCCACGCAGCGCCATGGCGACCCATGGGGGCAGGAAAGGCCTTTCGGGGAGGGGGATCAGATGCCGGCATTGGTCATTTTCTGGGTGGAGCTGTTGTAGGACGCCTCCAGCTTGACCCCAAGGGTGTAAATGACCGCGTAGGCCGCGATGGAGATCAGGCTGACCAGGATGGCGTACTCGACCATGCTCGCGCCGGATTCGTCACGAAGAAAACGCTTAACCATGCCTGCACATCCACATTTTTAATACATGGCAGAAACAAGTGAGGGGGCGAACCCCCTCACCAGCACGATCAGGCGTTGATCTTGCTTTGCACGTTGTTGAAGACGTTGTTGATCTTCGCGCCAAGAACCTGAATGACCACGATCGCCGCAACGGAAATCAAGGCAACCAGGATGGCGTATTCGACCATCGTTGCGCCTGATTCATCGCGCATAAACTTGTTCATCAGTGCTTTCATCTCATGATCCTCTTGAACGACTTGGGGACGCCGCCAGTAGAACCGACGGGAAAGGATTCTCAACCTCTCAGTTATCTTCTAGAAGCCATCCCGGCATCCGTCAAGGACGATTTTTGCTCGCCTGTTCAACCATGGTGCGCCGAGCAAGCACGCCGTTGTACTCATCCTGGTAGACGGACACAAAGTCGCCCCGGGCCAGCAGCAATTGCCTGATCGGTGCGTCCAGCTCGGTCAGGACAAGATCAATGTCCCACTTGTCGAAGTCCTTATCCCACCCCACCTGACCGCCATAGATCCGCCCATGCTCCTTGAGGAAGTCGTCCCCGTACATGTCCGCCCGACCGTCAATGAACACCTTGCGCCCCGGATAGAGCCGGTAGATCAGATAACCTCCATAGTGGTAGGTGCTGAAGATCCTGCCTTTGAGGTGCTGTGACTCAATGAAATCGACCGCGCTAAATGGCGCGAAACGATCGCGCCGCTCCTGCCAGGACTGCTGATGGGCAGGGTAGTACGCCACCAGCACCATCACGACGACCAGCAGAAGGAGCACATTGAGGGCCCCCTCCTTCGCGCCCAGTTCGCTGCCCCGTCGCCGCTGCCACCACCGCACGAGCGGGCCAAACCGCTGCTGCACCGCCTGGAAGGGCAGGTCCTGCCAGGCCCGAGCCATGAACGGCAGCAAGACCAGCAAGGCCAAGGGCTGATGTCGAACGGCCACCAGGCTTGCCAGAATGAAAAACGCCGGCAAGGCCAATTCGGTCAGGTCAGGACGGGAGGTACGCCAAGCAGAGAGGAAGAAGTAGGCGAACACCAACATCAGGAAGAACTTCCCCGACAAATCGTGGAAGTCGGGGCTGGCCCACTCGCTGATCATGCTGCGTGAGGCCTCCATGGCCATGACCTCGAAGGGATAGAGCCAGTGCCGCACATGATCGGGGTTGACGGCCGAGGCGAGCAGCATACCAAGCAGGACGAGGGCCATCATCCGCAGCCGTACGCCGTCATCCTTCCGCCATCCGCCGTACCATGCCTGGATGGCTTCGGTCATCGCGAACAGCGTCACCAACGCAAACCCGGCCACATACCCGCCATGCATATTGACCCACACCGCCATCAACGGCGGCAGCCAGAGCAGGGAGCGGAGGGACGCCCCGGCGTACTTGATGCGGATGAGCACCAGAAGATAGGCCGCGAACATGACAAAACTGATCAGCTGGGGGCGGGGCGAGCTGAAGCTGGTCAGCAAGATCAAGAGCCCCAGAGCGAGAATCAGGGGCATCCACCCCGACGGCTGGACGATGCGGGCGGCGAGATAGGCGAGATACAAGGCAAGCATCGGCAGGAAGGCGGTGATGAACTTCACGCCCCAATCCCCAAAACCTGCGTGGATCAAGTAAAGAAACGCCTGGAACAGCCATTCATGGGCCACCCAAGGCTTGCCCGGCTGGGTGAAGGAGAAGATGTCGGCGCGGGGGATTTCGCCATGCTCGACGATGTACTGCCCCGTCACCAGATGCCAGAAATAGTCCGGATCCCACAGGTCGCGGGTCACCAACAGGGCAAGGAAGAGAATGGCAAAGGCGAGTCTTGGTAGGGTAAACCAGGCGAGGACAGGGGTGAGTTTCATGCCTTATCCGACAAAGATTGCGATGAAGGATGGTAGTCCGCCACCAGATAGAGGGGGCGCCGCTTGCTCTCGTCGAACATGCGACCGAGGTATTCACCGAGGATGCCGATGAAGATCAGCTGGATGCCCCCGAGGAACAGCACCACGGCCATCAGGGAGGGGTAACCGGGCACCTGGTTGCCATGAACCAGGGTGTCAATCACGATCCACAAACCGTAGGCGAAGGCCAGCAAAGCAATCACTCCGCCGAGGTAGGAGGCCAGCCGCAAGGGGGCCGTGGTGAACGAGGTGATGCCCTCCAGGGCGAAATTCCAGAGCTTCCAATAATTCCATTTCGTCGCCCCGGCATGACGCGGCTCGCGGTGATAGGGCACCCCGATCTGGCGGAAACCGATCCAGGCAAACAGCCCCTTCATGAAACGATGCTGCTCCGGCAGACGCTTCAGGGCATCGACCGCCCTGCGGCTGAGCAGGCGGAAATCCCCCGTGTCGCGCGGGATGTCGAAATTGGCGGCGTGGTGGATGACGCGATAAAACGCGCTGGCAGAGGCCTTCTTCAGCCAGGTCTCCCCCTCCCGCTCCATACGCGTGGCGTAGACCACGTCATAGCCTTCCCGCCACTTCTCCAGCAGCTGAGGGATGAGCTCGGGCGGATCCTGAAGGTCGGCATCGATGATCACCACGGCATCACCTGCCGCATGGTCGAGACCGGCGGTCATGGCGATCTCCTTGCCGAAATTGCGCGAAAGACACAGAAGGGCGATGCGAGGGTCCTGCGACCTCAGTTGCTCCACGATCCGCCGCCCATCATCGGTGCTGCCATCATCCACGTAGAGAATTTCCGAGCGCACCGGTAACGCAAGCAACACTGCATTGAGCCGCTCATGGAGACGGACAAGACCGTCCTCCTCATTGAAGAACGGCACGATGACAGAAATCAGCGGCAATTCATCTCGCAGCATGGGCCGTCCCACGGAAAGTCCAAACAAGATTCATGAGGAAGTTCCACAGCAGAACCACGGCGGTCGCCATCACCTGTGCAAGCAGATAATGAGCCCCGGCCAGATTGAGCATGATCGCCATGAGCGCCATGTTGAGCAGCATGCCGACCAAGGCCACAACGAGAAAACGCCACAGCGTGTGCCGATGAGGCAGGTCGGAACCGAAGGTGAGGTAATAATTCATCACGTAGGCCACCAGCGCTCCGCTCACGAACCCCACCAGAGAGGCTGCCAGTGGCGCAGCCATCTGTGCCTCGACCAGAAGGGTCAGGACGCCGAAATGAACCGCCGTGGCCACTGCTCCAACGCCGGAAAAGCGCACGAAGGCGATGGCCAGAGGCCGGAGGGCCATCATGCACCACCCCCGCAGACTGACTGGCGGGCGAACTCGGGATACAAACGGGGAAGCAGGGAGGAGGGCAGATGAATCAGGACAATGCCGGACTCTTCAGACCACGTCACCTGATCCGACGGCAGGATGGTCTGGAAATAGTCGATCTTCGGCCGGTTGGCCAGCGAGGCGACGAGCAAAGAAAAGCCCTCCCGTGGAAGGCACTCAAGCCACCGTGTTTCCCCATGATTCATGGAGAAAATCCGCCATTGCCCCCTTGAGTCCATCTCCGGGAACAGCAGCGTCAGTCGATCTGGCAAAACATAGCCAAGATGCCGGAAGCCGTAGAAATGCTCATCCAGCGCAATAACGGCATCAACCCCCGCCCCACCATGACGCTGGATCATGAGAGGAAGGGACTGCATGAACCGATCATGCTGGGCAATGGATGCATAGGACAAATAAGCTGGCGATGCGATAAAGATCGCCCCGTTGATCACTCCTGCGACGAGCAGGATGGAGATCTTTCCCCCCAAGGGAGTTGCCACATCCTTCTGCCACAAATGCGCCAACGCGCCACCGGCAAGGACGAACAAGGGCGGCGCCAATAACAACAGGTAGCCCATGTTCGCGGCATGGAGAAACACAAGCACAAAAAACGCCAGCGCGGGAACCATCCACACCAGAAGGAACACCTTCCTTGAGCGCCCGATCGCGGGCTGATAGCTCGGCATAAGGAGCATGACCGTCGCACCGAGCGCGAGCACCATCCCGGTCACCACAAGCGCGAGCCTTGTGAGCGCCAGCTCAAAGCCATCCACATCGTGAGACATGACCGTGCGGGATGCCGGCACACGCTCCCACAAGTCGATGAGGGACTGGAAATACACCGCTCCGCCGCCAGCAGCCTCCACCATGGGAATAAACCAGGCCAAGCAGCCGAGAACGAAGGCCAGCACCGCACGCCATCCTACCTGCCACGAGGATGTGGAGAGCGCGAGCACCAGCAGCGGAAGGAGAAAGAGCGCCGTGGACTGACGAAAGCCGGCCGCGAGCGCCAGCAGGAGGGCAAGAGGGATCGCCAAACGCTGCTCGCCCTGCCACAACCGCCACGCCCACCATCCGATCCATGCCGAAAAGGCCATTTCCACGGCATAGGTCAACGCCACCTCGCCATGGAACCAGGCCAAAGGGGAAAAGATCAGGATCAGAGCAGTGAAGCGGGCCGCCAACACGCCATACCAAAGCTTCGCCAAGGCATAGACGCCCCACGCCGCGAGCATGGTAGCCACGATGGATAGGATCAGGAGGGCGAGATGGGCATCCCCCACCAGAGCGGCGATGAGCCGTCCCGCCATGATGTAGAGGAAATAGCCGGGCGGATGAGGCTGGTGCAGCTCTGGGCTGTAGTGGGCGATACCGAGGAGAAAGTTGACGGAGTCCATGTCATACGGCGCGCTGCTCATGAATGGCACGCGGGTGAGCAGCGTCAAGAGAGCAAGCCCTGCCAGATCAAAACGCCCTACATCAATCTTGACCCCTTGCATCCCCCGCTCCAAGCCATCCTGGGATCGAGGATAGTTCAGACATCCACAGCGCGCCAATCAACGGGCGCGCTCACGTCTCAAGCTGCCACACGAGCGAAGCGTCAGGGCCGGCTAACGTGCTGATGGACAAGGCAATCAAGTCGTCTCTCGACGCTGCCTCCAACCATGCAGGGCCAGGATGAGCCACACCCCCCATGAGACCATGCTGACTCCTACACCCCATATCCTGGCTTGTGGAGGGCGCGACATCAGGCGCACCTCATGGTGCCCCGCGGGAAGATCGACCTCCATACTGCCGATTTCATCGGTTCGATAGGCGACGCCCCTGCCATTGAGCCTGACCGCCCACACATCAGCCCCCCATACGGGAAATCGAAGCGACCTTGGCTCATTCAAATCTACCGTCAACGCCATCTCCCCCCCCTCCCGACAGGCCAGAATGACCGCCTCGAGCCGATCACCCGTTCTGATCTCGACCTGCGAGGGAGGACTCCGGCTCTCCAGCTGGGCGCCCGGGGGAAGATATTCATGACGGGAGGTCGCACGCACATCGCGTTCGCGCACAGCGTGCGCTGAGAGTCCCTCAAGGCTCATATCCAATCTCCAAATGAATGGAAGGGTCCGCATGAGCCCCATGATGGCGACGCTTACGGCAAGCGCCAAAATCAAATACTCAAGCACGCCTCGGGACCGGTTGGTCCAGACCTGCCCCCAGGCATAGACGATCATGCCGCCCGCCATGGCCGAGACAAGAGCCAAGACTCCCATCATGCGCCAAGGAAACTGGAACATCTTCAAGGCTTCGATCGATTCCCAAAGGGGGAGACTGATGGGCCACTGGAGAAACAAACTCAAACCCGCTGTACTCAGGGCGAAAAGCAGCACCTGTTGTGTACGCCCCTCGACTTTTCCCTGGAAGTAGATCATCACGGCGAGGACCAGGATGAAGGGGATGAGCGGACCAAACGTAAAAGGATGCCCAACTCCGAACAACGCGAGCGGCGTCATGAAGGCATCCAAGGCGAACAACCCCGTGAGGTCGCCCATCCTCACCCCGGGCAAGAAAACGATGAGCGGCCACCAGAAAAAAGCCGAGAGAGCGAGCCCGAAGGCCACCCCCAAAGCCACGTATCCGAGTCCGCGCCAGCCCCCATCATCCCAGGGGCGATAAAGCACGACGGCTGCGAGCGCAAGCAGGGCTAACGCGATCAAGGCGGTCAGATTGTGCGCAAGAATCACGAGCGCCAGACCGCTGGAGAGGATCAGGACGCCCTGCAAGGGCTCCCGCCCGACGCGCAGAAGCCCCAACAGGACGATGGGCAGAAGGGCCAGCGCAGTAAATTCGGCATTGGCCCCGCGCACGAACTTGTCCACCAGGAGATAGGGACTCAGCACATAGAAGTAGACGGAGATCCGCGCGCCTGCCTCAGCGGCCGCATCACCCCGCCCCAGGATCTCCCGCATCAAGGCATGCATGGAGACGGCGGCTACCGCAGTAAAGAAACAGGCCGCCAGAATGCCGCCTGATGCGAAGGAGTGCGTCACCTTCGACAAGATCGCCGCAACGAAGGAAAAAAGAGGGGCGTAATAAAGAAAGACCGGCGAGCCATACCCGCCGTAAAAATTGGAGGCCCAATAGGGGGGATACTGGCCATCCTCCAGCGCATGCAGATACTCCGCGATGCGCACCGCCTCACGACCGCCGTCATCCCCTTGGGGGAAGCCGAGGGCATAAGGCAGGCAGGCGAACAGGACCGCGATCCACGGCCCCCATGACAGAAGCTCAGGCTGCCCGCCCCCTGACCGGGCTGGATGCCATGATCCGGCCATCACCCTCCCCCAGCTCACGCATGCATTGAAAAGTGCCCTGAGCCTTCACCAAGGGGCACTCTCAAAATCTAGCAGACAAGGCGAAGGGGGACTGGCCCTCAGCGCCTGAACCCGTTGGTGATCGGGAAGCGGCGTTCGCGGCCGAAGGCGCGGGAAGTGATCTTGACCCCAGGCGGGGCCTGGCGGCGCTTGTATTCGGCCAGGTCCACCATGCGGATGACGCGGGCAACGAGCGCCTCGTCGAAACCGCGGGCGACGATTTCGGGGAGGCCTTCCATGCGCTCGATGTAGGCCTCGAGGATGGCGTCCAGCACCGGATAGGGCGGCAGGCTGTCCTCGTCCTTCTGGTCGGGGCGCAGTTCGGCGGAGGGGGGGCGGGTGATGACCCGCTCGGGGATGACGGGCGCGAGGGTGTTGCGGTAACGGGCCAGGCGGAAGACCAGCATCTTCGGCACGTCCTTGAGCGGGGCGAAACCGCCGGCCATGTCGCCGTAGAGGGTGGCGTAGCCGACCGCCATCTCGCTCTTGTTGCCGGTGGTGAGCAAGAGCTTGCCGGTGGCGTTGGAGAGCCCCATCAGCACCACGCCGCGCGAGCGGGCCTGGAGGTTCTCGTCGGTGGTGCCCGAGGGGCGGCCGTGCAGCACTGGGGCGAGCATCTGCTGGAAGGCGGTGAAGGCAGGTTCGATGGGCACCACGTGGTAGGCCACGCCGAGGGCCTGGGCCTCGGCTGCAGCGTCGAGCTGGCTGATGTCGGCGGTGTAGCGGCTGGGCATCATCACCGCCTCGACCTGGTCCGCACCCAGGGCATCGACGGCCAGCGCCAGGGTCAGGGCTGAGTCGATACCGCCGGAGAGGCCCAGTAAAGCGCCCTTGAAGCCGTTTTTGTGGGCGTAGTCGCGGATGGCGAGGACCAGGGCGCGGTAGATGGCGCAGGTTTCGTCGAGGGGGGCGACGGTGAGGCCGTCGATGGGGTGTATGGCAAAACGTTGAGCCTTGGGAGAAAGCTCTTCACCCTCTCCCCCGGCCCCTCTCCCCTCAAGGGAGAGGGGGGAGAGTTCGATGCAGCCCAGCGCCTCCTCGAACATGGGCAGGCGGTGGATGATGCAGCCCTCGGCATCCATGACCAGGGAGCCGCCATCGAACACCAGTTCGTCCTGCCCGCCGATCAGGTTAACGTAGACGATGGGTAGACCGGTCTCGGCTGCGCGGGCGCGCAGGGCCTGCTCGCGCAGACTGGGTTTGTCGTGCTGGTAGGGGGAGGCATTGAGGTTGAGGATGAGCTGCGCCCCCGCGGCCTTGGCCTGGGCGATGGGCTCGGGGTGCCAGATGTCCTCGCAGATGGTCAGGCCGAAGCTCAGCGGCTCACCCTCCCCCCTCTGCAGGGCAAAGACGCAAGGCTCGGTGC
Source organism: Thiofaba sp. EF100 (assembly GCF_039822285.1). NCBI lineage: Bacteria > Pseudomonadati > Pseudomonadota > Gammaproteobacteria > Chromatiales > Halothiobacillaceae > Thiofaba > Thiofaba sp. EF100. The sequence continues at coordinate 26,580 of NZ_JBAJEY010000004.1, read as the reverse complement.
CCGGGGTGAAGTAGCGCAGCTCGTCGAACACCCCGTAGTTGGGCAGGTGCTGCTTGCGGTAGCGGGCGAGGATGGCCCCATCACGCAGGACGAGGGCACTGTTGTAGCGTTGGCCCTCACACCATTCGGGCAGGCCGAGGACCACGGTGATGCCGTGCGGGATCTCACGCCGCAGGCGCTCCACCGCCGCCTCACAGGCGGTCATGAAGTCGGCGCGCTTGAGCAGATCCTCCGGCGGGTAGCCGGTCAGGGCCAGCTCGGGGAAGAGGATCAGATCGGCCTGGTATTGCTCGACCGCATGGCGGGTCCAGGCGATGATCTTGCTGGCATTGCCGTCGATGTCGCCCACCAGCAGGTTGAGCTGGGCGAGGGCGATACGGAGACCTTGCGACGAAGTCCGACGCGACTCACCCTCTCCCCCAGCCCCTCCCCCGTCAAGGGGGAGGGGAGCCAAGACCCCGCTCAATCAGCCACGCCCCAAGACTTCGGCCATCCTGGCGCCCATCTGGGCGGGGGAGCGCACGATGTGTACGCCTGCGGCCTCCAGGGCAGCGAACTTGGCCTCGGCGGTGCCCTGCCCGCCTGCGACGATCGCCCCGGCGTGGCCCATGCGCTTGCCCTTGGGCGCCGTGGCCCCGGCGATGTAGGCCACCACCGGTTTGCTGACCTCCGCCTGGATGAACTCGGCCGCTTCTTCCTCGGCGCTACCGCCAATCTCACCCACCATGATGATGCCCTCGGTCTGCGGGTCGGCCTCGAACAGCCGCAGGCAGTCGATGAAGTTCATGCCATGGATGGGGTCGCCGCCGATCCCCACGCAGGTGCTCTGCCCAAGGCCCGCGCCGGTGGTCTGGTGCACCGCCTCATAGGTCAGGGTGCCGGAGCGGGAGACGATGCCGATCGCCCCCGGCTTGTGGATATATCCCGGCATGATGCCGATCTTGCAGCCCCCCGGCGTGATCACGCCGGGGCAGTTCGGGCCGACCAGGCGGGTGTCCGGGTAGTCCTTCAGCGCCGCCTTGACCTTGAGCATGTCCAGCACCGGGATGCCCTCGGTGATGCAGACGATCAGGCGGATGCCGGCGTCGGCGGCCTCGAGAATGGCGTCGGCGGCGAACGGCGCGGGCACGTAGATCATGCTCGCCTCCGCCCCGGTCTGGCGCACGGCATCATGCACGGTGTCGAACACGGGCAGTCCCAGATGGGTGCTGCCGCCCTTGCCCGGGGTGACGCCGCCGACCATGCGGGTGCCGTAGGCAATGGCCTGCTCGGAATGGAAGGTGCCCTGTTTGCCGGTGAAGCCCTGGCAGATGACGCGGGTGTTTTTGTCGACGAGGATGGCCATGTCAGATCTCCCCTTGGGCCGCGCGGACGGCCGCCTGCGCGGCACGGGTCAAATCGGTCTCGGCGATGATGGTGAGGCCGGACTGCGCCAGCAGGGCGCGGCCCTGCTCGGCGTTGGTGCCTTCCAGGCGCACCACCAGAGGCAGCCGCAGGTCCACCTCGCGCACCGCCTGCAGGATGCCTTCGGCGATCAGGTCGCAGCGCACGATGCCACCAAAGATGTTGATGAGGATGGCGCGCACCTTGCCATCCGAGAGGATCAGCTTGAACGCCTCGGCCACGCGCTCGGCAGTCGCGCCGCCGCCCACGTCAAGGAAGTTGGCCGGCCTGCCGCCCTCGAGCTGGATGAGGTCCATGGTCGCCATGGCGAGGCCCGCGCCGTTCACCATGCAGGCGATGTCGCCGTCGAGGGTGACGTAGTTGAGGCCGTGCTTGACCGCCTCGCGCTCGCGCGGGTCTTCCTGGGCCTCGTCGCGCATCTCGAGGATGGCGCTCTGACGGAAGCCGGCGTTGTCATCGAGCACGAACTTGGCGTCCAGGGCGAGCAGCTCGCCCGCCTCGGTCACCGCCAGCGGGTTGACCTCAAGCATGCTCGCGTCCTTGCGGGTGAAGACCTCGTACAGGCCCTTGAGCATCTGGCCGAAGGCCTTGGCCTGCGCGCCTTCGAGGCCGAGGGCAAAGGCAAGCCTGCGCGCATGAAACGGCATCAGCCCCGCGGCGGGGTGCACGCTCAGGGCATGGATGCGCTCGGGGGTCTTCGCTGCGACCTCCTCGATGTCCATGCCGCCCGCGTCGGAGGCGATGAAGGTCACCTTCGAGGTGGCGCGGTCGATGATCAGGCTCAGGTAGAGCTCGCGCGCAATCGCGGTGGCGGGTTCGAGGTAGAGCGTCTCGACCGGCAGGCCGGCGGGGCCGGTCTGGAGGGTGACCAGGCGGCGCCCCAACCAGCCATCGGCAAAGGATTTGGCCTCATCGAGGCTACGCACCACGCGCACCCCGCCCGCCTTGCCGCGCCCACCGGCGTGCACCTGCACCTTCATCACCCAGGGCCCCTCGCCCAGGGCATCGAGCGCCGCATCCACATCCTCGATCGCGCGGATCACACGCCCTTCGGGCACCGTCACCCCCGCCTCACGCAGCAGGGCCTTGGCCTGATATTCGTGCAGATTCATCGCGCATTCCGCCTTACAGGAGTGATTTCGAATGAACGTGACATTTTGATGGAATCGGGCAGCGGGGACAACGCCGATCAGCTGGAGTACATTTAGCCCATGCGCTACGTCATCCTGCTCAGCCTGATCCTCGGCGCCGTCCTGTTCTATCGCTGGCGACGCACCCGCGGACGCCCGCCGCGCGACGCTTGCGCAAGCCCGCCGCAGGCGCCCCCAGCCTCCCCCATCCGCACCGTGCGCTGCGCCGAGTGCGGACTGGTGCTGCCCGAGAAGGAATCCGTGCGGCTGAACGGGAGGGCCTTCTGCTCGGCCCAGCATGCGCACCGATGGCAGGAGCGTCATCCCCGATGAGCACGGCTGAACGCAGTGACCTGACCTTCGGCGAGGGCCAGGGCACCCCCGCCCCCAGTTGGCGCGCCCTGCGCTTCTTCAACGCCTACCGCCTGACCCTCGCCGCCCTGCTGATGGCCATCCACACCTTCTTGGGCGAGACCGACCCTCTTACGCTGCCGCGCGCCGACCCGTTCATGCTCATCACCGCGGCCTACGGGCTGGCCGCTTTCGTGCTGCTGACCCTGGACGAGCTGCGCCTGGGGGGCTACGCCTTGCGCCTGCAGCTTGGCCTGGCCATCGACATCCTGGCTCTCGGCCTGCTCGGCTTCTCCCAAGGCACGTCCCACGAAAACATCCATATCCTGATGGTGGCCAACGTCGCCTATGCCAGCCTGTTGCTTGGCGGGCGCGAGTCGCTGGCCTTCGCTGCCCTCGCCAGCGTCTGGCTGCTCATCCTGGCCTCCCTGCAAGCCCGGAACGACGGGCGCGCCGACGTGCTGTTCACCCATGCCGGCGTGATCGGCATGGCCCTGTTCGCGGTGGCCATCCTCGCCCGCACCCTCGCCCGCCGCCTGGAGGCGAGCCAACGGCTCGCCGAGCAGCGCGGCGTCGACCTCGCCAACGAGACGCAGCTCAACCGGCTGATCCTGGAGCGCACCGACGAAGGGGTGCTGATCGTGGATGGCGACGACTTCGCCCGCCATGCCAACCGGGCCGCCCTGCGCCTGTTGCACTGCGAGACTCCGCCCGCGGCACCACCTCAGGGAGAAGCCGAGACCATGCCGGTGGGACGGAATCCCTGGCTGGATACCGCCGAACGGCGCAAGCCGCTGACCGAGATCAATCCGGAACTGCTGGAGGCGCTACGGGCCTGGCGCCAGCAGCCGGAGGACGGGCAGGCCACCTTCCGCATCGAACAACCCGAGCGGCTGCAGGTGCGCATCACCCCCCTCGACGCCTCGCCCCACGGCCCCGTTGCCCTGTTCCTCGAGGATGATGCGAGTCTGATGGAGCAGCTTCAGCAAGCCAAACTGGCCGCGCTGGGACGGCTGACCGCGAGCATCGCCCACGAGATCCGCAACCCCTTGAGCGCCATCGGCCATGCCGGCCAGCTCCTCGAGGAAGGCCTGCATGATGTGCAGGAGAGGCAGCTGCTCGACATCATCCGCAAGCAGGTGGCGCGCATCGACCGCATCGTCGAGAACGTGCTCGCCACCTCCCGACGCAAGCTCGCCCACCCCGAGCCGGTGGCGCTCGGCCCCTGGCTGGAGGACTTCCTCCGCCATTACCGCCAGTTGCACGAGGACGAGGCCCCGCAAATCGAGCTCGCGACTGATGCCGACATGAACGTGCGCGTCGATACGGGACACCTCGAGCAGATCCTGACCATTTTGCTCGACAACGCACTCCAGCATGGGCGAGCCCCCTCCGGCGAGCGGTTCGTGCGCATCGAGACCCACCGCCAAGGGCCCCGCCGCCTGCCCGTTCTGGATGTCGTGGACCGCGGCCCGGGCGTAGCGCCCGAGGTGCAGGAACACCTGTTCGAGCCCTTCTTCACCACCAGCGCCCAAGGCCATGGTCTGGGCCTGTTCGTGGCGCGGGAGCTGGCGGAGGCCAACCAGCTCGGCCTCCACTATCATGCCGCGGAGCAAGGCGGAAGCCGCTTCCGCCTCAGCTTTCCACGCCAGGAGTTCATGGAATGACCGCCCCCACGCCTGCCGCCATGCCCCGAGCGCTGATCGTCGATGATGAACCGGACATCCTCACCCTGCTCGCCATCAGCCTCGGCCGCATGGGAGTCGAGACCCGCCCGGCCGCAAGCGTGCAGGAGGCCCTGTCGGCCCTGGGTCAGGAGCGTTTCGACTTCTGCCTGACCGACCTGCGCCTGCCGGATGGCGACGGCCTGATGCTGGTCCGCCACATTCAGCAGCATCACCCCGGCCTGCCGGTCGCGATCATCACCGCACACGGCGACATGCAGAGCGCGATCGACGCGCTCAAGGCCGGTGCCTTCGACTTCGTCAACAAACCGTTGGACCTCGAGCGCCTGCGGGCGATGGTGGAAACCGCACTCCGCCTTCCTCCCCTGCCTGCTGACACCACGCCACCTGCGCCCCCGGTGGGGGGCGCCCCGGCCACCGAAGGCGGTGACCGCCTGATCGGCGAGACCCCGGTGATGCGCCAGCTCCGGGCGCAGATTGCCAAGGTAGCCCGCAGCCAGGCCCCGGTCTTCATTCAGGGCGAGTCAGGCACTGGCAAGGAGGTGATCGCGCGCCTGATCCACGACCTCGGCCCGCGCGCGGGCAAGCCCTTCGTGCCGATCAATTGCGGCGCCATTCCGGCGGAGCTGATGGAGAGCGAACTGTTCGGTCACCGCAAGGGTAGCTTCACCGGGGCCACGAGCGACAAGCAGGGCCTGTTTCAGGCCGCCCACGGCGGCACCCTGTTCCTCGATGAAGTGGCCGACCTGCCGCTGCCGGTGCAGGTGAAGCTGCTGCGCGCCCTGCAGGAGCGCGCGGTGCGCCCGGTGGGGGCGACGCGCGAGGAGGCGGTGGACGTGCGCATCGTCTCGGCCTCGCATAAGGACCTCGCCCGCCGCGTGCAGGACGGTGGGTTCCGCCAGGACCTGTTCTACCGCCTGAACGTGATCCAGCTCAACGCCCCCGCCCTGCGCGAGCACCCGGAGGACATCCCAGCCCTCGCCCGCGACATCCTGCGCCGACTGGCCGAGCGCGACGGGCAACCGCCGCGCCAGCTCGGCGAGGATGCGCTGCGGCGACTGCAGGGGTATGACTTCCCGGGGAACGTGCGCGAGCTGGAGAACATCCTCGAACGCGCAGTCGCGCTCGGGGAAGGTGCGGTCATCCATGCCGGGGATCTCTCCTTCCCCCCGGCCCCGGAAGGCGCCAACGAACCTTCCTCCGCCCTCCCCCCCGCGCCGAGGACGGATGAAGAGGGGGCCACCATCCTGCAGGCCCTCGAGGCCCACCGCTGGAACCGGACCCGCACGGCCGAGGCGCTCGGGTTGACCCTGCGTCAGTTGCGCTACCGCCTGGCGAAGATGGGGCTCAAGTAGCCCCAGGCTCACCCCAGCTGCGGAGAGGCGGCCTTCACCCGCGCCAGCTCCTTGACCCCATCCAGCAGCTCCAGATGGTCGCGCGCCCAGTGCAGCAGATGCAGTTGCCCGGTCGCATCCTCGGCCAAGGCCGTGCAGTTCTCCACCCAGTCGCCACAGTTGGCATAGGTCACCCCGTCCCACTCGCGCAGGCAGGCGTGATGGATATGGCCGCTGATGATGCCGTCGAAACCGTGCTCGCGCGCGTGGGTATGGGCGGCCGCCTCGTACTGTTCGACGTAGCGCATGGCATCTTTCAGCCGCCCCTTCACATGCGCCGCCAAGGACCAGTAGGGCAGCCCCAACAGACGGCGCGCACCGTGGATCAGGCGCGCAAGACGCATCAGCGCCTCGTAGCCGATGTCCCCCACCCGGCGCATGAGCGGATCGCAGTGCAACACCGCATCGAAACCATCGCCGTGCACAACCAGCCAGCGCCGGCCGTCGGCCCCCTCATGAATCACCTCCGGCAGGATGCGCACACCGAAGGCCTCGCCCGCCCCGAGCAGGCGCACGGCTTCATCGTGGTTGCCCGGCACGTAGATGATCTCCACCCCCTCCTGCACGCGCCGCAGCAGCAACTGGATCAGTTCGTGCTTGATGCGCGGCCAGCGCCAGCCGCCCGAGCGCAGGCGCCACACGTCGAGGACGTCGCCGACGAGATAGAGACGCTCGCAGCGCACATGGGTGAGGAAGTCGATCAGGTAATCCACCTTGGCATCGCGGGTGCCGAGATGGAGATCGGAGATGAACACGCTACGGTAGCTCAGCATGGGGCGCCCCCGAGGGTCAGTTCGGGCTCATTGCGCCACGGGCGTGTTACCTTCGCATGGAGTTTTGATGAAGGAGCGATGATGGGAAAGACGATCCAGAAACGACCGATCGACTTGGAGGAATGCCGCCGCATGGGGATCGACCGCTGGCCGACCTGGGGGACGGGTGTGTCGCGCTTCCCCTGGACCTACGACACGAACGAGACCTGCTACCTGATCGAGGGGCGGGTGACGGTGACACCGGAGGATGGCGTGCCGGTGGAGATCCGGGCGGGCGAGCTGGTCACCTTCCCGGCCGGGATGTCATGTGTTTGGGATGTCCACGAGCCGGTGCTTAAACACTACCGCTTCAGCTAGCCGCCCTGCTTGACCAGCAGGGGGTTCATGCCGACGGCCTTGAGACGATCGCGTGCCTTGCGCGCCTCAGCCTCGGGCAAGGGGCCGATCTTGACCCGATGCCAGGTCTCGCCGCTGACGTTCGCGGACTGGATGGTGGAGGCAAAGCCCAACATGGCAAGCTCGGCCTTGCGCCGGTCGGCCTCCTCGTACCGTCGGAAGGACCCGACCTGCAGTTCGTAACGGGTCGTGCTCGCCGCCGACGGCGCGGGGACGGCTGCATCGGGTGCGGGAGGGGGGGCGGCGACGGGGGGCATGTCCGCGGGCGGGGTGCTGGCGGCAGGGGCCTGGACCGCGGCTGGAGGCGGGGGGGGCACCTCGACCTTCTGCGCCGGCAGCATGTTGTAGAACTCATAGCGCGGCGGAGGCGGCACCACCTCCTTGGCCGGTGGCTTAGCCACCGCGCGAGCCTCCTGCTGTTGTGCTGCGGGAGGCGCGGATTCCTTGGCCGGCACGCTCTGCGACACCGTCTCTGGCTGCGGCTCGCGCGTGCCCAGCCACGCCAGCAGGGCAGCGAACAGGACGACGACCGCCCCGACCATCACCCAGAGTGCACGCGGCACCGCGGGGCGGGCCGGCGAGCGCCGGCGACTGGCCTGCTTGGCACGCGCCATCGCCCTGCCCTCCGCTTACATGCTCTCAGGCGCAGACACGCCCAACAGCCCCAGGCCGTTGGCGAGTACCTGGCGCACGGCGAGGATCAGGTTCAGGCGCGCATCGCGCAGCTCCGCGTCATCGACCAGGAACTGGTGGCCGTTGTAGTAGGCATGGAACTGGCCAGCCAGTTCGCGCAGGTAGTGCACCAGTTGGTGCGGCTCACAGGCCTGGGCGGCGCGCAGCACCAGTTCGGGGAACTGACCGATCTGACGGGCGAGCTCGGCCTCGGCCGGAAGGTTCAGGCACGCCACCGCCGCCTCACCGCGTGCGCGGTCATGCGCCAGGCCCTTGGCTTGCAGCTGACGCATCACGCTGCACACGCGGGCATGGGCATACTGGATGTAGTACAGCGGGTTGTCGTTCGACTGGCTCTTGGCGAGGTCGAGGTCGAAGTCCAGGTGCTGCTCGCTCTTGCGCATGACATAGAAGAAGCGGGCGGCATCCGAGCCCACCTCCGCGCGCAGATCGCGCAGGGTGACGAACTCGCCGGAGCGGGTGGACATCTGCGCCCGCTCACCGCCGCGGTAGAGAATGGCGAACTGCACCAGCAAGACGTCGAGCTTGCTGGCGTCATACCCGAGCGCGGTCAGGGCCGCCTTCACGCGAGGCACATAGCCGTGGTGATCGGCGCCCCAGACGTCGATCATGCGCTCAAAGCCACGCTCGTACTTCTCGAGATGGTAGGCGATGTCGGAGGCGAAATAGGTGATCTGGCCGTTGGCGCGCTGCACCACGCGGTCCTTCTCATCCCCGAAGTCGGTGGAGCGGAACCACAGGGCCCCCTCCTGCTCGTAGATGTGACCGCGCTCGCGCAGCTGCTCGATGGCGCGGTTGACCGCCCCGCGCTCGGCCAGTCCGCGCTCGGAGTACCAGTGCTCGAAGCGCACGCCGAAACCCCCGAGGTCGTCGCGGATGTCATCGAGGATGTCATTCAGGCCAAGGTCGAACACGTAGCGATAGCGCACGTCGCCCAGCAGCTCCTGCGCGCGGGCGATCAGGGCATCGATGTGCAACTCCTTGTCGCCACCCTGCGGCTCGTCCGGGGGCACGCCCTCGAAGACCTGCTCGATCGACACGGCATAAGCCTCGCCATGCTCGGCATGCAGTTTGCGCGCAATGTCGTAGATGTAGCCGGTCGATTTGTAGCCGTTGGAGGGGAAGGCGAAGCGGGCACCGCACAACTCCAGATAGCGCAGCCAGATGGAGGTGGCGAGGATGTGCATCTGGCGGCCGGCGTCGTTGACGTAGTACTCGCGGTGCACGTCATAGCCGACCGCTGCCAACAGGTCGGCCACTGCCGCGCCGTAGGCCGCGCCGCGACCATGGCCGACATGCAGCGGGCCGGTCGGGTTGGCGGAGACGAACTCGACCATGACCTTGCGGCCGGCACCATGCGCGGAGCGGCCAAAGGCCTCGCCGGCCTTCAGCGCCTGGCGGACCACGTCGAAGACGGCCGACTCGCGCACGTAGAAGTTGATGAAGCCCGGGCCGGCAATTTCAACTTTCTCCAGCAGGGCAGCCTGCGGCAAGGCGGCGATCAGGCGCTCGGCGAATACGCGAGGAGGCAAGCCCGCTGGCTTGGCCAGTTGCATGGCGATGTTGGAGGCGAAGTCACCATGCGCACGGTCCTTGGCACGGGAGACCTGGGGGGCGACGACATCCGGCAGGCCCAGCCCCTCGGCACGCAAGGTATCCAGCGCACGGGACAGGAGGCTTTCAAGCTGTTCTTTCACGGATCTACCCACAAGGACTGAATGCAATCGGTCATTCTAACCAGCCGGACGCCTGGCGTGGAGTCCCATGGTACCTTTTTAGCCCATATCCTGAGGATCGACATCCAGCGACCAGCGCACGCCCCGCCCCTCGGGCCAAGTGCGCAGCTCGGACAGCAGGCGATCCAGCAGCGGGTGAAGCTGATCGCGGCGGGGGGCCGACAACAACAGCTGGTACCTGAAGCGCCCAGCCCGACGTTCGAGGGGTGCCGTAGCTGGACCGTGGGCGACCACTCCGGCACGGATCTCAGCAAGCCAGGCCGCGACCCGTTCGAGCAGCGCGCGGGCACGCTCGGCACCCCGCGCCTCGGCGCGCAGCAAGGCCAGATGGGCAAAGGGCGGCAGAGCCGCCAGGCGGCGCTCGTGCAGCAGAGCCTCGGCGCAGGCATCGAAGCCCCCACGCAGCAGGGCCTGCAGCAGAGGATGGTCGGGCTGGTGGGTCTGAATCAGCACCTCGCCCGGGCGTTCAGCCCGCCCGGCCCGCCCGGCCACCTGCACGATCAGTTGCACCAGCCGCTCGGGGGCGCGGAAATCGCTGCTGAACAGTCCCCGATCGGCATCCAGCACCACCGCCAGGGTCACCCCCGGAAAATCGTGCCCCTTGGCCAGCATCTGCGTACCGAGCAGGATGCGTGCTTCACCGCTCCGTGCGCGTGCGAGCTTGCCCTCGAGCGCGCCTTTGCGCCGGGTCGTGTCGCGGTCGATACGCTCGATCGGGAACTCAGGAAACAGCCCCTGCAGGGCCATCTCCAACCGCTCGGTGCCCACCCCCTGCATCTCCAGCTCCGCCGAGCCGCAGGCGGAACAATGCGCCGGCAACGGCCGCTCGGCACCGCAGTGGTGGCAGACCAGCCGGCCGTGTGCACGATGCACGATCATCGGCGCACTGCATTGGCGACAGTGCTCGACGTGACCGCAGGCATGGCAGGTCAGGGCCGGGGCATAGCCGCGCCGGTTGAGGAACAGCAGGACCTGCCCCCCCGCCATGAGGTGTCCGCGCATGCGATCGATCAGCGGGGCGGACAGACCCTCGCGCATGGGGCGGCGCCGGACGTCGAGCAGTTCGAGACGCGGCGGGACCGCTCCCGCGGCACGGGCGTCCAGACGCAACAGACGGTAGCGCCCCTGCCTTGCATTGTGCAGGGTCTCGAGCGACGGGGTGGCCGAGCCGAGAACGATCGGGACGCCACACTGGCTGGCGCGCACCACGGCCACGTCGCGCGCATGGTAACGCATCCCTTCCTGCTGTTTGTAGGAGGCGTCATGCTCCTCATCGACCACGATCAGCCCGAGGCGCGGCAGGGGGATAAACACGGCAGAACGTGTCCCCAGCACCACCCGCACGCGGCCGTCACGGGCCATGAGCCAGGCATCCCGACGCGCCCGATCGGTCATACCGGAATGAAACACGACCAAGCCACCACCCAGCCGCGCGCTGAAGCGAGCCACCAATTGGGGCGTCAGAGCGATCTCGGGCACAAGGACCAGCACCTGCCCCCCCTCGGCCAGCACGTCATCCATGGCAGCGAGAAAGACTTCGGTCTTTCCGCTGCCGGTGATGCCATACAAAAGGAAAGGCGCGAAGGAGCCGAGGCCATCCCGTACGGCCCGATGGGCCTCGACCTGGGCCGCATTGAGCACCACGTCATGGGCAGGAACGTGCGGCTCCTCCCGCCCCCTCCCCGCCGCGACCTCCACCCGCTCAACCCAGCCACGTGCGGCAAGGGTACGGAGGGCCGCGGCGTGGGCACGCAGGGCCTCATCCGGGAGCGCCCCCCCGGCCTCCCGCAGCCGCTGCAACGCCGCATTCTGGCGCGGTGCGCGTGGCAGCACAGCGGGGGCCCCCTCGGCAAGACGCCACCCCATGGCGACAGGCACATCAAGTGTGCCGCCATCACGCAAGGCTGAGGGGAGCATCAGGGCAAGCACCTCGCCCAAGGGCGCGTGGTAGTAGGACGCAAGCCAAGCCCCAAGGCGCAACTCAGCCGCACCCAGGGCAGGACGATCGTCAAGAATGCGCAGCACCTCCTTCAGCGTCTCGACCGCGCACTCCTCGTCCCCTAACTGCTCGACGACCACGCCCATCCGCCGCCCCGCGCCGAACGGGACCTCAACACGCCCACCGGGGACACAGCATGCTGCCTCGGCCTCACTGGGCACCACATAATCGAACGTGCCATCGACCGGGGCCGCAACGGCAACACGAACGCGAGTCAGAGGACCATTCATCCAGGCACTGTATCGCAGACCAACTCCGCATGCAGCATCCTGCATTTGACATGCCTGTCAATAACCGGATAATGCACCGCCTCGATTTGTTCAATCCCGAATTCTTAGGAGAGCCCCCGTGGCCAACAACGCATCAGCCAAGAAGCGCATTCGTCAAAATGAGAAGAATCGCGCCCGCAACGTCGCCTTGCGCTCGCGGGTTCGCACCTTCATTAAGAAGACCCTGAAGGCGATCTGGAGCGGCGACAAGGCCGCCGCCCAAGCCGCTTACAAGGAAGCCCAGCCGGTCATCGACAGCATGGTGAACAAGGGCATCCTGCACAAGAACACCGCAGCGCGCGCGAAGAGCCGCCTGAACAGCAACATCAAGGCCATGGCCTGATCGAGCTGTAAGCGCACATGAAGAAACCGGCCTCTGGCCGGTTTTTTTATGCCTGCCGACTCCCCAAGACCAAACGCAAAAAAAGCCGGGAATACCCGGCTTTCTTATACTCAGGCCTCAGCAAGCGGAGGCCGAGAGCGATGGATTACTCAGCAGCAGCCTCAGCCGCAACCGGACGATCAACAAGCTCGACGTAGGCCATCGGGGCATTGTCGCCAGCGCGGAAACCACACTTGAGGATGCGGATGTAACCACCCGGGCGGCTCTTGAAGCGCGGCCCCAGGTCGGTGAACAGCTTGCCGACCACGTCGTTGTCACGGGTGCGGGCAAACGCCAGGCGGCGGTTGGCAACGCTGTCTGCCTTGGCCAGGGTGATCAGCGGCTCGGCGATGCGACGCAGCTCCTTGGCCTTGGGCAGGGTGGTACGGATGACCTCGTGCTTGAACAGCGAGTTGGTCATGTTGCGCAGCATGAGGTTGCGATGCTCGGCATCGCGGCTCAGCTGACGACCAATATTACGGTGACGCATTATCGTATTCCTTCAGCAGACTTCCGCCCTGATCAGGCGGACTTGTCGGAGAGGTTTTGGAGTTCGGCCGGCGGCCAGTTTTCCAGCTTCACACCGAGAGAAAGACCATGCTTGGCGAGCACGTCCTTGATCTCGGTCAGAGACTTCTTGCCCAGATTCGGGGTCTTGAGCAGTTCGATCTCGGTACGCTGGATCAGGTCACCGATGAAATAGATGTTCTCGGCCTTCAGGCAGTTCGCAGAACGAACGGTCAGCTCGAGGTCATCGACCGGACGCAGAAGGACCGGATCGATGCCGCTCTCGCGCACCGCGGGGCGCTCGACACTCTCGGCCTTCAGGTCGATGAAGACGGCCAGCTGGTCCTGCAGGATACCCGCCGCCTTGCGGATCGCATCTTCAGGCGAGACTGCCCCGTTGGTCTCGATGTCGAGCACCAGGGAGTCGAGGTCGGTGCGCTGCTCAACACGGGCACGCTCGACGGCATAGGCCACCTTGCGCACCGGCGAGAAGGATGCGTCGACACGCAGACGACCGATGGAGGCAGTCTCCTCACCTTCGGAGCGACGCTGAGAGGCCGGGACATAACCACGGCCACGCTCGACCCGCAGGGTCATGTTGAGCGCCCCCTCCTTGTTCAGATGGGCAATCACATGATCCGGATTCAGGATCTCGATCGCAGCATCTCCCTTGAGATCGGCCGCGGTGACCACGCCAGGACCCTGCTTGCGCACGCTGAGGGTGGCCTCATCGCGGCCATGCAGCGCAATGGACAACCCCTTGAGGTTGAGAAGGATCTCGATGACGTCTTCCTGAACCCCTTCGAGCGCGGTGTACTCGTGTACGACACCTTCGATCTCGACTTCCGTGACCGCAGCACCCGGAATCGAAGACAGCAGGATGCGGCGCAGGGCGTTGCCCAACGTATGGCCGAAACCACGCTCCAGGGGCTCCAGCACAACCCGCGCCTGGCGCGGGCTGTGGGCTTGCACCTGGATTGTGCGCGGCTTCAACAGTTCGTTCATTTTGTCCTGCATGAGGCTGGACCCCAGGATTACTTGGAATAAAGCTCGACTACCAGCGACTCGTTGATGTCGGCAGGCAGGTCGGCACGGTCAGGAAGACGCTTGAAGACACCCTCAAACTTAGAGGCGTCGACAGTCATCCACTCCGGGGCACCGCCACGCTGGGCAGCGATCTCGATGGAGTCCTGGATACGCTGCTGCTTGCGCGCCTTTTCACGCACCGCAATGACATCCTCAGGACGGACCTGATAGGACGGCACGTTGACCGCCTGACCATTGACGGAGATCGCCTTGTGGCTTACCAGCTGACGCGCTTCGGCGCGGGTGGCTGCAAAGCCCATGCGATAGACGACATTGTCGAGGCGCGATTCAAGGAGACGCAGCAGATTTTCACCCGTGGAGCCCTTCAGACCCGAGGCCTTCTTGTAGTAGTTGCGGAACTGACGCTCCAGCACACCGTAGATACGGCGAAGCTTCTGCTTCTCACGCAGCTGCAGGGCGTAGTCGGACATCTTCGGACGGCGGGCGGCAGCACCATGCATGCCGGGCGCACGATCCAGATGACACTTGCTGTCCAGCGCGCGAACGCCGGACTTGAGGAACAGATCCGTGCCTTCGCGACGGCTCAGTTTGCACTTGGGACCGATATAACGTGCCATTGATCAATACTCCATCACACGCGACGGCGCTTGGGGGGACGGCAGCCGTTGTGGGGGATCGGGGTAACATCAGTGATGCTGCCGATCTTGTAACCCACGTTGTTCAGGGCGCGCACCGCGGACTCGCGACCCGGCCCCGGCCCCTTGACGAGGACATCCAGGTTCTTCAGGCCGTAGGCCTTGGCGGCCTCGCCCGCACGCTCCGCAGCGACCTGAGCCGCGAACGGGGTGCTCTTACGGGAGCCACGGAAGCCGGAGCCACCGGAGGTCGCCCAGGACAGGGTGTTACCCTGACGATCCGTGATGGTGATGATGGTGTTATTGAACGACGCGTGAACGTGAGCCAGACCGTCAGTGACGACCTTCTTCACCTTCTTGCGCGACTGAGCCGATGCTTTAGCCATGTAATCCTACTCTGTGATCAGAAGTATTCAGCCCGGATCACTTCTTGACCGGGCGACGCGGGCCCTTACGGGTACGCGCATTGGTCTTGGTACGCTGACCGCGCACCGGAAGACCGCGACGATGACGCAGACCACGATAGCACCCCATGTCCATCAAACGCTTGATGCTCATGGAGACTTCGCGGCGCAGGTCACCTTCAACGGTGAACTTTGCCACCTCGGCGCGCAGGGCCTCGACCTCGGCTTCCGCCAGATCGCGAACCTTTGCCTCGGGACGCACGCCCGCCTTGGCACAGATCTCTTTGGCGCGGGTGGGACCGATGCCATAGATCGAGGTCAGTGCAATGACAGTGTGCTTGTTCACCGGAATGTTAATACCAGCGATACGTGCCATGATTTTTCCCCCAGGAAAAACGGGAAGCGCGGGAGTATAGTCGCCGCGCCTCATTAATTCAATAGGTTAAGTTAAGTCTGCCGTCAGCGGCCGCCGAGCCCACCCAGCCCGCGCAAGTGAGCCTTGCGCATCAACCCCTCATACTGATGAGACATGAGGTGGGCCTGAACCTGGGCCATGAAATCCATCAGCACCACGACGATGATCAGCAGGGACGTGCCACCGAAGTAGAACGGGACATTCCAGTACAGGATCAGGAACTCCGGCAGGAGACAGACGAGGGTGATATAGATAGCACCCCAGAAGGTCAGCCGGGTCAGCACGCCGTCGATGTAACGGGCTGTGTGCTCGCCAGGGCGGATGCCAGGGACGAATGCCCCCGAACGCTTCAGGTTGTCTGCAGTCTCACGCGCATTGAAGACCAGCGCGGTGTAGAAGAAGGCAAAGAACATGATCGCCGCAGCATAGAGCATCACGTACAGGGGCTGGCCAGGTGACAGTGTGGACGCAATGTCCTTCAGCCACCCCATGCCCTCGGAGCGCCCGAACCAGTCACCCAGCGTGGCCGGGAACAGGATGATGCTCGAGGCGAAGATCGGCGGAATGACGCCAGCCATGTTCAGCTTGAGCGGCAGGTGGGACGTTTGACCACCGACCATCTGCCCCCCCTGCTGCCGCTTGGCGTAGTTGACCGTGATCCGGCGCTGGCCGCGCTCGACGAAGATCACGAAGCCCGTCACCACAACGGCCATCGCCACCAACAGGAAAAGAACCAAAAGGTTCATTTCGCCGGTGCGCACCAACTCGAAGGTGCCGCCAATCGCGGAAGGAAGACCGGCTACGATACCCGCGAAGATGATCAGCGAAATACCGTTACCGATACCCCGCTCGGTGATCTGCTCCCCCAGCCAAACCAGCAGCATGGTGCCGGTGACCAGGGTCACTGTCGCGGTCACGAGGAAGCCATAGCCGGGATTGATGACCAGCCCCTGGCCATTCACCTGCTGTCCCTGAAGCGCAATGGCAACGCCAATGGCCTGGAACAGCGCCAAGACCAAGGTGCCGTAGCGGGTGTACTGGGTGATCTTGCGACGCCCTGCATCTCCCTCTTTCTTCAACTGCTCGAGGCGCGGCACGACAACGGTGAGCAACTGCACAATGATGGAGGCCGAGATATACGGCATCACACCGAGTGCAAAGATGGACATCCGTGAAAGCGCGCCCCCCGAGAACATGTTGAACATGTCCAGAATGGACCCGCGCGCCTGGTCAAACAACGCTTCCATGACATGGACATCAATGCCCGGCAGGGAAATGAAGGTTCCGATGCGGAACACGACCAGTGCGCCCAGGACGAAAAAAATGCGCTGGCGGAGCTCGGTAAGCTTACCGGCTCCAGCCAGCGCAGTGATGCCTGCGGTTCGCGACACGTGTTACTCCACCCGACCACCAGCGGCGGTGATGGCCTCAACGGCGCCCTTCGTCGCCTTGATGCCCTTCAGGGTCACAGCCTTAGCGATGGAGCCAGACAGCACGACCTTGACGTAGAGAACATCACGGCGAACGAGACCGGCTGCCTTCAGAGACTCCAGCGTCACCTCATCACCAGCGACCTTGTTCAGGGCGGAGAGCGGAAGCTCGGCGCTGACCAGGGACTTCTGGGTGATGAAACCGACCTTCGGCAGACGACGCTGCATCGGCATCTGGCCACCCTCGAAACCGGTCTTGAAATGACCGGTACGGGAATGCTGGCCCTTGTGACCCCGGCCACCCGTCTTGCCAAGGCCGGAACCGATGCCACGACCGAGACGGCGCGGTGCCTTCTTGCTGCCCTCTGCGGGCTTGAGATCATTCAGGCGCATGTCACACGGCCTCCACGCTCAGAAGGTAAGAAACCTTGTTGATCATGCCGCGGTTCTCAGGCGTGTCGATCACTTCGACCGTCTGATGCATGCGACGCAGTCCAAGGCCGCGCACGCAGGCCTTGTGGGCCTCCAGGCGACCGGCGACGCTCTTGACGAGCGTGACCTTGAGTTTGGCTTTCTCGCTCATGACATTATCCCAGGATATCTTCCACGCGCTTGCCGCGCTTGGCAGCCACGCGCTCGGGCGAGCCCATCTGGCGCAGGCCATTGATGGTCGCACGGATCATGTTCATCTGGTTGCGGGTGCCCACGCACTTGGCCAGGACGTTACGCACGCCCACAGCCTCGAACACGGCACGCATCGCACCACCAGCGATCAGGCCGGTACCATCACTGGCCGGCTTCATGAACACGTTCGCCGCGCCGTGACGCCCCTTGGTCTCGTGCTGCAGGGTGCCATCGTTCAGGGCGACATCGAACATGTTGCGACGCGCCTTCTCCAGCGACTTCTGAATTGCGGCCGGCACTTCGCGCGCCTTGCCGTAACCAAAGCCCACGCGCCCGTTGCCATCACCGACCACGGTAAGCGCCGTGAAGGAGAAAATACGACCACCCTTGACCGTCTTGGATACACGATTGACGGCGACGAGCTTCTCGATCATGCCGTCCGTGGCGGTGTTTTCGGCTTCAACCTTCATCGTCATGCCTCTTAGAACTGCAGACCGTGCTCACGCGCGGCTTCAGCCAGCGCCTTGACACGACCATGATATTTGAAACCCGAGCGATCGAAGGCGACCTTCTCGACACCCGCGGCCTTGGCCTTCTCGGCGATGGCACGCCCCACCGCAGTGGCTGCATCCACATTGCCGGTGTAATTCACGGCCTTGCGGATATCCCCAGCGACGGTGGAGGCGCTTGCCACCACACTCGAACCATCAGCCGCGATGATCTGGGCGTAGATATGGCGCGGGGTGCGATAGATGCAAAGGCGCGGCATCCCGAGCTCGCTGATTTTTGCGCGGGTGCGGCGTGCACGGCGCAAGCGTTGTTCTTTCTTGGCGTTCATGCTGGCACCTTACTTCTTCTTCGCTTCCTTACGCAGGATGGTTTCATCCGCGTACTTGACACCCTTGCCCTTGTAGGGCTCCGGCGGACGGAAACCACGGATCTCCGCAGCGACCTGGCCCACGGCCTGCTTGTCGATGCCGCGCACGATGATCTCGGTCTGCGACGGAGTCTCGGCGGTGACGCCGGCCGGGAGCTGGTAGTTGATCGGGTGCGAGTAGCCGAGGGCGAGGTTCAGCACGTTGCCTTGCGCCTGGGCGCGGTAGCCCACGCCCACCAGCTGAAGGCGACGCTCGAAGCCAGCGCTTACGCCGGTCACCATGTTCTGTGCAATCGCGCGCATGGTTCCCGCAAGGGCGTTGGAAGCCGCGGCCTCATTCGCAGGGGCGAACTGGATAACACCGTCGTTCAGCTCGACCTTGACTTGCGGGTTGATGCTGAGGTCTTGGGCACCTTTCGGGCCCTTTACGCGCAGCACCTGACCATCCAGCACCACCTCGACACCTTTGGGCACTGTGATAGGTTGTTTAGCGACTCGGGACATTGCTTGTTACCTAAATGACTTAGCTTACGGTGCAGAGCACCTCGCCACCATGACCACCGGCGCGGGCGGCACGATCGGTCATGACGCCTTTGGAGGTGGAGATGATGGCGACACCCAGGCCACCCAGGACCTTGGGCAGCTCATTGGCGCCACGGAAGATGCGCAGGCCGGGACGGCTGACACGCTGAATGGCATCGATGACCGGTCGGCCTTCGAAGTATTTCAGCTTGATGGTCAGCACCGGGCGGACATCGCCGCTGACCTGGAAGTCAGCGATGTAGCCCTCGTCCTTCAGCACCTGGCAGATCGCCAGCTTGAGCTTGGAGGACGGCATGCTTACCTCGGCCTTGCGCGCCGCCTGACCATTGCGCACGCGGGTCAGCATATCGGCGATCGGATCGTTCATGCTCATGTATTAGCTCTCCGGATTACCAGCTGGCCTTGCGCAGGCCGGGAACTTCGCCACGCATGGCGTGTTCGCGCAGCTTGTTGCGGGCGAGGCCGAACTTGCGGTAGACACCCTTCGGACGACCGGTCACCTCGCAGCGGTTGCGCAGGCGGCACTTGCTGGAGTCGCGCGGAAGCGCGCTCAGCTTGGCCATGGCGGCCATGCGATCTTCGAACGAGGTCGACTCGTCGGCGATGATTTTCTTCAGCTCGGCACGCTTGGCGGCGTATTTATTAACCAGCTGTTGACGCTTTTTCTCGCGCATCAGCATAGAAGTCTTTGCCATCGTTCAACCCTCAGCGACGGAACGGGAATTCGAAAGCCTCGAGCAGCGCACGGGCATGATCATCCGAACGCGCGGAGGTGGTGATGGTGATGTCCATCCCGCGCAGGGCATCGATCTTGTCGTAATCGATTTCCGGGAAGATGATCTGCTCGCGCACGCCCATGCTGTAGTTGCCGCGACCGTCGAAGGACTTCGGGTTCAGACCGCGGAAGTCACGGATGCGGGGGGTGGCGATGGAGATCAGGCGATCGAGGAATTCGTACATGCGCTCGCGGCGCAGCGTCACCTTGACGCCGAGCGGCATGCCCTCACGCAGCTTGAACCCTGCGATGGACTTGCGTGCATAGGTCACCACCGGCTTCTGGCCGGTGATGGCGGCAAGCTCGGCGACCGCGTTTTCGATCACTTTCTTGTCGCGCGCGGATTCACCCAGGCCCATATTGAGCGTGATTTTCTCCAGGCGCGGAACAGCCATGACGTTGGTGATACCCAGCTTCTCCTGAAGCTGCTTCACAACGGTCTGGCGGTAGTAGTCTTGAAGTCTGGCCATGGGGCGCACCTTATGCGTCAACGACTTCGCCGTTGGACTTGAAGAAACGGACCTTGCGGCCGTCGTCCAGCGTACGGAAGCCCACCCGGTCCCCTTTTTGGGTCGCGGGATTAAACAGCATCACATTGGAAATATCAATTGGCATCTCTTTCTCGACGATGCCGCCGGGGATGCCGACCATCGGGTTGGGTTTCTGGTGCTTTTTCACCAGGTTGATGCCCTGCACGACGATGCGGTTGTCCGCCCCCACCTTGAGGACGGTACCGCGACGGCCCTTGTCCTTGCCGGTGATGACGATGATTTCGTCACCTTTGCGAATCTTATTCATCTATCGCCACCCCGCTCAGAGCACTTCAGGCGCCAGGGACACGATCTTCATGAACTTCTCACCACGCAGTTCGCGGGTGACCGGTCCGAAGATACGGGTGCCGATGGGCTCGAGCTTGTTGTTCAGCAGTACGGCGGCATTGCCGTCAAAGCGGATGACGGAACCGTCGGGACGGCGCACGCCCTTGGCGGTACGCACGACGACGGCGTTGTACACGTCACCCTTCTTGACCTTGCCACGCGGGATCGCGTCCTTGACGCTCACCTTGATGATGTCGCCCACGCCAGCATAACGGCGGTGGGAGCCACCGATCACCTTGATACACTGCACTTTCTTGGCGCCGCTGTTGTCAGCAGCATCCAGCACGGTTTGCATCTGAATCATGGATCTATCCTCAACCTGCGGTCGCGCGTTCGATCACGCGCACCAGGTTCCATGCCTTGGTCTTGGAGACCGGACGGCACTCGACGATCTCCACCTTGTCACCCGTGCGGCACTCGTTGTTCTCGTCGTGCACGTGCAGCTTGGTGGAACGGGTCATGTACTTGCCGTAGATCGGGTGCTTGACACGACGCTCGATCAGGACAGTGATGGACTTGTCCATCTTGTCGCTTACGACGGTTCCCGTGAGGGTTCGCTTGGTATTTTCGGTCATGATCAACCCTCCGCCTTCTCGCCGAGCACCATCTTGATGCGCGCGATGTCGCGACGCACCTGGCGCACCTGGTGAGGCTTGACGGCCTGGGAAAGGCCCGCCTGCATGCGCAGATTGAATTGCTCCTTGCGCAGCGCGAGGAGTTCCTGATTCAGCTCGTCCACAGACTTGCCACGAAGTTCTTTAACATTCATCACATCACCGTCCGGGTCACAAAGGTGGTCTTGACCGGGAGCTTGGCGGCGGCCAGGCTGAAGGCCTCGCGCGCGATCTCCTCGGTCACACCTTCGATTTCGTACAGCATCTTGCCGGGCTGGATCTTCGCCACCCAGTACTCGACGCTCCCCTTGCCCTTACCCATACGCACCTCGAGCGGCTTCTGGGTGATCGGGGTGTCCGGGAACACGCGAATCCACAGCTTGCCGCCACGCTTCACGCGGCGGGTGATGGCACGACGAGCGGCCTCAATCTGACGGGAGGTCAGGTTGCCGCGCTCGATGGACTTCAGACCGAACTCGCCGAAGCTGACTTCGTTGCCGTTCTGCGCCAGGCCGCGGTTCTTGCCCTTGAATTGCTTACGGAATTTGGTTCGTTTTGGCATCAACATGGCTTAAACCTCAATCAGCCCTTGGCCTTCTTGGCTGCGGCCGCGTCCTGGACGCCAAAGACCTCGCCCTTGTAGACCAGCACCTTCACGCCGATCACACCATAGGTGGTCTTCGCCTCGGCGAAGCCGTAGTCGATATCGGCACGCAGGGTGTGCAGCGGCACGCGCCCTTCGCGCATCCACTCGGTACGCGCGATCTCCGCGCCCCCCAGACGGCCGGACATGATGATCTTGATGCCCTGGGCGCCAAGACGCATGGTGTTCTGCGCAGCACGCTTCATCGCGCGACGGAACATGATGCGCTTCTCGAGCTGCTGGGTGATGCTCTCGGCCACCAGCTGAGCGTCCATCTCCGGCTTGCGGATCTCTTCGACGTTGACCTTCACATTGGCGACGTCCAGACCCAGCATCGGGGCGACTTCGGCGCGCAGGCGCTCGATGTCCTCACCCTTCTTGCCAATCACGATCCCCGGACGGGCAGTGTGAATGGTAATGAAGGCGGAACGTGCCGGACGCTCGATCTGGATCTTGCTCACGGAGGCGTGGGCAAGCTTCTTCTTGAGGTAGTCACGGACCTTGATGTCGTTGTTGAGATACTTCGGAAACGACTTGCTGTCAGCGAACCAGGTGGATGTCCACTGCGTGGATACGCCGAGACGGAACCCCGTCGGATGTACTTTCTGACCCATAACGAGTACTCCCTTATTTCTCGGCGACCGTCACACGGATGTGACTGGTGCGCTTCACGATGCGGTTGGCACGACCCTTGGCACGGGCGTGCAGACGCTTCATCACGGGACCTTCATCAACGCAGATGGCGGCGACGCGCAGGGCGTCGACATCGGCACCGGCATTGTGTTCGGCATTGGCAATGGCGGACTCGATCACCTTGCGCACCAGGCCAGCGGCCTTCTTGTTGGTGAACTTGAGGATCTGCAGCGCCTCGGCGACATGCTTGCCACGCACCAGGTCCGCCACCAGGCGGGCCTTTTGGGGCGACACATGCGCATATTTGTGTACGGCATAAGCTTGCATCACATCACCCCTTAGCGCTTGGCCTTCTTGTCCGCCACGTGGCCCTTGAAGGTACGCGTGGGGGAGAACTCACCGAGCTTGTGGCCCACCATCTGCTCGGTCACCAGGACCGGCACATGCTGCTTGCCGTTGTGTACGGCAATGGTCAGACCCACCATGTTCGGCAGAATCATGGAGCGACGGGACCAGGTTTTAATGGGACGCTTGTTGCCCGACTGGACGGCGTCCTCAACCTTCTTGAAAAGGTGGTGGTCCACGAAGGGACCTTTTTTCAATGAACGCGGCACCTTGGAATCCCTCGATTACTTCGTGCGGCGACGCACGATGAACTTGTCAGTACGCTTGTTGTTGCGCGTCTTGTAACCCTTGGTCGGAATACCCCACGGGGTGACCGGATGACGGCCACCGGAGGTACGGCCCTCACCACCGCCGTGCGGGTGATCGACCGGGTTCATGACCACGCCACGGACGGTCGGGCGCACACCCAGCCAACGCTTGGCACCCGCCTTACCGTAGTTACGCAGGTTGTGCTCGTGGTTGCTCACTTCGCCCAGGGTGGCGCGGCACTCGACGTGCACTTTGCGCATCTCACCGGAACGCAGGCGCAGGGTGGCGTAGCTGCCCTCACGCGCGACTAGCTGGGCCGATGCACCGGCGCTGCGGGCCAGCTGGGCGCCACGGCCCGGCTTGAGCTCGATGGCGTGCACGGTGGAACCGACCGGCATGTTGCGCAGCGGCATGCAATTGCCCGGCTTGATCGGCGCATCGACACCGGAGGCGACCGCATCACCCACGCTCACACCTTTCGGCGCAAGAATGTAACGACGCTCACCGTCGGCATACTTCAGCAGCGCGATGTGCGCCGTACGGTTGGGATCGTGCTCCAGACGCTCGACGACCGCGGGAATACCGTCCTTGTCGCGCTTGAAGTCGATGATCCGGTACTGCTGCTTGTGGCCACCGCCGATGTGACGGGTGGTGATGCGACCGAAGTGGTTACGACCGCCGGTCTTGGTCTTTTTCTCCACCAGGGCGGCCCAGGGGGCCCCTTTCCACAGGTGGGACTTGTCGATCATCACCGCGCCACGACGGCCCGGCGATGTCGGTTTTGCTTTCTTGAGTGCCATGACTTTCGAACCTCGCAAGCTTAGGCGCCAACGCCGTAATCAATGGTCTGACCGGCAGCCAGCTTCACGTAGGCCTTTTTCCAGGCCTTGCGGGAGCCTTCCTTGAAACGGAAGCGCTTGCGCTTGGGCTTGACGTTGACCACACGGACCTGCTCGACAGTGACCTTGAACAGGGTTTCAACGGCCTGCTTGATCTCCGGCTTGGTTGCATCAGTGGCAACCTTGAAGACGTGCTGGCCGGCAACGGCGTTCACCAGGGAAGCCTTTTCGGTCACGTGCGGGGCACGCAGGACCTGCAGGATGCGCTCAGCATTCATGACAGCCACTCCTCAACCATCTTCAGTGCGCCCACGGTGATGACCACCTGATCCGAGCCCACCAGGCTCACAGGATCAAGCGCACTCGGATCCAGCACACCCACGTCACCCAGGTTGCGGGCAGCGAGGTACAGGTTTTCGCTCACGACCTCCGGAACCAGCAGGGTGACGCCCTTCAGGCCCATACCCTGGAGCATGGAGGCAACAAGCTTGGTCTTCGGCGCCTCGACGTCGATCGCATCAACCACAACCAGACGCCCCTGGCGCACCAGCTCGGAGAAAATCGAGCTCATCGCCGCGCGATAGGCCTTGCGGTTGATCTTCTGCTCGTAATCACGCGGCTGGGCCGCAAAGGCGCGGCCACCGGTACGCCAGATCGGAGTACGGGTCGAGCCGTGACGCGCACGACCGGTGCCCTTCTGGCGCCACGGCTTAACGTTGCCGCCACGCACTTCGGCACGGGTTTTCTGCGCCTTGGTGCCGGCGCGAGCAGCCGCCATGTAGGCCACGACCGCCTGATGCACCAGACCCTCGTTGAAGTCACGGGCGAAGACGCCATCAGCGACCTGAACGGAGCCACCATTCTGAAGTTTGATCTCCATTACTTCGCCCCTTTCGCCTTGATGGACGGACGCACGATCAGATCGCCACCGTCTGAGCCCGGAACCGCCCCCTTGACCAACAGGAGACCACGCTCGACATCCACACGAACCACAGTCAGATTCTGCGCAGTGACGCGCTCATCACCCATGTGCCCCGCCATGCGCTTGTTCTTCCACACACGACCCGGGGTCTGGCGCTGACCGATGGAACCCGGCACACGGTGCGAACGGGAGTTACCATGGGTGGCATCCTGGGTACGGAAGTTGTGACGCTTCACCGTACCGGCAAAACCTTTACCAATACTGGTACCCGTGACATCCACAGCCTGCCCGGCCGCGAACAGATCGACGGAGATCTCGGCCCCCGGGGCGTACTGGGACAGCACATCCGAATCGACGCGAAACTCCCACAAACCGCGACCAGCCTCGACGCCCGCCTTGGCAAAGTGCCCGGCAGCGGCGCTGGTCACGCGGGTCGCGCGACGAACACCAGTGGTGACCTGAAGGGCGGTGTAGCCATCGTTTTCGATGGTCTTCACCTGGGTCACACGGTTGGGTGCCACCTCGATCACGGTGACGGGGACGGACACGCCCGCATCATCAAAGACGCGGGTCATGCCGACCTTACGACCGACAACACCTAGCGACATGTTTTTTTCCTCGTTACAGCGCCGATTACGATTGACCGGCGCCAAGCCAAAATTCATGCAACAAAAAATGCATCGACCCGGAGGGGCTTAACCCTCCAGGTCGAGCGAGTCGCGCACTATAACAGAGTTTTTTCTGTTAGTTAAGCTTGATCTGTACGTCCACGCCCGCAGCAAGATCCAGCTTCATCAGTGCATCGACCGTCTTGTCGGTCGGATCCACGATTTCCAGCAGGCGCTTGTGCGTCAGCAGTTCGTACTGGTCACGCGCATCCTTGTTGACGTGCGGGGAGACAAGGACCGTGAAGCGCTCGGTCTTAGTGGGAAGGGGGATCGGCCCCTTCACACGCGCACCGCTACGCTTGGCGGAATCCACAATCTCGCTGGCCGAACGATCGATCAGGCGATGATCGAACGACTTCAGACGGATACGGATGGTCTGCTTCGCCATGCTCAATTACTCGATGATCTTGGAGACAACGCCGGCGCCGACGGTACGGCCACCTTCGCGGATCGCGAAACGCAGGCCTTCTTCCATGGCGATCGGGTTGATCAGGGTGACGGTCATGGCCACGTTGTCACCCGGCATCACCATCTCAACCCCTTCCGGCAGCTGCACCGCACCGGTCACGTCGGTGGTACGGAAGTAGAACTGCGGACGGTAGTTGTTGAAGAACGGGGTGTGACGACCACCTTCGTCCTTGCTCAGCACGTACACTTCACACTCGAACTTGGTGTGCGGCTTGACGCTGCCCGGCTTGCACAGCACCTGGCCGCGCTCGACTTCGTCGCGCTTGGTGCCGCGCAGCAGCAGACCGACGTTGTCGCCCGCCTGACCCTGGTCCAGCAGCTTGCGGAACATTTCAACGCCGGTGACGGTGGTCTTGACGGTCGGACGAATACCGACGATCTCGACTTCTTCACCGACCTTGATCACACCGCGCTCGATACGACCAGTGACCACGGTGCCGCGACCGGAGATGGAGAAGACGTCTTCCACCGGCATCAGGAAGGCACCATCCACCGCACGCTCCGGCTCGGGGATGTAGGTGTCCAGAGCTTCCAGCAGGCGCAGAACGGACTTCACGCCGATCTCGGACTGGTCGCCCTCGAGGGCCTTCAGTGCAGAGCCCACGATGATCGGAGTGTCGTCGCCCGGGAAGTCGTAGCTGGACAGCAGGTCGCGGATTTCCATCTCCACCAGCTCGAGCAGCTCGGGGTCGTCCACCATGTCGGCCTTGTTCAGGAAGACGACGATGTAGGGTACGCCCACCTGACGGGACAGCAGGATGTGCTCACGGGTCTGCGGCATCGGGCCGTCCG
>NZ_JBAJEY010000003.1:0-236441 GCF_039822285.1 Thiofaba sp. EF100 | reverse complement strand
GAGCCATCCATGGCTCGCATTTCCAGGCTGTGTCAAAGGCTTTTGACACAGCCTGTCTTCCGGGCTTATAGCTTCCATAAGGAAAAAAGATTTAAGCATCCGCCGGGGGGACGGATAATGCAGGCGGGAGTCCGCATGGATGTGACCGTCTCCCGATAAGGTCAGGGCGCAGCGCTCTGCTCTCCAGCCACTTCCCGCACTGCACGCTCATGCCCCATTCCAAACTGGCCGAAGCCCTCGCCAACATGCGGCGCTCGTTCGTCGAGCAGCTGCCTGCGCGGTTTGCCGCACTGCGCCATGCCCTGCGTGCCTACAAGGCCGCGCCCGCCAGTCCCGTGGCCAGCGAGCTGCTGCTGCGCCAGTTGCATAGCCTGATGGGTGCAGCCGGCGTGTTCGACATGCCTGAGTTCAGCAAGCTCTGCCATGACGTCAACAGTGAGCTCGAGCGGCTTGTCCTGCGCTCCGCTGCCGCCGATCCTGCCGAGTTGGAAATGGTGGAGAGGGCGATCAACCTGTTGGAGTCCCTGGCCATCGCGGGTGGCCAGAGACCGGCGGTTGCCGAGGAGGCGGGCTACCGGGGACTGGGCGGGATGCGGCTGCGCGTTGCCATCGTGGAGCCCGACCCGGCCGAGGCCCGGCGACTCCGGCAGGTGCTCGTCGAGCAGGACCATGCCGTGGAGACCTTCGCCAGCCTGGAGGCGTTCTGCCGCGCCTGCGAGGGGGGCAGCATGCCCGACGTGGTTCTGGCCAGCATGGCGCGGCCGGGGGAGGCAACGCTCCTCGCGCCCCTGAAGGCGCAGGATCTGAAGGGCACGAGGCTTATCCTGACGGCTGACGACTCTTCCTTCGAGTCCAAACTGGCAGCCTTCCGCGCGGGCGCTTCCCGTTTTCTGGCGAGGCCGGTCAATCCTGCCCGCCTGCTGGCGATCCTCGAGGAATTCAGCGAGCCCGCGCGGGCGCCTTATCGGGTGATGCTGTTGGAGGATGATCCGGCGCAGCTCGAGATCCTGGCCGGTGCCTTGCGCCAGGCCGGCATGGAGGTGCTCGCTGGGGGCGATCCTCTGCGGGTGCCGGAATGGCTGGGCGACTTTCTGCCGGATGTCCTGGTGGTCGGGGATGAGCTTGGCTGTTGTTCCGGTCCTGAGTTTGCGGCCGTGCTGCGCGAGGACGAGCGCTACAGCCAACTTCGGGTCGTCATTCTGGCCTCCGATCCGGACATCGGTCGCCGCCTCATGGCGCTTGACCGCGGTAGTGACTACGTCCTGTACAAGCCGGTCGATCCCTCCTACTTCGCAACCTTCGTGGCCTCGCGTGCCCGAGGGGGGCGCCGGCTGGCCCAGACGGCCAGTGCCCTGCGCAAGGCGACGCGCGAGCGCGAGCAGGAGCTCATGGCGCTCAACGCGCATGCCATCGTCAGTGTGGCGGATGCCGCGGGACGGATCACCTACGTCAACGACCGGTTCTGCGAAATCAGCGGCTACAGCCGCGAGGCCCTGCTCGGCCAGAACCACCGCCTGGTCAAGTCGGGGCTGCACTCGCCGGAGTTCTACCAGCAACTGTGGGGGACCATCGCCTCGGGGCGCGTCTGGCATGGCGAGATCTGCAACCGCAGGCAGGACGGCGAGCTGTACTGGGTGGAAGCGACCATCGTCCCCTTCCTCGATGAGCGCGGGCGTCCTTACCAGTATGTGTCGATCCGCACCGACATCACCGCACTCAAGCGCAGCCAGGCCGATCTCAAAGCCAGCGACGAGCGGCTGCGGGCCAGCCTGTCCTTCGCCAACATTGGCATCTGGGACTGGAACATCCAGAGCGGCGAACTGTACTGGTCCGAGCGCATTCCCGCGCTGTTCGGCCACCCGATGGGGGAGCTTGAGACCAGCTATGAGAATTTCCTTGCAGCGGTGCATCCGGACGACCGCGACGCCGTGAAGGAGGCGGTCCGGGCTGCGGTGGAGGAAGGCGCGCCTTATGAGATCGAGCATCGCTGCGTGTGGCCGGACGGCACCGTGCGCTGGCTGCTCGAGCGCGGGGCCGTGGTGCGCGACCCGGAGGGCTCGCCCCGGAGGATGCTGGGCACGGTGCAGGACATCACCGAACGCAAGCAGGCCGAGGAGCGCCTGGTCCTGTTCCGTCGCATCTTCGACACCACCCAGCAGGGCATCTGCATTGCCGACGGCACGGGACGGATGCTCTACGCCAACCGGGCCTTCGAGGCGTTGCTGGGCTATTCACCCGAAGCGATGCAGGGGAAGGTGTGCGACGCCCTGCTGCCTGCGGAGGCGCCGGAGCTTGTGGAGGAGATCCTGCAGGCGGTACGGGTCGGGCGCGGCTGGTCCGGCCTGCTGCCCTTGCGCGACGTGGAGGGGCGCCCGGTCATCACGGCAAGCCACATCGGGGTCATCCAGGGGGCGGACGGCAAGCCTCAGCACCTGTTCAATGTCTTCTCCGACTATTCCGCCGAACAGGCGCGGCAGCAGGAGCTTGAACGGGCGCGGGACGAGGCCGAGCGGGCCAGCCGCGCGAAGTCCGAGTTCCTCTCGAGCATGAGCCATGAACTGCGCACGCCGATGAATGCCATCCTGGGCTTCACCCAGTTGCTGCAGGCGGAGGAGGGGATGTCGGGGGACCAGCAGGACAGCCTGCACGAGATCTTCAAGGCCGGACAGCACCTGCTCGGCCTGATCAACGAGGTGCTGGACCTGTCCCGGATCGAGGCGGGGCGGGTCGACCTGTCGCTGGAAGCGGTGGAGCTCCCGGAGCTGGTGAGGGAATGCCTGACGCTGGTGCGTCCCCTGGCCGAGGCGCGTCGGATCGAGCTTGACCAGACGGGACTCGAGGCTTGTGTCGTGCGCGCGGACCGCACGCGCCTCAAGCAGGTCATCCTCAACCTGCTCTCCAACGCGATCAAGTACAACAAGGAGGGCGGGGAGGTGAGGATCCTCATGCTCCCGGCCGACCAGCCCGGCCGCTGCCGGTTCGGCGTGCGGGACACGGGCAGCGGCATCGCCCCGGAGCACATGGATGAGTTGTTCCGCCCGTTCACCCGCCTGGCGAATGCCGGGGGGGAGGTCGAGGGCACCGGTATCGGGCTGGTCATCAGCCAGCGCCTGGTGGGCATGATGGGGGGCGGGATCGGGGTCGAAAGCCGGCTCGGGGAGGGAAGCCTGTTCTGGGTCGAACTGCCCCGGGACGAGCTCGCCGGGGCCGCCGAGCCTCGTGTCGAGAATCTCGGCTCGGTCATGCCCCGGGCCGGCGAGCGGCGTTACAGCGTGCTCTACATCGAGGACAATCCCGCCAACCTGAAGCTGATGGCGCAGATCCTTGGCCGGCGCGGGGACATCCAGTTCCTCAGCGCACACACGGCGGAGCTCGGTTTGCAATTGGCACTGGCAAGTCGGCCGGACCTTATCCTGCTCGACATCAACATGCCGGGCATGAACGGCTACGATGTATTGAGAAATTTAACGATGCGCGGCCCTGCCTCGCGTCCGCCGGTGATCGCGATCACCGCCAACGCCATGCCGCGCGACATCGAGCGCGGCCTCGCGGCGGGATTCGCGGACTACCTCACCAAGCCCATCGACGTGCCCGCATTCCTTGCCGTGCTCGACCGCCACCTGTCGGGCTCTGGGCGCGAGACGGGCGGCGGAATTCATCCATGAATTCCGCCCTTCGGGGGGCGGCCCTCGGGAGCCCGGCGGCGTTGTTATCGGTTGCTGGAAACGACGTCCTGAAGGAGCCATGGAGATGATGCACGAGATCCCCGCTGGCCAGCCGCTCTGGCGCGCCGCGCCCGCGCAGGCCGATGCCCGCATCCTGATCGTCGACGACGAGCCGGCCAACCTCAAGCTGCTCGACAAGATGCTGCGGGCCGAGGGCTACCGCAATCTGGTCCTGATCCAGGATCCGCGGCAGGTGATGGAGGCCTATCGCGCCGGGCCGGTCGACCTCGTCCTGCTCGACATCAACATGCCGCATCTGGACGGTTTCGCCGTCCTGGCCCAACTGCAGGCCCTCGACGATCCGCTGCTGCCCCCGGTGGTCATCCTGACCGCCCAGCACGGGCGAGACGTCCTGCTGCGCGCCCTGAACGGCGGCGCGCGCGACTTCATCGGCAAGCCCTTCGACCGGCTGGAGCTGTTGGCGCGGGTGCGGAACCTGCTCGACGTACACCTGGCCCAGCGCCTGCTCCACGCCCAAAAAGACGTGCTGGAGGCCGAGGTGCGGGCGCGCACGCACGAACTGCACCGCACCCGTCTGCAGGTGGTCCAGCGGCTTGGCCGGGCGGCCGAATACCGCGACAACGAGACGGGCTACCACATCATGCGGGTCAGCCACGTGGCGGCACTGCTCGCCGGCGCGGCGGGCTGGGATGCTGGGCAGTGCGACCTGATGCTCAACGCCAGCCCCATGCACGACATTGGCAAGATCGGCATCCCAGACCACATCCTGCTCAAACCGGGCCGGCTCGAGCCGGAGGAAATGGCGGTCATGAAGACGCACACCACCATCGGCGCCGAGATCCTGGGGGATGGTGATTCGGACCTGCTGCGCCTGGCCCGTGAGATCGCCCTCACCCACCATGAGAAATGGGACGGTTCCGGCTATCCGCACGGCCTTGCAGGCGGGGCCATTCCCTTGAGCGGCCGCATCGTGGCGGTGGCCGACGTGTTCGATGCACTCACTTCCGAACGACCCTACAAGCGGGCCTGGAGCGTGGAGGATGCGGTGGCCTTCATGCGCGAACAGGCCGGGACGCACTTTGATCCGGACCTTGTGCGGCACTTCCTCGAGCTGCTGCCGCAGGTGCTTGAAATCCGCACCCGCTTCGCCGAGCCGAGCGCCTCTCCCTGCCCCTGACAGGATGTTGAAAAAGGGCGTCGTGCCCTTTTTCAACTCGTCTCGTCGCGGCACATGTCCGCGACGGCCTCCGAAGATCAACCACTTATCGTGATTGATCTTCGTGCAAGCCATCCTTGGCCTGCTAAGGGCGGGGCCGAGGCCATGGAAGGCCGAGGGGTGGGAGGCCAGGACGAGCCGAGCGCCTCTCCCCGCGCAAGCGGGGCTTCCGGCATGGATGCCGGAGGGGTGTGAGGCCAGGATGCGCCGAGCGCCTCTCCCCGCGCAAGCGGGGCTTCCGGCATGGATGCCGGAGGGGTGGGAGGCCAGGATGCGCCTAGCGCCTGAGTCCCGGCCTGGGGCCAGGCTTTTTGCTATCATCGCCGCCACTTTTCGCTGATCCCCGCCCCCGCCATGACCGAACTGAACGTCGAGCGCAACAAGCGCCGCACCTTCGCCATCATCTCCCATCCCGACGCGGGCAAGACCACGCTGACCGAGAAGCTGCTGCTGTTTGGCGGTGCGATCCAGATGGCGGGCACGGTCAAGGGGCGCAAGGCCAGCCGCCACGCCACCTCGGACTGGATGGAACTGGAAAAGCAGCGCGGCATCTCGGTGACCTCCTCGGTCATGCAGTTCCCGTTCAAGGAGCGCATCGTCAACCTGCTCGACACCCCGGGCCATGAGGACTTCTCCGAGGACACCTACCGCGTGCTGACTGCGGTGGACTCGGCGCTGATGGTGATCGACAGCGCCAAGGGCGTCGAGGACCGCACCATCAAGCTGATGGAGGTCTGCCGCCTGCGCGACACGCCGATCATGAGCTTCATCAACAAGCTCGACCGCGAAGGGCGCGAGCCGATGGAGCTGCTGGATGAAGTGGAGGACATCCTCAAGATCCGCTGCGCCCCCATCACCTGGCCGATCGGCATGGGCAAGGCCTTCAAGGGCGTCTACCACCTGTACGACAACCGCATCTACGTGTTCGAGCCGCACGGCAAGGCCGAGGCGGAGGTCATCGAGGGGCTGGACAACCCGAAACTTGACGAGCTTTTGGGGATGCGCGCGGCCGAGTTCCGCGAGGAGATCGAACTGGTTCAGGGCGCAAGCCACGCCTTCGACCTTTCCGCCTACCTGCGCGGCGAGTTGACCCCGGTGTTCTTCGGCTCGGCGATGAACAACTTCGGCGTGCGCGAGCTGCTGGAGTTTTTCGTCGAGCACGCGCCCGGTCCGCAGGCGCGGGCCACCAGCACGCGCGTGGTGCAGCCGGATGAGGACAAGTTCAGCGGCTTCGTGTTCAAGATCCAGGCCAACATGGATCCGGCCCACCGCGACCGCGTGGCCTTCCTGCGCGTCTGCTCGGGCAAGTTCAGCAAGGGCATGAAGGTGAAGCACGTGCGCCTCGGACGCGACATCAAGATCGCCGATGCGCTGACCTTCATGGCCAGCGAGCGCGAGCATGTCGAGGACGCCTTTCCCGGTGACATCATCGGCGTCCACAACCACGGCACGATCCGCATCGGCGACACCTTCACCGAGGGCGAGAACTTTGCCTTCACCGGCATCCCCAACTTTGCCCCCGAGCTGTTCCGCCGCGCCCAGTTGCGCGACCCGCTGAAGATGAAGCAGTTGCAGAAGGGCCTGGTGCAGCTGTGTGAGGAGGGTGCGACGCAGCTCTACCGCCCGCTGATCAACAACGACCTGATCCTCGGCGCGGTGGGCGTGCTGCAGTTCGATGTGGTGGCCCACCGCCTGAAGGCGGAATACAACGTCGATTGCACCTTCGAACACGTGAACGTCAACACCGCCCGCTGGGTGGAGTGCGACGATCCGAAGAAGCTGGACGAGTTCAAGGCCAAGCACGAGGCCAACCTCGCCCTCGACCACGCAGGCGACCTGGTCTACATCGCCTCAACGAGGGTCAACCTGCAGATGACCATGGAGCGCTGGCCGGACATCCGCTTCCTCGCCACCCGCGAGCATGGGGATTATGTGAGCGAGTAGGTGGCCGCCCCCCAAGCGATCTTCCAGGGGGTAATCGCGGCGGGGGCGCCGCTCCTACAGGGGTGGGGAGATCGTAGGAGGCCCGCCCCCGGGCCGACCCATCCAACCGGCGATTCTCGCGGCGAGGTTGCCGGGTTTTCTCCCCGTGTGGTTCATCAGTCAAAGATCGAGCGCGGTTTCTCGCGGCTGATCTGCTCCTTCAGGCGGCCAAAATCGGCGGGAGCGACGTACTGCAGGATCTCCCGTTCCTTGTCGGCCAGCATCACCACCAGCCCCTTGTCCGGGTAGAGCCAGTATTCGCGGCCTTCGTCGATGGGGCGTCTTTCTGTCGGCGCACCGAAGTGCTTTTCCAGGAAGGCGGCGTCGAACTGCACGGCTGCGGGGATGTAGGTCAGTGAACGGATCGGCCAGTCTTGCAGGGCACGGATGTCTTCCACCGCAAGGTCGTAGCGCCAGGCCCCGCTCGGCTGGGCCTGGGGCTTAGAGGCGCGTTCGAGCATGGACTGGAGCTGTTCTTGGCTGCCTTGGGCTTCGGCAATGAGGTAGGCATCCAGAAAACCGAGCCGGGTCTTGCCATAGAACAGCTCCACGCTCAGGGTGCCATCGGCTGACTTGAACAGGTTGATGTCACCCTTCTTGTCCAGGATGCGCTTGGCCTCCAGCAGGGTGGTCTGCCCCGGGACGATCCCGAACACGCGGCTCTGCCCGCCGGGCAGGATCTCAACCTGCCAGGGCAGGTTGTGCGTTGCCTCGGCCGGCGGTTCAGCCGTGCCGCAGGCGGCGAGCAGGAGGGCAAGGGGTAGGGCGGCAAGGGCGGTACGGAAGGTCATGGTCTGCAACGGCCTGATCGTGTTGCGGTATTGTACGAGTTCCAGCATGGAGCGTCGCATGTCCCGCCTTTCCCCCGCTACGGCCTGGGCCCTGTACGACTGGGCCAATTCCGCCTTCGCCACCGTGGTGATGGCCGGCTTCTTCCCCCTGTTCTTCAAGCAGTTCTGGGCAGGCTCGCTGCCCACGCCCGAGAGCACCTTCTGGCTCGGCCTGACGATGACGCTGGCCAGCCTCGTGCTCATCCTGATGGCGCCGATGGTCGGGGGACTGGCGGATGCCCTCGGCTGGCGCAAGCGGATCCTGTTCCAGTTCACCCTGCTCGGTGCCGGGGCGACGGGGGCGCTGTGGCTCTTGCCTGCAGGTGCCTGGGTGTGGGCCCTGATCCTGTACGGGGTAGCGAGCCTCGCCTTCATGGCCTCCAACATCGCCTACGATGCCCTGCTGCCGGCGGTGGCCGAGCCCGATCAGTTTGGCCCGGTGTCCTCGCGCGGCTTCGCGCTCGGCTATCTCGGTGGCGGGGTGGTGTTTGCCCTGTGCGTCGGCATGACGCTGCAGCCGGGCTGGTTCGGGCTGACGGATGCGACGCAGGCGGTCAGCCTGAGTTTCCTGCTGACCGGTCTGTGGTGGCTGCTGTTCAGCCTGCCACTGATGCGGCGGGTTGTGGAGCATGGTCCGGTGAGCAGGCCGCAGGTAGCCGATGCCATGCGGGCGAGCCTCGGCCAGTGGCGGGCAAGCTGGCACCATTTGCGCGCCGAGCCGCGCGCGCTGACCTTCCTCGTCGCCTACTGGCTGTACATCGACGGGGTCGATACCATCATCCGCATGGCCGTCGACTACGGCCTGTCCATCGGCCTGCCTTCCGACGGGTTGATCCTCGCCCTGCTCATCGTCCAGTTCGTCGGCTTTCCCGCGACCTTGCTCTACGGCAAACTGGCTGGCCGCATCGGCATGGCGCGCGCCATCTTCGCGGGGCTCGCGGCCTATGTCCTGATCCTGTTGTGGGCCACGCGCATGGACAGCGCGCTGGAGTTCTACCTGCTGGCGGTCGGGGTCGGGCTGGTCCAGGGCGGGGTGCAGGCACTGAGCCGCGCCTACTTCGCCCGCCTGACGCCTCCCGGGCGCGAGGGGGAGTTTTTCGCCTTCTACAATATGCTCGGCAAGTTCGCCGCCCTGTTCGGACCGATCCTGGTGGGGGCGCTGACGCTTGCCAGCAGCGACCACCGCATCGGCATGCTGGCGGTGCTGCCCTTGTTCGTGGGCGGGGCTTGGCTGCTGTGGCTGACCGAGCGTCTGGGCAAGTGCGCCAGGCAAAAGGAGGAAGCACAATGAACATTCGGCCGCTCGGCACCACCGACCTGCGCGTGTCCGAGTTCTGCCTCGGCACCATGACCTTCGGCGAGCAGAACACCGAGGCGGAGGCGCACGCCCAGCTCGACCTCGCTGTCGCGCATGGGGTGAACTTTATCGACGTGGCCGAGATGTACCCCGTCCCCCCGCGCGCTGAGACCCAGGGACGCACCGAGTCCTATGTCGGCAGCTGGCTCGCACGACAGGCTCGCGATCGCGTCGTGCTCGCCACCAAGGTCACTGGCCCTGCGCGCGGCTACGACTGGATCCGCGGCGGCCCGCGCATCAGTCCGGAGCACCTGCGCGAGGCGCTGGAGGGCAGTCTGCGCCGCCTGCGCACCGATTACGTCGATCTCTACCAGATCCACTGGCCCGACCGCTACGTGCCGATGTTCGGCGAGAGCAGCTACGACGCCTCGCGCGAGCGGGAGACCATCCCCATCCGCACCCAGCTGGAGACCCTGGCGGGCTTCGTGCGCGAGGGCAAGGTGCGCCACATCGGCCTGAGCAACGAGACCCCCTGGGGGTTGGGCGAGTTCATGCGCCTTGCCTCGGAGCACGGCCTGCCGCGCATCGCCACGATCCAGAACGCCTACCACCTGCTCAACCGCACCTTCGAGACGGGGCTGGCGGAGGTCTGCCATCACCTCGAAGTGCCGCTGCTCGCCTACAGCCCGCTCGCCTTCGGTGCCCTGACCGGCAAGTACCTCGCCGACCCGCAGGCGGCGGGACGCCTGAATCTCTTCCCGGGCTTCGGCAGGCGCTACGCCAAGCCGAACGTCATGCCCGCGGTGCGCGAGTACCTGCGCATCGCCCGCGAGGCGGGGCTGGATCCGGCCCGGATGGCCATCGCCTTCGTCGCCACGCGCCGCTTCGTGGGCGCCACCATCATCGGCGCCACCTCGCTGGACCAGCTCAGGACCAACCTCGGCGCGGCGGGCATGACGCTGCCCGAGGACGTCCTGGCCGAGATCGAGCAGGTCCACTTGCGCTATCCGAATCCCGCGCCCTGACGGCAGGGAGCAGACAAGGCACGCCGCGCCTTCCCAGGTTTCAGTCGCCGGGGGAGGCCGCGGGCGGATGGTGCGTTTCGACGCGGTTGCGGCCGTGGGTCTTGGCGCGGTAGAGCGCCTGGTCGGCGGCGTGCACGAGGTCATCCAGCGTGTCGCCGAGGCCGAGGCTGGCGACACCTGCGCTGATGGTGACGGGGGTGTCTTCGAGGACGGGGCTCCCGGCAACCATGGCCCGCAGGTGCTCGGCCATGTCCGCGGCATGCTCGAGCGAGGTGTGCGGCGCGAGGATGAGGAATTCCTCGCCGCCCCAGCGGCAGAACGTGTCGGAATCGCGCAGCTTGTCCGCGATCCTCTGGCTGAGGGCGCGCAGGACGTGGTCCCCGGTGGCGTGTCCGTAACGATCGTTGATCTGCTTGAAGTGGTCGGCATCGATGAAGATCAGGGAGAGCGGATAGTGATAGCGCCTGGAGCGCGTGATCTCGCCCTCGGCGATGCTCTCGAAATACATGCGGTTCCACAGGCCAGTCAGCGGATCGGTGTTCGCCAGCCGCTGCGATGCCTCCAAGCTCTGCTGAAGCTTTTCCTCGGCGCCCTTCCTGCGGCGCATCTCCTCGCGCAGGGCGCGGTTGAGTCGGGCGAAGCGCAGGGTGATCGCGCCGATCGCGAGCAGCGCCAGGAAGGCCAGGCCGGCAAGCCGGTAGAACAGGCCGTAGTCCGGCGTCGCATGCGGGGTACGCAGGAATCCGGCCAGATTCACCGGGCCGGGCGACATGCCAAGTTCCACGTAATTGCTCGCGATGGTCTCCCAGCGCCCCGGATTCATGTGCCCGAGTTGGATCAGTTCGGGCATGACCAGTCTGGCGATTTCGTGGGCCTCGAAGCGCAGGTGCTCCAGGCTCTTGTTCGGGGCGTAGCGCTCGTGGATCAGCTGGATCGATTCCTCGATATGGGAGAGCGCGTATTCCCAGCCGCGCAGGCTGGCCTGGGTGAAGGCGTCGACCGTCTCCGGCCGCTCCCGGATCAGTGCCTCCCGCGTGACGAGCACGTCGTTGTAGAAGTTAACGCCGTAGTCGCGGGGGTTGATGATGCGGTAGGCCACGCCCCTTTCGTTCAGCAACCAGGGCTCGTTGGAGACATAACCGTTGAAGGCGTCGGTGTTCCCCTGGATCAGGTCGTCGGGGTTGAAGCTTGTGAGCTGGATGTTCAGCCTGCG
This sequence comes from Thiofaba sp. EF100, assembly GCF_039822285.1. Lineage (NCBI taxonomy): Bacteria > Pseudomonadati > Pseudomonadota > Gammaproteobacteria > Chromatiales > Halothiobacillaceae > Thiofaba > Thiofaba sp. EF100. The sequence continues at coordinate 225,191 of NZ_JBAJEY010000003.1, read as the reverse complement.
GGGATCCATGCCCTCGCGCCGCATCATCATCAGCAGTTCGGCGCTCTCCGGCGCGGGCAGGACCATAAGCCGCTTACCGGCGAGATCCGCGGGCGTGTAGATGCCGGAGTCGGCCCGGACGATCCAGACCAGGGGCGAGGTCTGCATGATGGCCGCCAGTGCGACCACGGGCTTGCCCGCCATGCGCTCGATGACCACGCCGCTGCCGGTCACGGCAAAATCGGTCTTGCCTTGCAGCAGGGCGTCGATGGGCTTGAGCCGTTCGGGGCCGCCCTCCAGGATTTCGACGTCCAGTCCTGCCTGCTGGTAGAACCCCTTCTCCAAGGCCATGTAATAGCCGGCGAACTGGAACTGGTGCAGCCAGCGCAGCTGCAGTCGCAATGGCTCGGCGGCGCCGGAAAGCGGCCATGCCTGGAGGGTGGCCAGCAGGATCAGTGCGGCGATGGCTTGGGCGGATGTCCGGCGTGTGTGGCCGGGAGGAGGAGGTAAGCCGAAAAGCCGCATGGTGGGAGGTGCCTTCGGAGATATCCGCCGATTGTATCCCTGCAGGGTGGTTGGACAGAAAGCAGTCCTCGGCCGGGTGCGCGATGCGCGGGGGGAATCGGGGGCGACAGCGCAGGTTGTGGCAATGAGGGGAGGGGTGGTGTCCCCGACAGGAGTCGAACCTGTGGCCTGTCCCTTAGGAGGGGACCGCTCTATCCAGCTGAGCTACGGGGACGTAGGCCGCATTCTAACATGGCCGGCCTTGGACGACGTGGCGCCCGCGCGGGTGTCCTCACCGCCATCCCCCTGGGCTGTTATGATGCGCGCCATCATGAAATACCAGCCCCTCGCCACCACCATGCCCGCTCCGCCCCTGCGCAGCTTCGCCGCGCTGATGGAGCTGTATGAGACGAACTTCATGCTCATGCGGCGCCTGATGCCGGACATGGCTGGGCTGTCCGGCACGCTGGCCTCGCAGGGCGGGGAGGGGTTGCCCTTGCATGTGGAGGTGCTCGAGCAGGGTCGTTTTACGACCGTGGTGCGTTTGTTTTACCGTCTCCCCTGTGAGGATGGCGGGGTGAGGGAGGCCCCGGACCTCCAGGTGCGCGTCTACCACGATGCGCGCGTGGCGGAGGCGGTGGCCGGGCGGCTGCGCGGAAGGGACTGCAGTGCCCAGGGACAGGTGGGGGAGCGCTGCCTGGATGTGCGCTGGCGCCTCAACCGCTTTCTGTACAAGTGGCTGCGTTACCTCTTGCATCGTCAGCAGCGTATTGAGGCTTCGTCGGGTTGAACCTTTCCAAGGAATTCTTGACTAATTTGCTCGGGAAGATTACTTTCCTGAGTGAAACAATCAAGAATTATGGAGGCGCGCCCATGAGAGTCTCGACCAAAGCCCGTCACGCCATCACCGCCATGATGCACCTTGCCGCCCATCATGGCCGCGGTCCCGTGACCCTGTCCGACATCGCCCAGACGCAGGGTATGTCCCTGTCCTATCTGGAGCAGCTGTTCTCGCGCCTGCGCAAGCACGGCCTGGTGAACGGCGTGCGCGGTCCCGGCGGCGGCTACTGTCTGGCTGCAAGCCCCGACGAGATCAGCATTGCGCAGGTGATGGATGCGGTGGAAGATCGCACCCCCGCCGAGCGTGAGCGTTTCTTTGCCGCCTACCGTCCGGGTTCGCGCAGCGAGGCGCACGACATGTGGCACGACTTCAGCAAGCGGCTGTACGATTTCCTGGCTCACATGAGCTTGAGTGATTTCGTGCGCGCCCAGCAGGTGCCCGCCAGCGCCCGCCGCGCGACCCGCACCGGCGTTGAGCTGCGCGCGGTGGGCTGACGAGATAAGTCCGTAAATTAGGGAATGTTGTGATGACCCTGAAACTGCCGATCTACCTGGACTACAGCGCCACCACGCCGGTGGATGAGCGCGTCGCCGAGAAGATGTGTGCCTGCCTGACCCGCGAGGGGGTGTTCGGCAATCCGGCCTCGCGTTCCCACAGCTTCGGCTGGAAGGCCGAGAGGGCGGTGGAGGAGGCGCGCGAGCAGGTCGCGGCACTGGTCGGGGCTGATCCGAAGGAGATCGTATGGACCTCCGGGGCCACCGAGTCCAACAACCTCGCGATCAAGGGCGCGGCCGAGTTTTACAAGAAGAAGGGTCGCCACATCGTGACCATCAGCACCGAGCACAAGGCGGTGATCGACACCTGCCGGGCGCTGGAGCGCGAGGGCTATGAGGTGACCTACCTCGATCCCGAGCCAAATGGCCTGGTCGATGCGGACAAGTTCGCCGCCGCCCTGCGCGAGGACACCGTGCTGGCCTCGGTCATGTTCGTCAACAACGAGATCGGCGTGATCCAGGACATCGAAAAGCTGGGCGCCATCTGCCGCGCAAAGGGCGTGATCTTCCACGTCGATGCCGCGCAGGCCACGGGGAAGGTGGCGATCGACCTCGCCAACCTGCCGGTCGACCTGATGAGCTTCTCTGCCCACAAGACCTACGGCCCGAAGGGCATCGGTGCGCTGTACGTGCGACGCAAGCCGCGCGTCCGCGTCGAGGCGCAGATGCACGGCGGCGGGCACGAGCGCGGCATGCGCTCCGGTACCCTCGCCGTGCACCAGATCGTCGGCATGGGCGAGGCCTTCCGCATCGCGGGGCAGGAGATGGCGGCCGAGAACGAGCGCATCCGCATGCTGCGTGACCGGCTGTGGAACGGCATCAAGGACATGGAGGAGGTCTACGTCAACGGCGACCTCACGCACCGCGTGCCGCACAACCTCAACGTCAGCTTCAACTTCGTCGAAGGCGAGTCGCTGATCATGGCGCTCAAGGACATCGCCGTATCCTCCGGCTCCGCCTGCACCTCCGCGAGCCTCGAGCCGAGCTATGTGCTGCGCGCCCTGGGGCGCAGCGACGAGCTTGCGCACAGCTCCATCCGCTTCTCCATCGGCCGCTACACGACGGTGGAGGAGATCGATTACACCATCGATCTCATTCGCAAGGCGGTCGGCAAGCTGCGCGACCTCTCCCCGCTGTGGGAGATGTACAAGGACGGCATTGACCTCTCCAAGGTCGAATGGGTCCATCACTGATTACGGGAGATTCATGCCATGGCATACACCGACAAAGTCATCGACCACTACGAAAACCCGCGCAACGTCGGCAGCCTGGACAAGGATGATCCGAGCGTCGGCACCGGCATGGTCGGCGCGCCCGCCTGCGGCGATGTGATGCGTCTGCAGATCAAGGTCAACGCGCAGGGCATCATCGAGGACGCCAAGTTCAAGACCTACGGCTGCGGCTCGGCGATTGCCTCAAGCTCCCTGGTCACCGAGATGGTGAAGGGCAAGACCCTGGAGGAGGCGAAAAAGATCCGCAACAAGGACATCGCCGAGGAGCTGGAGCTGCCACCGGTGAAGATCCACTGCTCGGTGCTGGCGGAGGATGCCATCGCCGCCGCGATTGCGGACTACCAGAGCAAGCACCAACCACAGGGCTGAGCCGTCGCCGCGTGCCGCGGCGATCCGGCAGCCCCCGACGAGGCCCCGGTCCTGCCGGGGCCTCGTCATTTCTGCACCTGGGCTGTGGCCCTGATCGCTCGTTCGGCGCTGCGCAGCGCCTGTTCCACCGCCGCCTGCGCGACGCCGGCCGGGGCATGGCGCCAGTGCAGGTAGGCCTCGATGAACCCGGCGCAGGCCTGGGCCAGTTCGGGCTGTTCGCGGGCGATGCGCCGGGCGAGGGCGCGGGGGCCTTCGCCGGGTTGGCGTGACACGCCCATGGTGCCCAAGGCCCGCTCGAACCTTGCCCAAAGACGTTGCGCTGGTGCCATGCGGGTTCGCCGCCAGCGGCCTGCGGCCAGGGCCATGATCGCCAGCAACCCAAGACCGATCCCCAAGGCCCCCCACAGGCCGAGCCGCAGGTCACCCTTCCAGCCGAGCCGATCGAGCAGGGCGCGCTGGTCGGCGCGGTCGAAGCCGAGCACCCAGCGATTCCAGCGGTTCTCCACGCCATCGAGCCGCAGCCTGGCACGGTGCAGGAAACCGAAGTCGCGCCGCAGGGCCGCGGGCAGCTCCCCCACCGTTTCCGGCACGGCGGCTGCGAGCCCGGACTCGATCCGCTCTGGGGCAATGGCCTCCGTGGGGTCCACCCTCAGCCAGCCTTCGCCCTTGATCCACACCTCGGCCCAGGCATGGGCGTCGCCCTGCCGCACGAGCCAATAGCCGTCCGGATGACGCTCGCCGCCCTGGTAGCCGGTGACCACCCGCGCGGGCAGGCCCGCGGCACGCATCAAAAGGACGAAGGCGCTGGCGTAGTGCTCGCAGAAGCCGGCGCGGGTATCGAACAGAAAGGCATCCATGCCATCCTGCTCCGGCAGGGGCGGGGGGCGCAGGGTGTAGCGAAAGCCCTGGGCGCGGAACAGGTGCAGCGCGGCCTCGATGCGTTCGCGCGGTTCGAGCTTCTGCCAACCCGTGCCCAGGTCGTGCAGCAAGGGATTTTCGCCCTCGGGTAATTGCAGGGCTTGCCGCCGCAGGCCCTCGGGCAGGTCGGGGTCGAGCCTGGCATGGGGCGCGGCGCGCAGGGTCAGCAGGCGGCGGGTTTCCTGCGGGCGGTTGAAGCGCAGGTCGTGGTCGAGCAAAAGCCGGGTCCCCTCGGGCGCCTCGACGGGGATGTCCAGCGCCGGCAGGATGGCGCTGCCCTGCGGCTCGAGCATCAGGCTGTATTCCAAAAGACCCTCGCCCGGCTCCATGGTCAGCGCCTCCGGGCGGGGCAGGTCGGGCAGGCGGGCCCAGCGGCGGCCGTCGTAGTGCCAGAACACCGGGCCGCGCCAGTAGAGCTGCTCGCGTGCGGGTTCCGCGCCCGCGAAGGTGGCGCGGAAGGCAACCGCCTCTGAGCGGGACAGGTCGGTGATGGTGCCGGGGGCGAGGCTGTCCGACAGGCCAGTGACGGCCCGGTCGGCCTGCGGCAGGCCGAACAGCGGTGCCGCCGGGCGGGGCACGAACACAAACAGCAGCAGCGCGATGGGCAGGGCGAGCCCCAGGGTGGGGGCGAGGCCCTGCAGGCGGCGGCGCAGGGGGGGCGGTTCAAGCGGGGAGGCCAGATCCCCCAGCAGGCCGAGCAGGAGGGCGAAGGCGCCGAGCGCCCAGAGCGCGGTCAGCGGCCCCTGGTCGAACAGGAACAGGGTCAGGAGCAGGAATAACCCGAGCAGGCCGAGCAGGCCGCCGTCCCGGCGCGTGCGGGATTCGAGCAGCTTGAGCACGGTGAGCAGGACGAGGAAGCTCACCCCGCCGTCGCGGCCGAAGATCCCGCCGTGCGTGAGCCAGACCACGGCCGTGCCCGCCAGGAGCAGGGCGGCTAGGATGGCACGATGGGGCAGGGGGGCACCGGAGCGCAGGTGGAAGGCGTGCCACAGCAGCCCCAGGGCGGCGAGCAGGCTGATCCAGGGCGCCAGGTGCAGGGCGTGGGGCAGCAGCACCAAGGAGAGCACACCGAGCAGGCGGGCCTTCAGCGCCGGGGGGAGCGGGGTGCTGGCGTGCTTCATGCCGGAGGGGCCTCCGCCAAGAGGCGCAGCGCCCGCGTGCGGTGCTCCGCACCCAGACCGCGGGGGAGGGGGGCGCTGTGCCCAAGGCGCAGGGCGTAGGGCTCGCCGGCCGCCTCGCAGGCCAGCACCCAGGCGGCGAGCTGGCGCAGGCGGGCCTCGCGCGGAAGATCGCTGAGCCGCTCCTCGTCCAGCACCCTCGGGCCGTGCGGCCGTGACTCGCCGCCGAACTGCTTAGTCTGCAACTCACCGCCGCGTGCCAGCGCGCGCCAGTGGATGCGCGCGGGGCTGTCCCCGGGCTGGTAGGCCTTCAGGCCGGTGAAATCGTCCTGTCCGCCACGGTTGTCATGCCCCGCAGGGGGCGGTAGGGGGCGATCCCCGCTGGGCGTCGGGTAGACCCAGTAGCGCCGTCCAAGCGGCTGGTCGCGTTCCAGCCGCACCAGGCCGAGCGGGTCGCGCATGATGAGGCGCAGCGGTGGTGAAAGATGTGTGCCGCGGCCCCGGGGGGGCAGGTCGAGGACGAGCCTCGCGCCCTCCGGCGCGGGGATCGCGGCACCCGTGGAGTCCTCCCGGAAGGCAGCCTCGACCACCGTGCCGTCCTCGCCCCGAAGTTCGAGGGTAAGCCGCAGGGGCTCCTCCTCGAAGCCCGAGTCGACGTGCAGGGTCCGCACCTCGAGCCGGAGCAGGTGGCGGCGGGTGGCGAGCAGGCCGAGGACAGCGGTGGCGGCGAGCCAGAAGCTGAAGAAAAAGCCGAGGTTGCTGGCGTACTGCGCCGAGCCGATGATGAGCACGGCGAGCAGGCCGAGGAAAGGCCAGGCGAGCGGCTCAAGGCGCAGGCGGAGAGGCATCAGTCGGGGGAGGATACCCGTTCCAGCAGCCAGCCGGCGGCGGTCAGGCCACCGTGCAGCAGGGCGGGGGCGGTGAAGTGCAGGCGGTGGCCGGTGACATACGGGGCAAGTTGGCGTACATCCTCCGGCTCGACGTGCATGCGGCCGTGCAGCAGGGCCCAGGCGCGCGCGGCCGCAAGCCAGCCGAGGCCGGCGCGCGGCGAGAGGCCTTGGGCGAATATCCCCGGCAGGCGCGATGCGGTGAGCAGGTCGAGCAGGTGGTCGAGTACCAGCGGGCCGACGTGCACCGTGTGCACCACGGTACGCAGATGGCGCAGGCTGACACTGTCCAGGCAGGGGGCGAGGCCCTGCGCGGTCGGCCGGGTGGTGCCCTGCAGGAGCATCTGCCGCTCCGCCGCGCGTTCCGGATAGCCGAGGGAGAGACGCAGCAGGAAGCGGTCGAGTTGCGATTCGGGCAGCGGATAGACGCCCTGCTGCTCGATCGGGTTCTGGGTGGCGATGACGAAGAACGGCTCGGGCAGGGGGTGACTGATCCCGTCCACGCTGATCTGGCGTTCCTCCATCGCCTCCAGCAGGGCGCTCTGCGCCTTGGGACTGGCGCGGTTGATCTCGTCAGCGAGCAGCACCTCGGTGAAGATCGGTCCGGGTTGGAAGCGGAAGTCACCCGTCGAAGGCTGGAAGATGGAGGCGCCGATGAGGTCGGCGGGCAACAGGTCGCTGGTGAACTGCACGCGCCGGGCGTGCAGGCCGAGGGCGTGCGCCAGGGCGTTGGCGAGGGTGGTCTTGCCCACCCCGGGGATGTCCTCCAGGAGCACATGGCCGCCTGCGAGCAGGGCGGTCAAGGCCAGGCGGATGCGGTCCTGCTTGCCGAGCAAGGCGGTGGACACGCGGGCGACGATGCAGTCCAGCTGGGCGCGCAGCTGCGGGGTCAGGCCGGCCTCAGCCATCATTATCTTCCTGCCGGCTCCCATCCCCCGGGGGCGGCTCGCCGTGCATCTCGCGTGCGAGGCGCTTCTGCACGTCGACGAACTGCGCAAGCCCCGCCTGGATGCGGCCGTTGACGCTCTCCGGCGGGAAGTGCCCGGCCGCGTCCGCCTCGCCGGCCGGTAGGCCGGACAGCAGGGCCATCACCTCGTCCACCGTGTCCGCGGCATGGATGGTAAAGCGTCCCTCGCGCACCGCAGCCACCACGTCGGCGCGCAGCATGAGGTGATGGACGTTGCTGCGCGGGATGATCACGCCCTGCTCGGGGCGGGGGCCGAGGACTTGGCAGGCGTCGAAGAAACCCTCGATCTTCTCGTTGATGCCGCCCACCGCCTGCACCTCGCCGTGCTGGTTGACCGAGCCGGTGACTGCCAGGGCTTGGGAGAGCGGCATCCGGGCGATGGCGGAGAGCAGGGCGCACAGTTCCGCCACCGAGGCGGAGTCGCCCTCCACCGGGCCGTAGGATTGTTCGAAGGCCAGGCTTGCGCGGATCGACAGCGGGGTGGTGCGCGCGTAGCGCTCGCCGAGGAAGGAGCCGAGGATCATCACCCCCTTGGAGTGGATGGCCCCGCCGAGTTCCACCTCGCGTTCGATGTCGATCACGTCGCCTTCACCAAGGCGCACCGTGGCGGTGATGCGTGAGGGACGGCCGATGAGGGTCTCCCCGAGTTCGACCACCGAGAGGCCGTTGACCTGGCCGACGGCCCCCCCTTCAACCACCAGGCGCAGCTCATGCTCACGGATGGCGCGCAGCACCCCCTCGCGGTAGCGGTCGGCGCGGAAGATGCGCGCGGCGATGGCGCGTTCCACCTGGGCACGGTCGATGGCTGCCGTGCCATCCTCTTCGGCGTAGAAGTGAGCCTCGCGCAACAGGTCGAGGATGCCACGCATGTGCAGGCTCAGGCGGTGGGCATCGCCCGCGTCGCGGCTGGCCTGCTCGATCAGCCGGCCGAGGGCGTCGCGGCTGACCGGCCGCAGGCCTTCGCGGCGCACCAGGGTCGCGATCAGGCGGGCATACAGCGCGGTGTTTTCCGGCGTGCGCTCGAAGTCGTCGGCAAAATCGGCGTTGAGCTTGAACAGGGCGGGAAATTCGGGGTCGTACTCGCTCAGCAGGTAGTAGAGCAGCGGTTCGCCGACCAGGATCACCTTCACGTCGAGCGGAATGGGCACGGGCTCGAGGCTGACCGTGCTGACGAGTCCCAGGGCCTGCTCGAGTGACTGGATACGGATCTCGCGCGCCTGCAGGGCGGATTTGAGCCCCTCCCAGGCGTAGGGCGAGGTCAGCACCTTGTGCGCGTCGAGCAGCAGGTAGCCGCCATTGGCGCGGTGCAGGGCCCCAGGCCGGATGAGGGTGAAGTTGGTGACCAGCGTGCCCATGTGCACGATGTGCTCGATGCGGCCGATCAGGTTGACGTGGCTGGGGTTGAGCTCCTCGATCAGCGGTGCTCCGCCGTGCGGGTCGTTGCTCACCAGCACGTTGACGCGGTAACGCTCCAGCGCATCCTCGTCCGGTCCGTCCTCGGCGCCGAGGATGTCGCCCATGTTGGCGATGGCGTCCTGCTGCAGGGCCTCGAGATGCGCCACGACGTCGGGCACTTCGCCGTAGTGGGCGCGGATGTCGGCGACCAGGCGCTCGATGGTCGCGCCGATGGTCTTCTCCTTGAGGGTACGCAGCTGCTCGAGGGTCTCCTTGTACCAGATCGGCACGTCCTCCCGCAGCAGGCTCAGCAGGGCCTTGCGGTGCTTCTCGAGCAACGCGTCGAGGCGCTTCTTTTCGTCCTCCGGCAGCTGGTTGAAGACCTCCTGCGGCATCGGCTTGCCGTCCGCCAGCGGGGCGAGGGTGTAGCCGGTGGGCGTGTCGAGGATGACGATACCATCCTGCTCGGCCGCCTCGCCGAGGCTGACCAGCGCCAGCTTGCGCCGCTGCTCGAAGCGCTCCTCGATCCGCTGCTTCTCCTGCGGGTATTCGCCCGAGGCGAAGCTGCGTGGGACCACGGTGAGCAGGTCCTGGATCAGCTGGTCGAGGTCGGCGCGCAGGCGGATGGCCATGCCAGCCGGCAGGGACAGGGCACGCGGACGCTGGGGGTCATCGAAGTCCTGGACATAGCACCAGTCGCGCGCCGGCGGGGCTTCGGCGGCCTTCTCGAGCATGGTGCCGCGCAGGGCACTGTGCTTGCCCAAGCCTCCACGGCCCATGGCATACAGGTTGAAGCCCGGTTGGCGCACGCCAAAGGCCACCTCGATCGCCTGGACCGCGCGTGGCTGACCGAGCAGCCCTTCGAAATCCTGCAGCTCGTCGGTGCTGGCGAAGGCGAGGTCGCCAAAATCTGCCGGCTGATAGAGGGCGTCGGCCGTGAGTCGCTCGGGCATGCTTGCATCCTTGGACTGAAATCGTCTCTACCCTGTCATTTAGCTGCATGCGGGTCAATTGTCCGCTGCTTCGGGTGTCCATGGTCGGGGGATGTGGTACATTGACGCCCCCGCTGTACATGCGATGCCCACGCATGTCATCCAGCCGGGCGAAAGTGGCGGAATTGGTAGACGCACTGGATTTAGGTTCCAGCGCCGCAAGGCGTGAGGGTTCGAGTCCCTCCTTTCGCACCACCGAACCAGCCGGCCTCCGCCGGGCCTCACCCGAATCCCCTTTTCCAGTCCTCCTTGCCGCATTGCCGCGCGCGTGGCATGTTCGCGTGGATGGTCTATGTTCAGGACTATCTCAAAGATGCTCCTTGGTCCGTTCACGGGGAAGCGCCCCCAGGAGGACGAGCATGGGTGGTCTCACCAGGTTCGATTTCGATGACTGGGCGCGGCTCGCCAGGAGCGATCCTGAGGCCTTCGAGCGGCGTCGCGCGCAGGTCATCGAGCGGCTCATTCGCTCCAGCTCCCCCCGGGTCCAGCAGCGCTTGCGGGGCCTGCAATTCCAGGTGGATGCCCAGAGGCGCCTGTCCGGCAATCCGCTCGGGGCATGCATCCGGATCTCGCGGATGATGCTGCGGATGTTCTACGACGAGTTCGTCCCCGTCCTCAACGGGCGCCTTCCTTCCTGCCGGACGGGCAAGCCCGGGCACGTGATCCCTTTCAGGCGGCGCGACTGAGGCAGGCCCGGCGCGGGCCGTCAAATACCCCTCTCCAACCGCTTCATGTATCATTCGCCCCTGCCACTTTTCCGTGTTAGCTCGGGAAAGCCGGTGTTTATTGCGGAACTCGTTGTAATTTCTGGCTTTTTTGTCAGTCTGGGCGGTCTGGGTGCCCGCGTCGCAAGGGGGCTCGGCCCCGGCCTTTCCGCATAGCAAGGATTTTCATGCGCACGAAGGGCGGCTTGCCTTCCGGGCGCACTGATCGAATGAACCCTGAAGAATTTGTCTGATTATTGAGGTGTACGACATGCAAGTGACGTTGGAAACCGCCGAGGGCCTGCTGCGCCGCCTGTCGGTCCAGGTACCCGCCGCCCAGGTGGATGAGGCGGTCGAACAGCGCCTGAAGGATCTCGCCCGCCGTGTGCGCATGGATGGCTTCCGCCCGGGCAAGGCCCCGCTGCCGGTTGTGCGCCAGCGTTACGGCGAGCAGGCGCGTGACGAAGTGGTGGGTGACCTGATCCAGCGCACCTACGTGAGTGCCGTGACCGAGCAGAAGCTGCGCCCGGCCGGCGGCCCGCGCATCACCGAGGTCGACATGATCGCTGGCGAAGGCCTGCGTTATGTGGCCGAGATCGAGGTCTATCCGGAGATCACCCTGGCCGACCTGTCCGCGATCGCCATCGAGCGCCCCAAGGCGGAGATCGGCGAGGCCGAGATCGATGCGATGATCGAGAACCTGCGCAAGCAACGCGTCACCTACAACACCGTCGAGCGTGCCGCGGCCGAGGGTGACCGCGTGATCGTGGACTTCAAGGGCAGCATCGACGGCGAGCCGTTCGATGGCGGCTCCGCCCAGGACATGCCGGTCGAGCTGGGCAAGGGCATGCTGCTGAAGGACTTCGAGGGTCCGATCGTCGGCATGAAGGCCGGCGAGTCCAAGACCATCGAGGTGACCTTCCCTGAGGACTATCACGCCGAGCATCTGGCCGGCAAGAAGGCCAACTTCGACGTCACCGTCAAGAGCGTGGCCGAACCCGTGCTGCCCGAGATCGACGACGCCTTCTGCGCCGCCTTTGGCGTGAAGGAGGGCGGGGTCGAGGCGCTGCGCGGTGAGGTGCGCAAGAACATGGAGCGCGAGCTGGCCCAGTCCATCAAGCGCCGTGTCAAGCAGCAGGTGATGGACGGTCTGCTGGCGGCCAACGAGGTTCCGCTGCCCCAGGCCCTGGTCGAGGAGGAGGCGCAGCGTGTGCGTCAGCAGTTCAGCCAGCAGATGCGTGGCGCCAAGGCTGACCAGCTGCCGCTCGACATCTTCAAGCCCGAGGCCGAGCGTCGGGTCAAGCTGGGCCTGCTGGTGGCCGAGCTGGTCAAGAGCGAGAAGCTCACGGTCGATGCCGCCCGCGTGGACGCCCTGCTGGACGACATCGCGGCAAGCTACGAGGACCCGGCCGAGGTCAAGGTGTACTACAAGAGCCACCCCGAGCTGATGCAGAACCTCGAAGCCCTGGCTGCCGAAGATCTGGTCGTCGAGCACGTGCTCGCCAAGGCCAAGGTGACCGATAAGCCGATGAGCTTCGACGAGGTCGTCAAACCGGCGTCCTGAACGGCCCGGTGAACGAACGAGGCGGCTCCGGCCGCCTCGTTGCTTTCTGGGGTTTGTGTCACACTGCGTTGAAAACGGGCCGTGCGGCCCCCATTCCGTCAACACGCACACAGAGAACCATCCGATGATCCTCCCCCCCTATGCCGCCCAGAACCCGGACCCGCAGATGCTCGGCCTTGTGCCGATGGTGGTTGAGCAGAGTGCCCGGGGCGAGCGTGCCTATGACATCTATTCGCGCCTGCTCAAGGAGCGGGTGATCTTCATCGTGGGCGAGATCGAAGACCACATGGCCAACCTGGTGGTGGCCCAGCTGTTGTTCCTCGAGTCGGAAAACCCGGACAAGGACATCCACCTGTACATCAACTCGCCGGGCGGCGTGATCACCTCCGGCATGGCGATCTACGACACCATGCAGTTCATCAAGCCGGACGTCAGCACCCTGTGTATCGGTCAGGCGGCCAGCATGGGCGCCTTCCTGCTCGCCGGCGGTGCGCCAGGCAAGCGTTACTGCCTGCCGAACGCACGCGTGATGATCCACCAGCCGCTGGGCGGGTTCCGCGGTCAGGCCTCGGACATCAAGATCCACGCCGAGGAGATCATCAAGACCCGCCAGCGCATGAACGAACTGTTGGCCTTCCACACCGGCCAGCCGGTCGAGCGTGTCGAGCAGGACACCGACCGCGACAACTTCATGGACGCCCAGCAGGCCGCCGCCTACGGGCTAGTGGACAAGGTGCTGGAGAAGCGCTGAAAGGCATAACCTCGGGAAGGCTTGATCCGCCTTGGTGTTGCCGCAGAGCAATCCCCCCCGAGTGCAGCTTGGGTGGGGTAGGAGGCCCGCCCCGGGCCGATGGGAATCATCGCGGCGAGGCCGCCGCTCCTGCGAAGGCCGGGATGGGTATTACCGCCTTTCCCTAGCCCTTGAAGGCTTGCATGCCCTGCCCAAACCGGGCAAGGTTGTTTTTGTATGACTGTCTGAGATTGGCTTGATGGCAAAGAAAAACGACGATCGCCCCCGCGATACCCTGTACTGCTCGTTCTGCGGCAAGAGCCAGGACGAAGTGCGCAAGCTGATTGCCGGGCCGTCCGTCTACATTTGCGACGAGTGCGTCGAACTGTGCAACGACATCCTGCGCGAGGAACTGCAGGAGTCCAGCGAACCCTCGAGCCGCAAGCTGCCGACCCCGCACGAGATCCGCGCCACGCTCGATGAATACGTCATCGGTCAGGCCCAGGCCAAGAAGGCGCTGGCGGTGGCGGTATACAACCATTACAAGCGCCTTGAACTTGCCGGCAAGAAGGGCAAGGGTGATGAGGTCGAGATCGGCAAGAGCAACATCCTCCTGATCGGCCCGACCGGTTCCGGCAAGACCCTGCTGGCCGAGACCCTGGCGCGCATCCTCAACGTGCCGTTCGCCATTGCTGATGCCACCACCCTGACCGAGGCCGGTTACGTGGGCGAGGATGTGGAGAGCATCATCCACAAGCTGCTGCAGAAGTGCGATTACGACGTGGAGAAGGCGCAGACCGGCATCATCTACCTCGACGAGATCGACAAGATCACCCGCAAGGGCGACAACCCCTCGATCACCCGCGACGTGTCGGGTGAGGGCGTGCAGCAGGCGCTGCTGAAGATGATCGAGGGCACCGTGGCGGCCGTGCCGCCCTCCGGCGGGCGCAAGCATCCGCAGCAGGAATACCTGCACGTGGACACCTCCAACATCCTGTTCATCTGCGGCGGGGCGTTCGAGGGGCTGGACAAGATCATCCGCCGTCGTGCGGAGAAGGGCGGCATCGGCTTCGCCGCCGAGGTGAAGAGCAAGGAAGATACGCGCAACCTCTCCGAGCTGTTCCAGGACGTGGAGGCCGAGGACCTGGTCCGCTACGGCCTGATCCCCGAACTGGTGGGCCGCCTGCCGGTGGTCGCCACCCTGGACGAGCTCGACGAGGCGGCGCTGGTGCGCATCCTGACCGAACCGAAGAACGCGCTGACCAAGCAGTTTGCCAAGCTGTTCGAGATGGAGGATGTCCAGCTCGAGTTCCGCCCGGACGCCCTCACCGCCATCGCCCACAAGGCGATGCAGCGCAAGACCGGCGCGCGCGGCCTGCGCACCATCCTCGAGCACACCCTGCTCGATACGATGTACGACCTGCCTTCCCTGCCGCATCTGCAGAAAGTCGTGGTCGATGAGGCCGTCATCCAGGGCGAGGCCCAGCCTTACCTCGTGTTCGAGAACAGCGAGCTGCCGCGCGCGGCCTCCGAGTAAGTCCGTCCGCCCCGCAGCATGCAGGATGGTGTGGGGCGGGTCTTGCAAATGGGCCTGCCTGCCCTTAAGTCCTGAACCATGAAGCGGCCTTGAGCCGCGTTGAGGACACTATGCCGCACACTGAAATCCAATCCGAGATCATCGAAGGTCAGCCGCGCGTCGTGCCGGTGCTGCCGCTGCGCGACGTGGTGGTCTATCCGCACATGGTTATCCCGCTGTTCGTCGGCCGGGAGAAGTCCATTGCCGCCCTTGAGGCTGCCGTGCAGGCCAACAAGCAGATCCTGCTGGTGGCGCAGAAGAGCGCCGACGTGGACGAGCCAGGGCGCGACGAACTGCACGCCATCGGCACCCTGGCGCAGATCCTGCAGCTGCTGAAGTTGCCCGATGGCACCGTCAAGGTGCTGGTCGAGGGGGGCGAGCGCGTGCGCGTGGAGCAGCTGTACGCGCTGGAGACCTACTTCACCGCGCAGATCATGCCCCTGCCTGAGCAGGTGATTGAGGACGAGCGCGAGCTCGAGGTGCACATGCGCACCCTGCTCGGCCAGTTCGAGAACTACGTCAAGCTCAACAAGAAGATTCCGCCCGAGATCCTCACCTCGCTGGCCGGCATCGACGACCCCTCGCGCCTGGCCGACACCATCGCCGCCCACATGCCCCTGCGCCTCGACGAGAAGCAGCGCATCCTGGAGATGACCGGCATCGCCGAGCGCATGGAGCACCTCATGGCCCTGATCGAGGCCGAGGTCGACCTTCTGCAGGTGGAGAAGCGTATCCGCGGCCGGGTCAAACAGCAGATGGAGAAGAGCCAGCGCGAGTACTACCTCAACGAGCAGATGAAAGCGATCCAGAAGGAACTGGGTGAGATGGAGGAGGGACCGAGCGAACTCGAGGAGCTCGAGCGCCGGATCGAGAAATCCGGCATGCCGAAAGAGGCGCGTGACAAGGCCCGCGCCGAGCTGAACAAGCTGAAGATGATGTCGCCCATGTCGGCCGAGGCGACGGTGGTGCGCAATTACCTCGACTGGCTGCTGCAGGTGCCGTGGAAGAAGCGCAACAAGGTGCGCAACGACATCAGCCTCGCCGAGCAGGTGCTGGAGGCTGACCACTACGGCCTGGAGAAGGTCAAGGAACGCATCCTCGAGTACCTCGCCGTGCAGCAGCGGGTGAAGGCGCTCAAGGGCCCGATCCTCTGCCTGGTCGGCCCGCCGGGGGTGGGCAAGACCTCGCTCGGCCAGTCGATCGCCAAGGCCACCAACCGCAAGTTCGCCCGCATCGCCCTGGGCGGTGTGCGCGATGAGGCGGAAATCCGCGGACACCGACGCACCTACATCGGCTCCATGCCGGGCAAGATCGTGCAGACCCTGGCCAAGGTGGGCAGCAAGAACCCACTGATCCTGCTGGACGAGATCGACAAGATGGCGCACGACTTCCGTGGCGACCCGGCCTCGGCCATGCTCGAGGTGCTCGATCCCGAGCAGAACAGCACCTTCGGCGACCACTACATGGAGGTCGACATTGACCTCTCCGAGGTCATGTTCATCGCCACCGCGAACAGCCTGAACATCCCAGGGCCCCTGCTCGATAGGATGGAGGTGATCCGCCTGGCCGGTTACACCGAGGATGAGAAGGTCAACATCGCCCAGCGTTACCTCGTGCCCAAGCAGATGAAGAACAACGGCCTGGCCGAGGGCGAGCTCACCCTCAGCGAGGATGCCCTGCGCGACATCGTGCGCTATTACACCCGCGAGGCGGGGGTGCGCAACCTCGAGCGCGAGATCTCCAAGATCTGCCGCAAGGTGGTCAAGGAGATCCTCATGGCGGGCAGCAAGGCCAAGGCGAAGGGGGCCATCAAGGTCACGCCGAAGAACCTCGACAAGTACCTCGGCGTGCGCCGCTTCAGCTTCGAGAAGGCGCAGGAGCAGAACCAGGTCGGCCAGGTCAATGGCTTGGCCTGGACCGAGGTGGGGGGCGACCTTTTGACCATCGAGACTGCCGTGGTGCCCGGCAAGGGCAAGCTGACCTACACCGGCCAGCTTGGGGAGGTGATGCAGGAGTCCATTCAGGCGGCGATGACCGTGGTGCGCGCGCGTGCTGAGCAGCTCGGGCTCGAACCCGACTTCCACGAGAAGAAGGACATCCACATCCACGTGCCGGAGGGCGCCACGCCCAAGGACGGCCCGAGTGCGGGCATCGCCATGTGCACCGCGCTGGTCTCCGCCCTGACCGGCATCCCGGTGCGTGCCGACGTGGCGATGACCGGCGAGATCACCCTGCGCGGTGAGGTCCTGCCGATCGGCGGAGTGAAGGAGAAGCTGCTCGCGGCCCACCGTGGCGGCATCCGCACGGTCATCATCCCGGAGGAGAACCGCAAGGACCTGGTCGAGATCCCGAAGAACGTCCAGGCGAAGCTGGACATTCGCCCGGTCAAATGGGTCGACCAAGTGCTGGATATCGCCCTCGCCGAGAAGCCGCGCCCGCGGGACGAAGGCATGGTGCCGCCGGTCGTCGCGGAGGGGACGACTGGGCGCCGGGGGCGTGCGCGCAAGGGGGAGGCTCCCCTGCCTCACTGATCGAGGCATAAGCCCGGTGGGCGTTGACGTCCCCGGGGGGCCTTGTTATAAACCTCACAGTTCCGGCAAAACCCGTCAGCATGCGGCCCAGGCCAGCTGCGGGGGCCGGGGGCGACCCAGCCGGGCCGGGTACCTGGCATGGGGTTGGTCTACCACCCGCAAGCACAACGCCTCAAAGGATTCATACGACCATGAACAAATCCGAACTGATCGACGCCGTTGCCCAGTCCGCCGACATCTCCAAGGCCGCCGCCGCACGTGCCGTGGATGGTTTCGTCGCCGCCGTGACCGACGCCCTGAAGAAAGGCGAGCAGGTCACCCTGGTGGGCTTTGGCACTTTCCTGGTCCGCGAGCGTGAGGCCCGTACCGGCCGCAACCCGCAGACCGGTGCGGAGATCAAGATCGCTGCCTCCAAGCTGCCTTCCTTCAAGGCTGGCAAGGGTCTGAAGGACGCCGTCAACCACTAAGTTTCGTTGATGCCTTGGCCTCCCAGCGTCCCCTGAGGGACCGGGAGGCTTTTTTATGTCCGCGATTTTGCTGTCTTTGAGTTCGAGTGTCCTGCCATGTTGATGAATCTCCGTGACCGCCTCTCCGGCTGGATTGCCTATGCCATCGTGGGCCTCATCAGTATCCCCTTCGTGCTGTGGGGGATCGGTGAGTATTTCCGCGGGGGCAGCGATGCGCCGGTGGCCACCGTCAATGGACAGGACATCACCCCGCGCGCCTTCGAGCAGGCCTACAACCAGGAACGTCAGCGCCTGGCGCAGGCCTTCGGCGGTACCGTCCCGCCGGACATGCTCGAAGGCTTGGGTCTCAAGCGCCAGGTGCTGGACGGTCTGATCCTGCGCGAGGTCCTGCGCCAGTGGGCGCACAAGCAGGGCCTGCGCGTGAGCGATGCGGAACTCGCCGCGGTGCTGCGCGGTGTGCCGGCGTTCCAGGAGAACGGGGTGTTCAGCCAGGCGCGCTACGAGCAGGTGCTGGGGTTGCAGGGGCAGACTCCGCTGACCTTCGAGCACGAGGTGCGCCAGGATCTTGTCCTCGACCAGTTGCAGCGCGGCATCGCCCTCAGCGCCTTCGACGTTGCGGCCAACCTGGAGGCCTTCCTGCGCCTGCGCGGGCAGACGCGCGAGGTTGAGGTCTACACCCTCCCGGCCGCGCCGCGCCGCGCGGGTATCCAGCCCGACGAGGCCCAGCTTCAGGCCTATTTCAAGGAGCACATGCAGGACTTCCGCCGCCCGGAACGGGTGCGCCTGGACTACATTGCCCTGTCGGTGGATGAGCTTGCGGCCAGCATGAAGCCGAGCGAGGAGGACATTCGCCAGGCCTACGAGGACTATCTCGCGCGCGAAGCGCAGCGCGAGCGCCGCGAGGCACGCCACATCCTGATCACCCCGCCCGCGGGCGGCGACATGGAGGCCGCGCGCAAGCAGGCCGAGGCGCTGCGCGAGCGGCTGGCCGGGGGCGAGGACTTCGCCGCCCTGGCGAAGCAGTACTCCCAGGACCCGGGCTCGGCCGGGCAGGGTGGCGAGCTCGGTCTGGTGGAGCGCGGGATGATGGTCGAACCGTTCGAGAAGGCCCTGTTCGCACTCAAGGAGGGGGAGATCAGCGCACCTGTGCAGACCGACTTCGGCTGGCACCTGATCAAGCTCGAACACATCGAAAAGGCCAAGCCGAAGCCGCTGGACGAAGTGCGTCAGGCCATGCTGGTCGACGCGGCCCAGCGCATGGCCGAGGAGCGTTTCCATGACCTGGCCGACCGCCTGGCGACGCTCGCCTACGAGCAGCCGGACAGCCTTGCCCCGGCGGCCGAGGCGCTGGGCCTCAAGGTCCAGGCCAGCGGTTGGGTGACCCGCGACCAAGGCGAGGGTGTGGGCGCGAATCCCAAGCTGCGCGCCGCCGCGTTCACGCCTGAGGTGCTGGAGCAGGGGCGCAACAGCGACCTGATCGATCTTTCCGGCAACCAGGTGGCGGTCATCCGCGTGGCGGAGCACCAGGCTGCGGCGGACCAGCCGTTTGAGACGGTCCGTGCCGAGGTCCAGCGCCGCGTGGTCGAGCAGGAGCTTGCCCGTCTGATCGAAGCGGATGCGGCCCGCCTGCGCAAGGCACTCTCCATGGCCGAGGCCGTCGACGAGGCCCTGCGCCAGGTTGGTGCCGAGCGTGGCTTTGCCGGCGAGCTCAAGCGTTTGGGCGCGGACGAGGTCGATCCGGCCATCCGCCGTGCAGCATTCTCCATCGGCCGCCCCACGGCCGATGCCCCGCTGGTCGGCAGCGTCCGTCTGGGCAATGGCGACATGGCTGTGGTGCGCGTGCTGTCGGTCAAGGATGGCGACCCCGCGGCACTCGATGAGGCGGAGCGCCTCGCTATCCGCGAGGAGCTGCGTCAGAACGTCGGCATGGGCGAGCTGTCTGCCTTCATCGCCCATCTGCGGGCACGGGCCGAGATCACCCAGCGCCAGGATCTCTGATGCGGGCCGACTGAAGACCCCGCATGTTCGGTCGCGGCGTTGTAGCTCCCTCTCTCACCCCGGATGGCTACAATGTCGTCGGCAGTGGCCTTCACCGGCAGATTGAGCATGGCAATAAGGCGTTCGAGGATGTTGTCTTCCACGGCGTGGGTCTCCTTTCGTGCGGCAGCGGCCTTGAGATAGAGGTTGGGGTTGTGGGTCAGGCCCGCGCCGTCCAGGGCGACAACGCGGCCCGTGCGTTTGTCGAAGCGGAACACCGGAGAGAGGTAGCGGTACTCTTTATTGATCAGGTGCTGCGCGGCGGCAGGCGTCCATTCCACTCGCGCCCAGATGCCGTCTTCGCGCGCGGAAAGTTCCTTGATCCACCCGGCAGCGGGCACCGGCCCGGCCTTGGCCTCGGCCTCCAGGCTTTGGTGCTCGTAGTCCACCGGAAGGTCGGCCCCGTGCCTTGAAAAGGCATCGAGCACGGCCCGCGCATCCAGCCGGTACGGCCCGCGCCCATCCCGGCCTGAAAAAACGCCCGCCGGAATGAGGTGCACCCACTCCGGCGGGTTCAAGGCCACGTCAGTGGCTGAGGCAGGGAGGATGTCGACGGAAAAAGCATCGCGCGCCACGGCCTGCCCGCGCTGCGCGGCGGCGTGATCGACGGCGATATGAGGAGTGCTGCAGATCATGCCGACCATGATGGTCGGGGCGATCTTTCTTACACAGACCGAGGAGGTTCAGACAGGATGTTTTCATGGCGTGCGGCGAGCGTAGACGGGAATATCGCGTTTACACCCGTTCACTCGGCACGTAGAGGAACGCTGTTGCGTTTTTTATGGATGGCCTATATCAGGGTAGCCCGCATGAGAAAAAAATCGCTCTACGGGCCTTAAAACGCGCCGGAGGTTTTCAGTGGCCCGTATCGGCAAGGTAGTGGGCGATGGTGTCCAGGATCACCGGTACCGCTGCGGGTATCGTTCAAAGAACCTGTCGAGCGCGCCGCGGTCGCCGGCCCGGAATTGTTCCTGCGCATCGCGGAAGGCGCGCGATCGTTCCTCGTGGAATCTGTCGCTGATCGACATGGCCTCCTCCGCCTTGCGTTCCATCTCCTGCGAGAGCGCGGCCCACTTTTCGGCCTCCTCTTTGCGTTTCTCGCGCTTGCAGGCCAAGCGCATCTTGTCGTAAATCACAGCCCTCTCGGTATACCCGCACGAGAGTGCGATCTCCTCTGGCAAATGCGCGTACTCCTTGAGCATCCTTTTGTCCAACTCGGCGAGCAGCCTGTGGAACTCGGCCATCGCCTCGTCGAAGCGCCCGGCCATCTGCAAGAAAAGAGGCAGCCGGCACCACTGTTGGGCCGGGTGGGAGAAGTTGGATTTGCGCATGTGTTTCTGCGCCTCGCGCAGGCACGCGACAGCCTCATTGATCTTCCCTTCGTCTTTCAGCGCCGTGGCCCGCTTGCTGAGATATGAGAGCTTTTCGTCCCTGTTGACGATCAGCGAGATTTCAACCTTCACCTTTATCCTCCAGGTACTTCCGGATTGTCTCCAGCACCAGCGCGCGCGCCGAGTCGTCGTAAAACCTGCCATCCCGCGTCACGGGAAAAAACGGCCGCGCCGGCACATCACCCCATGGCACCTTGCGCCCGCGCTTGTCCAGCCCGAACTGCATAAGTTCAGAAACCTTTGGCACTCCTTTACCGAGGAAGGAGGGCCATGCGAGTTCAATACATCGGTGACCAAGTCAGGGGGTTTTACCGGGTAGCCCAGCTCGGGCATCTTTGGGAGATGACTCCGAAAGAAGCCCAAGAACGACTCAAGATCCTCACGTTTTTCGACAAGCACGGGCTTGGCCGCCACGGTGGACGCCTTCGGCGTCTCCCGCAGAACCCTCTACCGCTGGAAGAAGGCCTTGCGGGAGAGCGGCGGCAACCCAGCCGCGCTCATTCCCCGCTCCTCGGCGCCCAAGCGCAAGAGGACTCCAACCGCCGACCCTAGGCTTGTGGCCGAGATCAGACGGCTGCGTACCACTTACCCCAATCTGGGCAAGGAAAAGCTGTCCGTTCTGCTGGCCCCTTGGTGTGAGGTCCATGGCATCCCGCTGCCTTCGGTCTCCACCCTTGGCCGGATCATTGCCCGGGCACCGGACAAGATGCGCCTGGTCCCCCAAAGGCTCGATGCTCGCGGTCGTCCCAAACCCCTCAAGCGCTCGCCCAAACCCAGAAAGCCCAAAGGCGCTCGCACCACCGCCCTGCAGTGCCTGGCCGTGGACACCATCGAGCGCGTGCGCGATGGACTCAAACGCTACCTCGTCACCTTCGGAAATGCTGAAAAAATCCATCTATGGATTTTTTCAGCGCGTCTCGTCGCGGCACATGTCCGCGACGGACTCCGCGAATCAACGACAGAACGCGTTATTCGCGTTGGGGCATCCTGCCCCAAACGGGAAACGCTGAATGATTCAGTGTTTCCCTTCATTGACCCCGCCAGCGCCTTTGCGCTGGCCGTTGCCCTGCCCAACAAAGCCACACGCCACACCCAGGCTGCGCTTGCCGCTGTGCTGGACGTGCTTCCCAACAAGCCCGATGTGCTGCTCTCGGACAACGGCTCCGAGTTCAAAGCAGGCTTCGCCCAAACCCTCGCCGCCCGACAGATTTCGCGTTGGTATACCTACCCCAAGACACCCAAAATGAACGCCCACGCCGAACGCTTCAACCGCACCCTCCAGGAGTCCTTCGTCGACGATCACGAAGACTTGGCTCTACCGACCTGGCCCTCTTCAACCAAAAACTCGCCGATTGGCTCATCTTCTACAACGCCTGGCGTCCCCACCATCGACTCGGCCAACAAACCCCTCTATCCTTCCTCCTCCAACACCAACCTGAGTGCCAAAGGTGGTGGACTCATACACGCGGTTTGCCGCGCTGGCGGGGTAGACTATACTGAGATGCCGCCGTCGTGAGCGAAACCGGGCTGGACAGGACCAGACGCCCGGAGTTAGCGAGGCTTCACCCATCCTGGCACGGGGATGTCTGCGGAAGCGACGGCGGTTATTTCCCATACAGCAGCTCGCCGACCCGGCTGCAATACCTCACACGGCCAGGTCAAGCGGCAGGTCTGAAATGTCCTTCAGGCGCTTGCCATCGACCATCACGGCCAGCATGTCGGCCGCGTCGGTCATGCCCAAGGCTTCTACCGTGGCTTGCAGCTCATACAGGGCGAAGTGATACACGCAATCAATGTCCCCGGTGCCCAGGGCGATCGAGGCCAGGCGGCTCGGTGTCGGCTCTGCCGTGACGACCACGATATGAGGCAGGCGGCCTTTGCGGTTTCGCACAAGGTTCAACGCTTCCGATCTGGCGTTTTGCGCCCGGTCGCTGCGGATCGTCCACTTGCAGGAAATGCTTGCATGCAGCAGCGGCAGGCCGCCGTTTTTCTTCCGCAGGCTGGCAAGCGTGGTCACGCTGTCATCGACCAGGCACGCCGACGCATTGATGGCGCTGTCGTCCTCAGTGTCGCGCACGACCACAATATCCGGCGTGATGGTGTAGTCGCTTCCGAGGGCGGCGGCCAGTTCGGCATCGGCCTTGGCGGCCCGGTCAAGGGCGACCAGGTGCGCGTATTGATCATACCGGGCGATTTCCAGGCGGTTGCGGCCGCAGACTTGATGCACGTCCCAGATGCCGGGGCGCAGGTGCCCCAGCTTGAGGAAGGTTTCTCGCACGAAGGTCGCGCACATGCCCTCGAACTGGTTGCCCGAGGTCTGGCCCGCGATTCGCTCCCCGATGGTTTCGGCTTTGAGCAGATCGGCAATGCCCCTGGCAATCGCCTTGCTCGTCGTGTTGCTGCTGTCCGCGTTGCTGACCACTCCGTCACTGTTGATGGTCAAGGTTGATTCCAGCAGCGAGGCATGGAACGCCTTGCGGGCTTCGGCGAAGTCGGCGGCCGTCGTCATCACGCCACCTTGAAAATGCGCTTGACGGCCAGGGCCGCGAAGATTTGCCGGGCCACAGCCGCAGCGACCGGCGGCGGGAAGGCGTTGCCAATCTGGCGATAGGCGGCCGTCTTGCGGCCGGAGAACTGCCAGTCATCCGGGAAGCCCTGAATCCGTGCCGTCATGCGTGGCGTCAGGCGCGGCATGCCTACAAAATCACGATCAGGCGCGTCGTCGGCCACGCCATGGCCGTCCACTCCCAAGGATGCCCACGCACGCTTTGCCCGCGTTGGCCCTAGATCTGGCCCGCCGTGCTTCTTGGAGCCACCGACCAGGGTCGGGGCAATGGTGTTGGCCTGTTCGCGCCAGCGGTCAGCGCCGCGCCAGCCGTTGGCCTTCATGAGATCGTGCAGCAGATCGCCCACCGTCGGCGGTTTAGTCTTGAGGGGTTCGGGCCATGAGAAGCCTGAGGCCAATTCTTTGCGGATGCCTACGAACACCACACGGGGCCGGAGTTGGGAAACGCCATAGTCCGAGGCATTGAGCAGCCGCCATCCAGGCACATAACCCAGCTTCTTGAGCTGCCTTTCGACCTTGTTCCGGTAGTCGTCAAAGACCGCATCAAGAAGGCCGCGCACGTTCTCAAGCATCACTGCTTGAGGACGGCACTCATCGACTAGGCGGATTGCCTCGGGGAACAGGTCGCGTTCATCATTTGCACCAAGCTGCTTGCCAGCCTTGGAGAATGGAGGACATGGGACGCCGCCGGCCACCAGGTCGATGCCCTTGTAAGGAGTGCCGCTGAACAGGCGCAAGTCGCCCTCGATGACGTTCCAGGCCGGGCGGTTGAGCCGCAGCGTTGCGCAAGCAGCCGGTTCTAGCTCGACAAGTGCGCAATGGTTGAAGCCCGCCATTTCCAGGCCGAGGGCCTGTCCGCCTGCCCCCGCGCACATTTCCAGTGAAGCGAATTGGCTCATTTTGATTTTCTCTTGATTGATTGGCGTGGCTTCCTGGCTGCTGGTGCCGTGAACATATCTGGCTGCAAGCCGCCTTGATGCCGGTGAGCGAATGCCTGCATGAATTCGCGCAGCACTTCGGACGCATGCCTGTTTTCAGCCAGGCAAGCCCGCTGGAACCCCTCGCGGAGTTCCTTTTCAACACGGATACGGAGGCCAGCGTCTTTGCTCAACTTGGCGGCACTTTAGCATATGGATACACAAACGTGTATCCAATCGCCGCGTTGGGCGAGGCGCAGTTCGAGGGCCGCTGCGACGAGCTGGCGGCAATCTTCGGCATCATCAGCGAAAAGGTGGCGGCGGCGCTGGTCGCCGCCACCCCCGTTCCATTAGGTCTTCTCCTCAGTTAAAATAAATCCCACTGTAGCCATCCGGGGTGAGAGCCGTTGCTACAATAAGGTCTTACATGGACCGAACCCGACCCGCCTTGTGCGGGTCTTTTTTTAGCTTGGTCACTTACCAGGCCCTTGAAAAACTCTTTTCAACGGCCTGGTAAGAGGAGGGATCAAGCGCGTTGAAGAAAGGTTTCCTCTCTTTGCTTCAACGGCCTGATGAAAAAACCCGCCGGGCGGCTGGTTTTTTATTTCGGGGCTGAGTTTCGCCCTTAGTCACACCGCCCCATGCCGGTGATGAAATAGCCGGAATCGACGTAGATGTTTTCGCCGGTGATGCCGCGCGCAAGGTAGGAGGCAAGGAAAGCGGCGGTGTTGCCGACATCGTCGATGGTGACGTTGCGGCGCAGCGGGGCATTGCGCTCGACGTAGTCGAGGAACATCTTGAATTCGCCAATGCCAGAGGCGGCCAGCGTCTTGATCGGGCCGGCGGAGATGGAGTTGACGCGGATGTTGTCCGGCCCGAGGCTCGCGGCCATGTAGCGCACGTTGGCCTCGAGGCTGGCCTTGGCCACGCCCATGACGTTGTAGTTGGGCATGGCGCGCTCCGCGCCGAGGTAGGAGAGGGTGAGGATGGAGGCATCCTCGCGGTCTTTCATCATCGGGCGCAGCACCTTGGCCAGCGCGGTCAGGCTCCAGGAGCTGATGTCGTGGGCAATGCGGAACCCTTCGCGGGTGGTGTTGTCGACGTAGTCGCCGGCCAGCTGCTCCTTCGGGGCGAAGGCGACGGAGTGGACGAGGATGTCGAGGCCGTCCCAGTATTGGCCGAGCAGGCCGGGGAGGGCGTCGATCTGTTCATCTACGCTCACATCCAGCGGCAGGATGATCTTGGCGCCAAACTCAGCGGCGTATTTTTCCACGCGCTCCTTGAACCGGTCGTTCAGGTAGGTGAAGGCCAGTTCCGCGCCTTCGCGGTGCATGGCCTTGGCGATGCCGTAGGCGATGGAACGGTCGTTGGCCAGGCCCACGATCAGGGCGCGCTTGCCGCTAAGAAAGCCCATGCTGTCACTCCTCAGATTATGATTTAATCCTGCGCATGATAGCACTCCTCCGCCGCCTGGCCGCCGCACTCTTGCTGGCTCTGCTCATCGTCCAGGCCCCATCTCATGCTGCCCCGGCCTTGGCCCTTGGTTACGAGCCGGCCTATCCGGCGGACTTCACTCATTTCAAGTACGTCAATCCGGATGCGCCCAAGGGTGGCGAGCTCCTGATGTCGGCCTTCGGTAGTTTCGATTCGCTCAACCCCTTTCTGCTCAAGGGGTTGTCGGCCGCAGGGCTGGGGGTGCTGGTGTTCGAGAGCCTGCTGGAGAAAAGCCTGGATGAGCCTTTCTCGATGTACGGTTTGCTGGCGGAGGACGTGAGCCTGGCGGACGATGGTTTGTCGGTGACCTTCCGCCTGCGCCCGCAGGCGCGTTTTTCGGATGGCATGCCGGTCACGGCCCAGGATGTGAAGTTTTCCTTTGATACCCTGCGCTCGACGCTGGCCCATCCCATGTACCGTTTCTATTGGGCGGACGTGGAGCGGGCGGAGGTGCTGGATACACGCACCGTGCGCTTCGTCTTCAAGCGCACCAATCCGGAGCTGCATCTGATTCTCGGTGAGATGCCGGTGCTGTCCGAGAAGTGGGTGGCGGGCCGGGCCTTCGACCAGCTCGCGCGGGTGGCCCCGGTGGGCAGCGGGCCGTACCTGGTCGAATCGTTTGATTGGGGCAAGCAGATCCGCTACCGGCGCAACCCCGACTACTGGGCCCAAGACTTGCCCGTGCGGCGCGGTATGTTCAATTTCGACCGCATCACCTTCAAATACTACAAGGACCGCACCGTCTCGCTTGAGGCATTCAAGGCGGGGGAATTCGAGTTCTTCTACGAGAACCACTCCAAACGCTGGGCGCGTGACCACGAGGGGCCGCGCTATGCCAGTGGCGAGATCATCAAGGCCACCATTCCGCACCACAACAATGCGGGGATGCAGGGGGTGGTGTTCAACACCCGCCGCGTCCTGTTTCAGGACCGCCGCGTACGCGAAGCCTTGGGGCTTGCGATGGATTTCGAGTGGTCCAACCGTAACCTGTTCTACGGTCAGTACACCCGCTGTGACAGCTACTTCAGCAACAGCGAGTTGGCCGCACGGGGCTTGCCGCAGGGCGAGGAGCTGGCCCTGCTGGAGCCTTACCGTGACCAGGTGCCGCCTGAGGTCTTCACCCGCGAATTCAAGCCGCCCGTGGCTGGGGATGCAGCGCAGCTGCGTGCCAATCTGATCCGCGCCAAGCACTTGCTGGAGGAGGCCGGGTGGCGGGTGCGCGATGGGGTGCTGGTGAATGCCGAGGGTAGGCCGTTCCGGTTCGAGATCCTGCTTGGGCAGAAGGGCTTCGAGCGGATCATGGCGCCGTATGTCTACAATCTGCGCAAGCTGGGCATCCAGGCGGACTACCGCACCATTGATGCGGCCCTGTACCAGCGGCGGGTGGATACCTTCGACTTCGACGCGGTGATTGAGGTGTTCGGTCAGTCGCAGTCGCCGGGCAACGAGCTGTTCAACATGTTCCACTCCGCAAGCCGGGACCGCGAGGGCTCGAACAACGCGATGGGGGTGCAGGACCCGGTGGTTGATGCGCTGGTCGAGAAGGTCGTTTACGCGAAGGATCGCAAAAGCCTGGTGACCGCGGCACGCGCGCTGGATCGGGTGCTCTTGTGGGGGCATTACCTGGTCCCCAACTGGTATATTGGCGAGCACCGCATCGCCTATTGGGACCGGTTCGGCAGACCTTCGGTGTTGCCGCGCTATTTCGAGGCTGAACCCTGGGTACTCAAGACTTGGTGGCATAAGCCATGACCGAGACCCACACCAACCCCTGTCTGAGCTGCGGCGCCTGCTGCTCCACCTTCCGGGTCAGTTTCTACTGGACGGAGGCCGAGCCGGCGGCGGGTGGCTGCGTACCGCCAGAGCTTACCGAGAAGCTCAACGACTTCCGTGCCGTGATGAAGGGCACCAACCGCCCCGAGCCGCGTTGTGTCGCCTTGCAGGGCGAGGTGGGGGACTTCACCTCCTGTGCCATCTACGAAAACCGCCCCTCGCCCTGCCGTGAGTTTCTAATGGCCTTGGACGACCCGGAACCGGACTCGGCCTGCGACCGCGTGCGCGAGCGCTGGGGGTTGCCCCGTCTGAAGCCGCTTGATCCCAGCAAGAGGGGATGATGATTAGATTAGGGTTACTCGTATTGCCCACCCTGCTGGCCGCCTGCGCCCCGCAGACGGTCGTGGTCAAGCATTACCACCCCCCCACGGACGTCGCTGGGCAGTCTTGCCTGAAAAACTGCGAGGCCGAGCTCGCCGCCTGCCAGGCGCGCTGCAAGGCCGAGCGGGATGCCTGCGAGGCGCAGGCCGAGGTACGGGCGCGGGAGAACCTGCCCAAGGCCCTGGAGGCCTACGCTGCGGCCATGGAGCAGTACCGCACCGAGCTCCTGTTCTGGCGCTTGAATGTCTGGCAGGACGACTGGTTCTACGACCGCTTCCGCCCGTGCTGGGCGCCGCGATCCTTCTATGGCTGGTACGATCCACCCCCTCAGCCGCCGGCCGGACCGCCGACCTTGGCGAGCGAGACCGCCCGTGCGCGCGTAGCCTGCCGCAAGGATTGCGGCTGCCAGCCGCCGTATGAGGCCTGCTTCCTGCGCTGCGGAGGGCACATCACGGAGGAGCGCCGACCTGTAGGTGAGGGGGCAAAGTGATGGCCCACTACATCCTCAAGCGTCTGCTGCTGATGATCCCCACCCTGTTTGGGGTGCTGCTCATCACGTTCGCGGTGACCCAGTTCGTGCCGGGCGGTCCGGTCGAGCAGCTGGTCCACCAGCTCCAGCACGGCGGACGTGAGGGCGGCGAGGCGAGCGTCGGCGCGGAGGGCATGTACCGCGGGGCACAGGGACTGGATGAGGAGCGGCTGGCGGAGATTCGCGCCTTCTACGGCTTCGATAAGCCGGCCTATGAGCGCTTCCTCGCCATGCTGGGTAACTACCTCACCTTCGACCTCGGCGAGAGCTATTTCCAGCATCAGGACGTGCTTGCACTCATGGCGAGCAAGCTGCCGGTGTCGATCAGCCTGGGGATGTGGACCTTCCTGCTGACCTACCTGATCAGCATCCCGCTTGGGGTGCGCAAGGCCGTGCGCGACGGCACGCCGTTCGATGTCTGGACCACGACCCTGCTGCTGGTGGGTTACGCCATCCCGGGTTTCGTCCTCGGTCTGTTCCTGCTGGTCTTGTTTGGCGGTGGCAGTTTCTGGGACGTTTTCCCCCTGCGTGGGCTGGTGTCGGATCACTGGGACGAGCTCTCCTGGCCGGCGCGCATTGGTGACTATCTGTGGCACATGGCGCTGCCGGTGACCGCGATGGTGGTCGGCAACTTCGCGGTCATGACTCTGCTGACCAAGAACAGCTTCCTGGAGGAGATCCGCAAGCAGTACGTGCTGACCGCACGCGCCAAAGGGTTGTCTGAGAACCAGGTGCTGTACGGCCATGTGTTCCGCAACGCGGTGATTCCGCTGGTGACCGGCTTCCCCGCAGCCTTCATCGGTGCCTTCTTCACCGGCAGCCTGCTGATCGAGACCCTGTTCTCGCTCGATGGCCTGGGGCTTCTGTCGTATGAAGCGGTGTTGCAGCGGGATTATCCGGTGGTGCTCGGCACCCTGTACATCTACACCCTGCTCGGGCTGGTGGCGAAACTTTTGACCGATCTCTCCTACGCCTGGGTGGACCCGCGCATCCAGTTCGGTGCGTTGGAGCGTTGACATGAGCGATACCGTGGTTGCTGCCCAAACCCCCGGGCGCCGCGCCTGGCAGCGCTTTTGCGCCAATCGGCGCGCCATCTGGAGCCTGTGGATCTTCCTCGGTCTGTTCGGCGCAAGCCTGTTTGCCGAGCTGATCGCTAACGACAAGCCCCTCGTGGTCAGCTACCAGGGCGAGTTGTACGTGCCCCTCCTCAAGACCTACCCGGAGACGACCTTCGGCGGCGAGTTCGAGACCGAGGCGGACTACCACGACCCGTTCGTGATCGAGCAGCTGACCCGCGGCGGCAACTGGATGCTGCGCGCGCCCATCCCGTACGGCTACAGCAGCATCAATTACTACACCGACCACCCCAACCCCGCGCCGCCATCGAGTGACCACTGGCTGGGCACGGACGACCGCGGGCGCGATGTGCTGGCGCGCCTGATCTACGGCTTCCGCCTGTCGGTGCTGTTCGGTCTGGCGTTGACCGCGGTGGGGTTGGTCCTCGGCCTTTTGACCGGGGCCCTGCAGGGCTACCTTGGTGGGCGCTTCGATCTCGCCTTCCAGCGCTTCATCGAGGTGTGGGGCTCGATGCCAGAGTTGTATCTCTTGATCATCTTCAGCTCGATCTTCACCCCCAGCATCTGGCTGCTGTTGATCCTGCTCTCGCTGTTCGGCTGGATGGGGCTGTCGGACTATGTGCGTGCCGAGTTCCTGCGCGGGCGCAACCTCGAATACGTCACCGCCGCGCGGGCGTTGGGCGTGTCGGATGGGGCGATCATGTGGCGCCACCTTTTGCCGAACGCCATGACGCCGGTGCTGACCTTCCTGCCGTTCCGTCTGTCCGGTGCGATCCTCGCCCTGACCAGCCTCGACTTTTTGGGGCTTGGCGTGCCGCCGACCACCCCGAGTCTTGGGGAGATCCTCTCCCAGGGCAAGGAGAACATCGAGGCCTGGTGGCTGTCGCTCTCCGCCTTCGGCGTGCTGGTGGGGCTCTTGGTCCTGCTGATCTTCATCGGCGAGGGGCTGCGGGCGGCGTTCGACACCCGCAAGCGTTGATTCATTCGCCGGGGCGGTAAATCGCCACGTCGAA
Source organism: Thiofaba sp. EF100 (assembly GCF_039822285.1). Taxonomy (NCBI): domain Bacteria; kingdom Pseudomonadati; phylum Pseudomonadota; class Gammaproteobacteria; order Chromatiales; family Halothiobacillaceae; genus Thiofaba; species Thiofaba sp. EF100. The sequence goes on along the minus strand of NZ_JBAJEY010000003.1, from coordinate 194,686 downwards.
ACCCGTCTCGCGCAGGCGCTCGCCCGCGACGGCGGAGAGCAGGCCGCGCGTGCAGTAGAGCATCAGCCTGCGGTCCTTCGGCAGCTCGTGCAGCCGCTCGTCGAGCTGAGCGTAGGGCAGGGCGAGGGCCGTCTCGGGGCGGGGGTGGCCTGCGGCCTCGGCTGCATCGCGCAGGTCGACGACCAGGCCGTCGCCCGGCTCGTGGACGATGGGGAGGCTGGTGGTGCGGGTGGCGCGCTCGGGGATATTGCGCACGAGCAGGACCTCGGCGGCCTCCAGGGCCTGGTCGAGTACTTCCCAGGGGAAGGCCGCCTCGGCCTTGTCGATCGCGCCCGCGGAGGCAGAGGCGTGCGGCCGCTCGATCAGCGCGCCACAGTATTCGGGGGTGCAGGCGGCGTGGTGGGCGAGGCCGATCCTCTCGGCCTGGGCGATGATCTCCTGCTTGTGCATGGTGATCAGCGGGCGGATGACCAGCATGTCGATGGCGCTGTCGATGCGGTTGAGGTTGGTCAGGGTCTGGCTTGCCACCTGCGCCAGGCTCTCGCCGGTGATGAGCGCCCCGGCACGGGCCTTGTGCGCCACGCGCTCGGCGGCCTTGAACATCATCCGCTTGAGCAGCACGCCCAAAAGGCCGGGGTCGGTGTGCGCCTTGAGGGCCTCGACCACACCCTCGAACGGCACGATGACAAGGCGCGGATTGTGTGAGCGGGCATAGCGGCGCCAGAGGGTGTAGACCTGCGGCAGGACACTGCGGATGTGGGTCTCTCCACCGAGGCGGAACAGGCAGAAGTGGGTCAAAAGGCCACGGCGCAGGGCAAGGTAGGTGGCGACCCCCGAATCAAAGCCGCCGGAGATCAGCGACAGCCCGGCACCGAGCTCGCCCAGCGGGTAGCCGCCCAGTCCCTCGTGACGCGTGATGATGCGCCAGGCCTGCGGGCCGTGGATGGCCATGCGCACCACCACATCGGGATGGTGCAGGTCGACCTTGGCGGTCGGACTGAGTTCCAGCAGGCGTGCGCCCAGGGCGCGGTCGATGTCGATCGAGGTGAAGTCGGTCTTGCCGCTGCGCTGGGTGCTGCAGCGAAACCGCTTGCCAGCGATAGCCCCGGCATAATGCGGGGCCACCTTCTCCACCAGGTCTGCCATGCCGTCGTAGACGATCTCCTCGGCCTCCAGTACGTGGGCAATGCCGGGGGTCTGGGTGAGGATGGCGCGGATCGCGGCCTCGCGGCCGGGTGCGGGCGCCACCTCCAGCCGGTCCCAGTGGCGGGTGATCCACGAGCCTGGCGCGTCCTCGTCCAGTACGGTGTGCAGGTTGTGGTAGAGCTGGCGCACCATCTTGCGGCGCACGCTGTCGCTCTTGATGGTGATTTCGGCGAAGAGTTTGACGATGAATTTCATGGGCGGTCGGGGTGCGAATCAGGCGGTCATTCTAACCCGGGGCCTATGGTAGGCTTGCGGCCAGTTTGAATGTGGAGTCGTCTGTCGTGGAGACGTTGCAGCTTGAACGGGCCCAAGCGCTGGTCGAGGCCGGCCGTTTCTTCTTTTCGCGCGGCTGGGTGCCGGCCACCAGCAGCAACTTTTCCGCCCGCCTGGACGAGGCGCGCTGCCTTTTGACCGTGTCCGGGCGGCACAAGGGGCGGTTGACGACCGATGATTTCCTGCGCGTGGCGATCGAAAGCGGCTTCTCACTGGATGCGGGCAAGCGCCCGTCCGCCGAGACCCTGTTGCATACCCAGCTCTATGCCCGCGAGCCCGCCATCGGCTGCGTGCTGCACACCCATTCGATGCCCGCGACCGTGCTCTCCCGCTTAACCTGCGGGGCGCTCGAGCTTGAGGGCTACGAGCTGGCCAAGGCCTTCCCTGGAGTGGACAGCCACGAGGCGACCCTGACCGTGCCCGTGTTTGCCAACGACCAGGACATCCCGCGCTTGGCCGCGGCGGTGGATGCCTGGATCGACGCCCACGGCCTGCCGGTGGGGTACCTCATCGAGGGACATGGGCTGTACACCTGGGGCGCCACGGTGGAGGACGCCGTGCGCCACGTCGAGGCGCTGGAATTCCTGCTTGAATGTGAGCTTTGGTTGAGAAAATGCTGAAAAATCTGGAATACGGCCCGTTCCCTCCCCCCTGGTGGGGGAGGGTTAGGGAGAGGGGGGCGGATTTTCAACGGCTTATCACCCTCTCCCCCAGCCCCTCCCCCTTCAAGGGGGAGGGGGAGTCATTTGCTCAGCGCATCCTTGAGGGAGGGGATGATGTCCTTGCTACGTATCTTTGCTGAGAATCGTCCCGAGGCGCCGCTTGCGATCTACACCGAGGCCGCCGACATCGCCCGCGAGCTTGCTGCGATCGGGGTGCGGTTCGAACAATGGGAGGCGAGTGTGCCGCTGGCCGCCGATGCCGGTCAGGAGGCGGTGCTCGCGGCCTACCGCGACGATGTCGAGCGCCTGAACCGGGAATATGGCTTCCAGTCCGTGGACGTGGTCAGCCTGCGTCCCGATCATCCGCAGAAGGACGAGTTCCGCGCCAAGTTTCTGGCCGAGCACACCCACGATGACTTCGAGGTGCGCTTCTTCGTCGACGGGCAGGGCATGTTCTACCTGCACGCCGATGGCAAGGTCTACGCCATGCTCTGTACCCAAGGTGATCTGATCTCCGTGCCCGCAGGGGTGACCCACTGGTTCGACATGGGCGAGCGGCCGAGCTTCAAGTGCATCCGCTTCTTCACCACCCCGGAGGGCTGGGTGGGGCACTTCACCGGCAGTGGCATCGACCAGACCTTCCCCAAACTGGAGGCCATGCCATGAACATCCAGGCCATCGTCACCGACATTGAGGGCACCACCTCCAGCATCGACTTCGTGCACAAGGTGCTGTTCCCCTATGCCCGCGGGCGCATCGCCGACTTTGTGCGCCAGAACGCCGACCGGCCGGAGGTGAGGGAGCAGATCGAGGCCGTCGGGCGTGAGGTGGGGGACGACCACATCCCGCTGGAGGAGGCCATCCTCCATCTGGTCGAGTGGATCGACGAGGACCGCAAGATCACCCCGCTCAAGGCCCTGCAAGGGATGCTGTGGGAGGAGGGGTACCGCCACGGCGACTTCACCGGTCACATGTACCCGGACGCGGTCGAGTGGCTGCGCCGTTGGCATGATGAAGGCATCCGCTTGTACGTCTACTCTTCGGGCTCGGTGCAGGCGCAGAAGCTGCTGTTCGCCCATTCCGACGCAGGCGATTTGACCCCGCTGTTCTCCGGCTATTTCGACACCACCCTCGGAAGCAAGCGCGAGGCAGAGTCCTACCGTCTGATTGCCGAGGCCTTGGAGCTTCCGCCCGCCGCAATCCTGTTCCTCTCCGACATGCCCGCCGAGCTGGATGCGGCCCGCGCCGCCGGCATGCGCGTGCTCGGCCTTGCCCGCCAGGGCGAGCCGATGTCCAGCCAGGCCGCCGCCCACCGCTGGTGCCGTGACTTTGCCGAGGTGAATGAGGCCATGCGCGCGGGCTGATTAGTCATACCGTGGGTAGGATTAGATCATTCTAATTTTCTTGTCATGGGGGGCGGCTGATACTGCCCGCCGCCTTGCCCCTCTGGGTGGCAGGCCTCGATCAACTCAAGGAAATCGAAGCATGATGAAGTCCCTTTCCACGGCCGTGGGCGCGGCCGTCTTCGGATTCTGTTCTGCCGTCGCACTGGCCGACAGCCACGCCCCGCACTGGTCCTACCACGGTCACGAGGGACCGGAATACTGGGGCAAGATCGCCGCCGAATTCGCCACCTGCTCGGCGGGCAAGAACCAGTCACCCATCGACCTCTCCAACGTGGCTGAGGCCGAGCTGAAGCGCATCGAGTTCGACTACAGGGATGGCCCGCTCAAACTCATCAACAACGGTCACACCGTCCAGGTGAACGTGGCACCGGGTTCCACCATCACCGTGAACGGCCACGCCTACCAGCTTGCCCAGTTCCACTTCCATAGTCCGAGTGAGCACACCGTGGAGGCCAAGTCCTTCCCGCTCGAGGCCCACTTCGTGCACAAGGACAAGGATGGCAACCTGGCCGTGGTCGGCGTGCTGTTCAAGGAAGGCGCGGAGAATGCCGCCCTGGCACCGATCTGGGCCCACCTGCCGACCCAGCAGGGCAAGGAGATGAGCGTGGAAGGTGTGACGGTGTCCGCCAAGGCCCTGCTGCCGGAGAATCCGGAGTACTACCGCTACAGCGGTTCGCTGACCACCCCGCCGTGCAGCGAGGGCGTGACCTGGCTGGTGATGACCGAGCCTCTGGAGGTCTCCAAGGCCCAGGTCGAGCGCTTCCGCACCCTGATGGGCGGCGACACCAACCGCCCGGTCCAGCCGTTGAATGCACGCCTGCCGATCAAGTAACCCTGCCACGTTAACCAAACGCCGGGGCGCATCATGGGGTGCGCCCTTATTGCAGGGGCCTCGCCTGAAGGGCTGGAGCGTTCGCACAAGGCGAAAATCCAGCATGCCAAGGGGAGGCATCTTCGCTCTGTTGGGTTGTAGGAGGCCCGCCCTCGGGCCGACGCTTGCGCACGATACGCCTGTCGCGGCGGGGGCGCCGCTCCTCCATCGGCGTTCAGAGCGATGAGACAGGTTCATGCGATTGTCCTGGCCCTTGTCGTTTGCGGGGGCTACTCCTCGACGTTGCGCATGTGGTCAGCCACCCGCCAGAGGGACTGGTAGAGTTCCTCGCGGAAGGCCGCATCCTCCACGGTCTGATCCAGTGCGTGGCGCATGCAGAGCATCCACTGATCGCGCATCCGGGTGTCCACCGCCACCATCATGTGGCGCATGCGTAGGCGCGGATGGCCGTGGCGCTCCATGAACAGCTGCGGCCCGCCCAGCCAGCCGGAGAGGAACTCGAACAGCTTCTGCTCGCTGTCGTCCAGGTCGCGGTGGATGGCCAGCAGCTCACGGGTGGTCGGCAGCTCGCGCATCACGCCATAGAAACGCCGGGTCAGGGCCCGCACCCCGGCCTCGCCGCCGATCTTTTCATAGGGGGTGGGTTGATTCACGGAACGTATGCCCCATCAATGCAGTCAATGGAATGTCATTTTAACCGGCAATCCGTATAATCCGCCGCCTAACAAAAACCGCCCCCTTTTTCCAGAGACCGTTTTGTGATCCAGAACCTCCGCAATATCGCCATCATCGCTCACGTCGACCATGGCAAGACCACGCTGGTCGACCAGCTCCTGAAACAGTCCGGTACCTTCGGCGAGCGCGAGCAGGTCGGCGAGCGCGTGATGGATTCCAACCAGATCGAGAAGGAACGCGGTATCACCATCCTGGCGAAGAACACCGCCATCCGCTGGACCAGCCCGCAGGGCGAGGAATACCGCATCAACATCGTCGACACCCCGGGCCACGCCGACTTCGGCGGTGAGGTTGAGCGCGTGCTGTCGATGGTGGACTCCGTGCTTTTGATCGTCGATGCGGTGGACGGCCCCATGCCGCAGACCCGTTTCGTGACCCAGAAGGCCTTCCAGCACGGCCTCAAGCCCATCGTGGTGGTCAACAAGGTGGACCGCCCAGGTTCCCGTCCGGACTGGGTCATCGACCAGGTGTTCGACCTGTTCGACCGCCTCGGCGCGACGGAGGAGCAGCTCGACTTCCCGGTGGTCTACGCCTCGGCCCTGAACGGCTATGCCGGCCTTTCCCCGGATGTGCGGGAGGGTGACATGACCCCGCTGTACGAGGCCATCGTCAAGAACGTGCCGGCCCCGGACGTCGACCTGAACGGCCCGTTCCAGCTGCAGGTCTCCAGCCTCGATTACAACCCGTTCATGGGCATCATCGGCGTGGGGCGCATCAAGCGTGGCAAGGTCAAGACCAACACCCCGGTCAAGGTGATCGACCGCGACGGCAACATCCGTTCCGGCCGGGTGCTGCAGATCATGGGCTTCCACGGCCTGGACCGCGTCGAGGTGCCCGAGGCCCAGGCGGGCGACATCATCGCCTTCTCCGGCCTCGATCCGCTGTTCATCTCCGATACCGTGTGCGACCCGGACAACGTGGAGATGCTGCCGCCCCTGACCGTGGACGAGCCGACCGTGAGCATGACCTTCCAGGTCAATACCTCGCCCTTCGCCGGCAAGGAAGGCAAGTTCATCACCAGCCGCCAGATCCGCGACCGCCTGAACAAGGAGCTTTTGCACAACGTCGCCCTGCGGGTCGAGGATACCGATGATGCGGACAAGTTCCGCGTCTCCGGCCGCGGCGAGCTGCACCTCTCCGTGCTGATCGAGAACATGCGCCGCGAGGGCTTTGAGCTTGGCATCGGCCGCCCCGAGGTCATCATCCGCGAGGTGGATGGGGTCAAGCAGGAGCCGTACGAGCAGCTGGTGGTCGACATCGAGGAGCAGCATCAGGGCGCGGTGATGGAGAAGCTCGGCATGCGCCGTGGCGAGCTGAAGAACATGGAGCCGGATGGCAAGGGCCGAGTGCGCCTGGAGTACATCATCCCCTCGCGTGGCCTGATCGGCTTCCGCACCGAGTTCCTGACCGCCACCCAGGGCACCGGCCTGTTGTTCTCGGTGTTCGACCACTACGGGGAGTACCGCCCGGGCACCGTCGGCCAGCGCATCAACGGGGTACTGATCGCCAACGAGACCGGCAAGGCCCTCGGCTATGCCCTCTTCAACCTGCAGGAGCGCGGGCGCCTGTTCATCGGCCACGGCGAGGAGGTGTACGAGGGCCAGGTGATCGGCATCCACTCGCGCGACAACGACCTCACCGTCAACGCGCTGAAGGGCAAGAAGCTGACCAACGTGCGCGCCTCCGGCTCGGACGAGGCCATCATCCTTACCCCGCCGATCCGCTTCACCCTGGAGCAGGCGCTGGAGTTCATCGACGACGATGAGCTGGTGGAGGTCACCCCGAAGGCGGTGCGCATCCGTAAGAAGCACCTGACCGAGAACGAGCGCAAGCGCGCAGGGCGGGCCTCGGCCAGCGAGTGATGGTGTGCGCTCCAGCGGGCAAACAACGCATGGCCGTGTAGGGAAAACGAAGTCTTTACACCCCTCTCCCGCTTGCGGGAGGCGGGGCGGGGGGGAGGGGCGTAGGAAGAGGTAAATCCCCCTTGGGGGCGCCATGGACGGGGTTGTGGAGACCGGGTGAAAGGGCCATGGATGGCCCTTTCAGTCCCGTCGTGACTGGAAGTCGCGTCGGGACGGCCCGGTCGGAGCGGCCCCGGCTATGGCTTGCCCGAAGGGCGACCCCACGGGGGTGCCCTTTCTTTGGTGCCTTTCTTTGGGCAAGCAAAGAAAGGCACTCGCCCGCGTGCGATTCAGGCCGTTCGAAGTGCGCGGCTTGAGGCGGGCGAAACCAGGCCACCAGCCTCAAAGCGGCCTTGAATAACCGTTGAAGTGCTTTTTCGCCCGCTTCAATGCTTGCAGCTTCGCACAAACACCCGTGCAAGCGGGCGAGTTACTTTTCTTGCTCGTGCAAGAAAAGTAACCAAAAGAACACGCCCCCACGGGGCCGGCCCTTCGGGCAAACCCTGGCCTGACCTGCTCCAGCCGGGCCGTCCCGACGCGACCTCCTGTCGCGGCGGGACTGAAAGGGCCATCCATGGCCCTTTCACCCGGCTTCCACAGGCCAGCCCAGGGCGGCCCCAAGGGGGGATTCCTCCCCTCTCCCGGCACGCCTCCCGCACGCGGGCGAGGGGCGGAAAGAAACCCTTGACTTCGTGAACACCCCTTGGGTGCAATCCGCTCCAATGAAACCCGGACCGTCCGGTTTTCTGATTGAGGAACCGTCATGTTCGACAACCTGACCCAACGACTCTCCGGCCTTCTTGACAAGCTGCGCGGCCAGGGCCGTCTGACCGAGGAGAACATCCAGGAGGCGATGCGCGAGGTGCGCATGGCGCTGCTGGAGGCCGATGTCGCCCTGCCCGTGGTGCGCGAGTTCACGGCCAAGGTCAAGGAGCGTGCGGTCGGCCAGGAGGTGCTGAGCAGCCTCACCCCGGGCCAGGCCTTCATCAAGATCGTGCACGACGAGCTGGTGGCGATCATGGGGGAGGCCAACGAGGCCTTGAATCTCGCCACCCAGCCGCCGGCCGTGGTGCTGATGGCCGGTCTGCAGGGCGCGGGCAAGACCACCACCGTGGGCAAGCTCGCCCGCCTGCTCAAGGAGCAGAAGAAGAAGGTCATGGTGGTGAGCTGCGACGTCTACCGTCCGGCGGCCATCAAGCAGCTGGAGACCCTCGCCGCCCAGGTCGGGGTGGAGTTCTTCCCCTCGAGCCAGGGGCAGGATCCAGTTGCGATTGGCCAGGCTGCGCTGCACGAGGCACGCATCCGTCACATGGATGTGTTGCTGGTCGATACCGCCGGCCGCCTGCACATCGACGAGGCGATGATGGACGAGGCGCGCCGCCTGCATGCCGCGCTGCACCCCATCGAGACCCTGTTCGTGGTCGACAGCATGACCGGTCAGGATGCCGCCAACACCGCCAAGGCTTTCAACGACGCCCTGCCGCTGACTGGTGTGATCCTCACCAAGGCCGATGGCGATGCGCGGGGCGGGGCGGCGCTCTCGGTGCGTTACATCACCGGCAAGCCGATCAAGTTCCTCGGCCAGGGCGAGAAGCTGGCGGCACTGGAGCCGTTCCACCCCGAGCGGGTCGCCTCGCGTATCCTCGGTATGGGTGATGTGCTCTCCCTGGTCGAGGAGGCGACCCGCAAGATCGACCAGGAAAAAGCGCGCGAGCTGGTCGATAAGGTCAAGGCGGGCAAGTCCTTCAACATGGAGGATCTCAAGACCCAGCTCGAGCAGATGCTCAACATGGGGGGCATGGCGAGCCTCTTGGACAAGCTGCCGGGGGTGAGCAAACTGCCCGAGCATGTCAAGGCGCAGGCCAACGACCGTGATGTGAAGCGTATGATCGCCATCATCCAGTCGATGACCCCGCAGGAGCGGCGCCATCCGGAGTTGATCAAGGGCTCGCGCAAGCGCCGCATCGCGGCGGGGGCGGGCATGCAGGTGCAGGACGTCAACCGCCTGCTCAAGCAGCATGCCGATATGCGCGACATGATGAAGAAGCTCTCCGGTGGTGGCATGGGCAAGCTGATGCGCAGTCTCAAGGGGCGCCTGCCCGGCATGCCGTTCTGACGGCCGGGAAGAAAAAGCTTCCTTTTTTGTGCCCGGTCGTTACAATACCGGGCTTTATTTTGGCGGACCGTATGTGCGGTCCAGACTTTGACACAAGGTTCAGAATCGCATGGTATCCATCCGTCTGGCTCGTGGCGGCGCGAAGAAGCGCCCCTTCTACCACATCATCGTGACCGACAGCCGCAAGGCCCGCGACAGCGGCGCCAACGTCGAGCGCCTGGGTTACTTCAACCCGGTCGCCCGTGGTGCCGAGGTGCGTCTGCATATCGATACCGAGCGCATGAACGCATGGCTGGCCAAGGGTGCCCAGCCGAGCGAGCGTGTCGCCGCCCTGATCAAGGAATTTGGCAAGGCGCAAGCCGCCGCCTGAATCCTGGGGTCGTCTTGGCGACCAAGTGAATGGGCATGATGACTGAGAGCGCAGATCGGGTCCTGTTGGGCAAGGTGCTCGCGGCTTTCGGTATCCAGGGGTGGGTGAAGATCCATTCCGAAACGCGGCCGATGGATGACATCGGTCGTTACAGGATGTGGCAGCTCAGGCTCAAGGACGGGTGGGCCGACTTTCGTGTGAAGTCGGTCAAGTTTCAGGGCAAAGGGCTGGTCGCCAAGCTGGAAGGGGTGAACGACCGCAATCATGCGGAAAGCCTTTCTGGTGCGGAGATCGCCGTCGACCCCGCCAAGCTGCCCCGCCTGCCCCAAGGGGAATATTACTGGCGTGACCTGATCGGCATGCGGGTTGCGACCAAGGAAGGGGTTGAGCTCGGTGAGATCGATCACCTGCTCGAGACGGGGGCTAACGACGTGCTCGTTATCAAGGGCGAGCGCGAGCGCTTGGTGCCCTTTGTGCCCGATCAGGTGGTGCTCGAGGTTGACCTCGAGGCGCGCCGCATGATCGTGGACTGGGATCCCGAATTCTGAGATCCCGCATCCATTCGGTGCAATGTTCGAGGAGGGGATGATGCAGATCGAGGTCGTCACCCTCTTTCCCGAACTGGTGCGGGTGATCGCCGAGCACGGCATACCGCGCCGCGCACGCGAGGCCGGACTGGTGCATCTTGGGTTGTGGAACCCGCGGGACTACACCCACGATCGCCACCGTACGGTGGACGACCGTCCCTTCGGGGGCGGACCGGGCATGCTGATGAAGGTGGCCCCGCTACGCGACGCGATCCATGCGGCGCGCGCGGCGGCCCCGCAGGGGAGCCCGGTGATCGCCCTCACCCCGCAGGGGCGCAGGGTGGATCAGGCCGAGGTGAACCGGCTGGCCCGCCTGCCCGGCATGGTGCTGGTGTGCGGGCGGTACGAGGGCATGGACGAGCGCGTGCTCGAGATGGATGTGGACGAGGAGCTCTCGCTCGGGGACTTTGTCCTCAGCGGCGGTGAACCGGCGGCGATGGCGCTGATCGATGCGGTGATCCGTCAGCTGCCTGGGGCCCTTGGGCATGCCGAGTCGGCGGTGCAGGACTCGTTCATGGCGGGCCTGCTGGACTGCCCGCACTACACGCGCCCGGAGGTGGTGGATGGGCGCGGTGTTCCGGAAGTCCTGCTTTCGGGGCACCACAAAGAGATCGAGCGCTGGCGCCTCAAGCAGGCGCTGGAGCGAACCTGGCGGCGGCGGCCCGAGCTGCTCGCGGTCAGGCGTATGACGGAAGGTGAGCGTCGTTTGCTGGAGGGCTCGCATGAGGAATGCGGCATTGATCTCTGCAAACCGACGGCAAGCGACGAATCGAAGATGAGGTAATGAACATGAGCAACGTGATTTCTCAGCTTGAAGCTGAAATGATGGCCGGCGTAGAGCGCCCGGACTTCGCCCCGGGTGACACCGTCGTCGTGAATGTGCGGGTGAAGGAAGGCGACCGCGAGCGTCTGCAGGCCTTCGAGGGTGTGGTGATCGCCAAGCGCAACCGCGGTCTGAACTCCGCCTTCACCGTGCGCAAGATCTCCCATGGCGAAGGCGTTGAGCGCGTTTTCCCGCTCTACAGCCCGAACGTCGCCAGCATCGAGGTCAAGCGCAAGGGCGATGTGCGTCGCGCCAAGCTCTACTACCTGCGCGGCCGTACCGGCAAGTCCGCACGCATCAAGGAAAAGCTCGCCTCGCGCGCTTCCTGATAGCCCACAAAGGCCCCGACGGGGCCTTTGTTGTTTCTGACGCATGGCAGTTGAACAGGGGGTCCTGCATACGCCGCTCGGCTGGCTGCAAGTTAGCTGTGTCGATGGCGCGGTCGTAGCGGTCGCTGACCTCCCGTTCCCTCCTGTCCCTGTTCCCGACCCGCCTGGTCCTTGTGCCATGCAGGCTCTGGCCTGGCTTACGGCCTATTTTGCCCGCGATCCCCTTCCTGACCTCCCTCCTCTCGCCCCGGCGGGGACGCCGTTCCAGCAACGGGTCTGGCGGGCGCTTGCGGACATTCCGCCGGGGCAGACGCTGACCTATGGCGAACTGGCCGCGCGGCTAGGAACTGCTCCCCGCGCCGTGGGTGGGGCCCTGCGCGCCAATCCCATCCCTATCATGATTCCCTGTCATCGCATCGTTGCCGCGCAGGGGCTTGGAGGGTATGCGGGGGCAAGCGAGGAGGGACGGCGGCGCAAGGCTTGGCTGCTCGCCCGCGAGGGGGCTTGAAATCCCGCCCCTGATCCCCAAATTCGCGCTCGTTTTCGTCACTCAAGGAGCATCAAGCCGTGGAACGTCAAACCGAGACGCTCGAATTCCAGACCGAGGTGCGTCAACTTCTGCACCTGATGATCCATTCGCTCTACTCCCATCCGGAGATTTTCCTGCGCGAATTGGTTTCGAACGCCTCCGACGCCTGCGACAAGCTGCGCTTCGAGGCGCTCGGGGACGGCGGGCTGTACGAGGGCGACAGCGAACTGCGCATCGAACTCGCCGTCGACAAGGCCGCCCGCACCCTGACGGTGCGCGACAACGGCATCGGCATGAGCCGTCAGGAGGTGATCGACAACCTCGGCACCATCGCCCGCAGTGGCACCAAACACTTCCTCGAGAGCCTCTCCGGTGACAAGGCGAAGGATGCCCAGCTGATCGGCCAGTTCGGCGTGGGCTTCTACTCCGCCTTCATCGTCGCCGATCGGGTGGATGTCTTTACCCGCCGCGCGGGACTGAGCGCCGAGCATGGGGTGCACTGGAGCTCGGAAGGTACGGGGGCCTACACCATCGAGAACATCGAGCGTGCGGGGCGTGGCACCGAGATCGTCCTCCACCTCAAAGAAGGGCAGGATGAGTTCCTCGACCCCTGGCGTTTGCGCGGCATCGTCCACCGTTACTCCGAGCACATCACCTTCCCGATCATGATGAAGAAGGAGGGTGGGGAAGAGCTTGAGCGGATCAACCAGGCCACCGCGCTGTGGGCACGGCCCAAGGCCGAACTCAAGGACGAGGATTACACCGAGTTCTACAAGCAGACCTTCCACGACTGGGAAGCCCCGCTCGCTTGGACCCACAACCGGGTCGAGGGCCGCACCGAATACACCAACCTGCTCTACATCCCCGGCCGCGCGCCGTTCGACCTGTGGGATCGCGAGGCCAAACATGGCATCAAGCTGTACGTGCGCCGCGTGTTCATCATGGATGATGCCGAGCGCCTGCTGCCGCGCTACCTGCGCTTCGTGCGCGGGGTGGTGGATGCCGCCGACCTGCCGCTCAATGTCTCGCGCGAGATCCTGCAGTCGAGCGAGGTGCTCAACCAGATCCGCAACGGACTGACCAAGCGCGTGCTCAACCTGTTGGAGGAACTGGCGAAGGACAAGCCGGAGGTGTATGCCAAGGTCTGGTCCCTGTTTGGTCGGGTGCTCAAGGAGGGGCTGGCCGAGGATCCGACCCACCGCGAGCAGATCACCCGCCTGCTGCGCTTTGCCTCGACGCATGAGGCGAGCAAGGGGCAGGACGTCTCCTTGGCCGACTACGTTGCCCGCATGAAGGAAGGGCAGGAGGCGATCTACGTCCTGACCGCCGAGAGCGAGGCCGCGGCCCGGCACAGCCCGCACTTGGAGGGCTTCCGTGCGCGTGGCACCGAGGTGCTGCTGCTGACCGACGCGATCGACGAGTGGCTGCTGCCGCACCTCACCGAGTTCGAAGGCAAGCCGATCCGCAACATCAACCGCGAGGGCGTGCGCCCCGAGGGCGAGGCGCCCAAGGCGGACGAGACGCAAAACGAGCTGCTCCAGCGCATCCAGAAGGCCCTGGAGGGCAAGGTCAAGGAGGTGCGCCTCTCCAGTCGCCTGGTCGAATCACCGGCCTGTGTGGTGCTGGACGAATATGACCTGCCGCCCCACCTCAAGCGCCTCTACCGTGAGGCCGGCCAGCCGGTGCCGGAGACCTTGCCGATCCTGGAAATCAACCCGGAGCACGCCTTGCTCAGGCGCCTGAAAGGCGAGACGGATGAGGCGCGCATCGTCGACTGGTCGGGCGTGCTGCTCGGGATGGCCCTGCTGGCCGAGGGCGGGCAGCTGGAGGATGGGGCGGGCTTCGTGCAGAAGCTCAACCGGCTGATGACTGGTGCCTGAGCTCGGGCGTAGCGGGCGTGTCTGTGTCATAATCCGATCATTGAAATGGGTCTGGACCAAGCTTTGATTCGACAGCGCACGCTCAAGAACGTCATCCGCGCCAGCGGGATCGGGCTGCACACCGGGCAGCGGGTGATGCTCACCCTGCGCCCGGCGGCGCCGGATACGGGCATCGTCTTCCATCGCACGGATCTGCCGGGCAGTCCGGCCATCCAGGGCCATCCGATGAACGTCGGTGAGACCACCCTCTCCACCACCCTGGTGAAGGATGGGGTGAAGATCTCCACCGTCGAGCACCTGATGTCCGCCTTGGCGGGGCTCGGGATCGACAACGTGCACATCGAACTGGATGGCCCGGAGACCCCGATCATGGATGGCAGCGCCAGCCCGTTCGTGTTCCTCCTCCAGTCTGCCGGGATCGAGGAGCAGGACGCGCCCAAGCGCTTCATCCGCATCAAACGTCCGGTCGAGGTGCGCAATGGCGACAAATGGGCGCGCTTCGAGCCGCATGACGGCTTCCGTGTGCGCATGACCATCGACTTCAACCACCCCGTGTTGAACGAGACCGCGCAGACGGCCGAGATCGACTTCTCCACCACCAGCTTCGTCAAGGAAGTCAGCCGCGCGCGGACCTTCGGGTTCATGAAGGACCTGGAGATGATGCGCTCGCAGAACCTCGCCCTGGGCGGAAGTCTGGAGAACGCCATCGTGGTGGGGGATGAGCACATCCTCAACGAGGATGGTTTGCGCCTTGGTGATGAGTTCGTCAAGCACAAGATCCTCGATGCGATCGGCGATCTCTACCTGCTCGGTCACAGCCTGATCGGCGCCTTCACCGGCCACAAGACCGGCCATGCGCTGAACAACGCCCTGCTGCGCGCCCTGCTGGCGGACCCCGCGGCGTGGGAGGAGGTGATCTTCCTCAACGATGCGGAACTGCCGATTGCCTACCATCATCCCCTGATGGCTGCGGCCTGAGCGGCGGCATAACCAAGGTTTTCTTTACACCCCTCTCCCGCAAGCGGGAGAGGGGCAGGGGGAGAGGGAAAATCCCCCTCGGGGTCGCCCTGGCCTGGTCTGTGAAGGCCGGGTGAATGGACCAAGGAAGGTCCATTCAGCCCCGCCGTGACAGGAAGTCACGTCGGGGCGGCCCGGCTGGAGCAGATCAGGCCAGGGTTTGCCCGAAGGGCCGGCCCTGCGGGGGCGTGTTCTTTTGGTGACTTTTCTTGCACGAGCAAGAAAAGTCACTCGCCCGCTTGCACGGGCGTATGCTCGAAGCAACAAGCGTTGAAGCGGGCGAAAAAACACTTCAACGGTTGTTTAAAACCTCATGGAGATAGGCTGGTGGGACTGTTTCGCCCGCCGTTAAGGTTTGGACTTCGTCGAGTCGCGCACTGAGGCGGGCGAGCCCCTTTTCTTGCTCGTCTTCGATGCGGGGCGAAAAGAAGGACGCCCCACAGCCGCGCCCCTTCGGGGTTCCCGTGCCGAGACCGCCTCCGGGAGGCCGGTTCGACGCCACATCCTGTGGCGGCGAACCTCAAACGGCCCTCCCTGGCCGTTTGACCTCCCTCCGGTCGGCCTCGTCACGGCGCGGCCGAGGGGGGAAAGCATCCTTTGGTCCACGCAGGGGTTTCCAGAAAACCTTGCTGTTGTGAACCTGCCTATGTCATCTCCGGGGCGCCAGTGGCGCCCCGCGTCATTTGGGGCGGTCAGTCTCCGGTCTTCTCTTGCCCACCGCCCGCGCCAGCCGGTGCAGGGCCGAGCCGAGCTTGGGGTCGGTGACGCAGCGGGCGGCGGCCTCCACCCCCTCCGCGATCTCGGCGGACGGGTAGCGGGGGTGCAGCGGCGAGCTGCGTTCGGGAGGCGGGGGGAGGGTGCGCCAGGCCACGCGCACGGGCCGGCCCTCATGGAGCATCTCGCCAGCAGCGGCCAAAAGCTTGGGGGCCTGGAAGCGCAGCGGGGTGATCAGGGCCTGCACGTCGCAACCCAGGACCAAGGTATCGCCGCGGACATTGAGCAGAAACACATGCCTGCCAAGCTCCTCGGGCAGGGCGCGGCGCAGGGCGTCCTCGAGCGCCTGGCGGCGCTGGATGTGGGCGAGCAGCGTGGCGGGAAGGGTGGGGCGCTCAAGGGCCATGGCGGGGATCTCCGGCAAGCGTTCAGCCTACCAAAGGCGGGGGCTCTGGTCTAAGATGAGCCGGTTCTGTCGCCTAGAAAGCGGCTTCGTACCTGCCTCGTTGAGTGGCTCAAGGGCCGTTCAAGGGATCTCTCCAAGGAAAAATGTTTCGCGATGATTGGCAAGCTGTTTAGCAAGGTCTTCGGTAGCCGTAACGACCGCATCCTGCGTCGCCTGCGCAAGCAGGTCGCCGCCATCAACGCCCTCGAACCCGCCATGCAGGCCCTCACGCTGGAGGAGCTCAAGGGCAAGACGCAGGAGTTCCGCGACCGGCTCGCCCAGGGGACTACGCTGGACGATCTGCTGGTCGAGGCCTTCGCCGTCTGCCGCGAGGCCAGCCGCCGGGTGCTCGGCATGCGCCACTTCGACGTGCAGCTGATCGGTGGCATGGTGCTGCACGAGGGCAAGATCAGCGAGATGCGCACCGGCGAGGGCAAGACCCTGGTCGCGACCCTGGCCGCCTACCTCAACGCATTGTCCGGCAAGGGCGTGCACGTGGTCACCGTCAACGACTACCTGGCCCGCCGCGACGCCGAGTGGATGGGGCGGCTGTATAACGCGCTCGGGCTGACGGTGGGCATCGTGGTGCCGGGCATGGACAACCGCGCCAAGCGCGACGCCTATGCCTGCGACATCACCTACGCCACCAACAACGAGCTGGGCTTCGACTACCTGCGCGACAACATGGCCTTCAGCCTGGATGAGGTCATGCAGCGTCCGCTCAACTTCGCCATCGTCGATGAGGTGGATTCCATCCTGATCGACGAGGCCCGCACCCCGCTGATCATCTCCGGCCCGGCGGCGGACAATTCCGAGCTGTACCACGCCATCAATGGCCTGATCCCCGAGTTCAAGCGCCAGGCGCGCGATGAACCGAAGGAGGGCGAGGAACCGCTCACGGACGAGGAGCGCGGCGACTTCACCGTCGACGAGAAGCAGAAGCAGGTCTACCTCACCGAGCAGGGCCACGAGAAGGCCGAGATGCTGCTGCGCCAGATCGGCCTTTTGGCCGAGGGCGAGAGCCTGTATGACGCCAAAAACATCATGCTGGTGCACCACCTCAACGCCGCTCTGCGTGCGCATGCCATCTACCGCCGCAATGTCGAGTACATCGTGCGCGACCAGCAGGTGATCATCGTCGACGAGTTCACCGGCCGCACTCTGGCCGGCCGCCGCTGGTCCGAGGGGCTGCACCAGGCGATCGAGGCCAAGGAGGGCGTGCCCGTCCAGCCCGAGAACCAGACCCTCGCCTCGATCACCTTCCAGAATTACTTCCGCCTGTATGCCAAGCTCTCCGGCATGACCGGTACGGCGGACACCGAGGCGCCGGAATTCCACCAGATCTACGGCCTGGAGGTGGTGATCATCCCCACCAACAAGCCGGTGCAGCGGATCGACCACCCGGATCTGGTCTATCTGACCGCGGAGGAGAAATACGAGGCCATCCTGCGCGACGTGCAGGACTGCGTCGCCCGTCAGCAGCCGGTGCTGGTCGGCACCGCCTCGATCGATGTCTCCGAGCTGCTCTCCGAGCGCTTCAAGAAGGCCGGGATCAAGCACAACGTGCTCAACGCCAAGCAGCACGAGCGCGAGGCGGAGATCGTCGCCGAGGCGGGACGCCCCGGGGCAGTCACCATCGCTACCAACATGGCGGGCCGCGGTACCGACATCGTGCTCGGCGGCAATCTGGAGATGGAGCTCTTGGCCCTCGGTCATGTCGACGAGGCGACCAAGGCCAAGGCGCGCGAGGCCTGGCAGCAGCGCCATGAGGCCGTGCTCGCCGCCGGTGGCCTGCATGTGATCGGCTCGGAGCGTCACGAATCGCGCCGGATCGACAACCAGCTGCGCGGCCGCTCGGGCCGCCAGGGCGATCCGGGCTCGACGCGTTTCTACCTGTCGCTCGAAGACAACCTGATGCGCATCTTCGCCTCGGACCGCGTCGGCATGCTGATGAAAAAGCTCGGCATGCAGCACGGCGAGGCCATCTCCCACCCCTGGGTCACCAAGGCGATCGAGAACGCCCAGCGCAAGGTGGAGGGCCACAACTTCGGCATCCGCAAGCATCTGCTCGAGTACGACGACGTGGCCAACGACCAGCGTAAGGTGGTCTATGCCCAGCGTCGCCAGCTGATGGAGTCCGAGGACATCAGCGAGGCCGTGATTGCCATGCGCGAGGATGTGCTGACCGCCGCCTTCCACCGCTTCATCCCGCCTGGCAGCCTGGACGAGCAGTGGGACGTCCCGGGCCTCGAACACCATCTGGCCGAGGAGTTCGGCCTGGCGCTGCCCATCCAGCAGTGGCTGGACGAGGATGCCGAGCTGCATGAGGAGAGCCTGCTTGCGCGTATCCAGCAGGCCTTTGCCGAGGACTATGCCCGCAAGGAGGCCCTGGTGGGCGCCGAGGCCCTGCGCCGCTTCGAGAAGGGCGTGATGCTCCAGGTGCTCGACCATCTGTGGAAGGAACACCTCGCGGCGATGGACTACCTGCGCCAGGGCATCGGCCTGCGTGGCTACGCACAGAAGAACCCCACCCAGGAATACAAGCGCGAGGCCTTCGAGCTGTTCACCGCCATGCTCGAGCGCATGCAGCACGACATCGTCCAGGTGCTCTGCCGCGTGCAGGTGCAGCAGCCCGAGGCGATGGCGAGTTTCGAAGAGCCGCCCGCGACCCCGCCGGTCGAGGCCATCCACCCGGGCGCCTCGACCTGGGGCGACGACGAGGTGGTCGATGCGAACTTCGGCGAGGCGGCGGGCAAGGAAGTCCCGTACCAGCGCGAGGGCGAGAAGCTCGGCCGCAACGATCCGTGCTGGTGCGGTTCGGGCAAGAAGTACAAGCACTGCCACGGCAAACTCGCCTGAGCTGACGCCATCCTTTGCGCCCCTCTCCCGCCTCCGGGCGCGGAGCGGGGGGTAAAGGGCCAGCCCTCACCCGTCTCTTTCCATTCCCCTACCCCAAGGAAGCAGGAGTCCCATCATGCCTGTCAACCTGAATCCCCCCGCTCCCGGCAGCCTCAAGCCCATTGCCGGCATCCGCCTGGGCGTGGCCGAGGCCGGCGTGCGCAAGGCCAACCGCAAGGACCTCCTGGTCATGACCCTGCCCGAAGGGGCGCGCGTCGCTGGTGTGTTCACCCAGAACCGTTTCTGCGCCGCCCCGGTCACCCTCTGCCGTGAATTCCTCGCCAAGGGTGAGCCGATCCGCGCCCTGGTGGTCAACACCGGCAATGCCAATGCGGGCACCGGGGAGGATGGGCTGGCGCGCGCCCGCCGGGTGTGCGAGGCACTGGCCCAGCAGCTGGGCTGTGCGCCCGAGCAGGTGCTGCCGTTCTCCACCGGGGTGATCATGGAGCCGTTGCCGGTCGATCGGATCGAGGCGGGTCTGCCAAAGGCCTTGGCCCATCTCGGCGAGGCGAACTGGGAGGTCGCCGCCGAGGCGATCATGACCACCGACATCGTCGCCAAGGGGCTCTCCCGCCAGGTGGAGATCGATGGCAAGACCGTCACCGTCACCGGCATTGCCAAGGGCTCCGGCATGATCCATCCGAACATGGCCACTATGCTCGGCTATGTTGCTACCGATGCCGCCGTGGCTCAGCCGCTCCTGGAGAAGATGCTGCGCGAGATCACCAACGTCTCCTTCAACCGGGTGACGGTGGACGGTGACACCTCGACCAACGACAGCTTCATCCTGATCGCCGCGGGCACCGCGGGCGTGAGCATCGACTCTGAGCAGTCGGCGGGCTATGCCGCGCTCTACGGCGCCGTGCGTGAGGTGGCTGTGTTCCTCGCCCAGGCCCTGGCGCGCGACGGGGAGGGCGCCACCAAGTTCGTCACCATCGAGGTGACGGGCGGGCGCAATGGCGAGGAGTGCCTGAAGGTCGGCAAGGCCATCGCCCATTCCCCGCTGATCAAGACCGCGTTGTTCGCCTCCGACCCCAACCTCGGCCGCCTGCTGGCCGCCATCGGCTATGCCGGCATTACCGACCTGGACGTGAACACCGTGCGCCTGTGGCTGGGGCCGGTGCTGGTGGCGGAGCACGGCGGTCGCCATCCGGCCTATGTGGAGGCCGAGGCGGCGGCGGTGATGAAAGAGCCGGAGATCACCATCCGCGTGGATCTTGGGCGCGGCGAGGCGCAGGAGACGGTCTGGACCTGCGATTTCTCCTACGACTACGTGAAGATCAACGCGGAATACCGCAGCTGAGGGCGCATCAGCCGTCGCGGAGCCTACCCGTCACCGCTCGTAGGAGGCCCGCCCCCGGGCCGATCTTCCACTTCGCTGGGCCCATGGGGGTCGCGTGCCGTGGCGGCCTCAAGCCAGAACCGATGAAGGGCGAAAGGATGGACAAACCTCCCTTGCGCGTGGTCTGCGCCGTCATCCAGGGGGATGATGGCCGGGTGCTGATCGCCCGCCGCCTGCCCCATCAGCCCCTCGGCGGGCTGTGGGAGTTCCCCGGTGGCAAGCTCGAACCGGGCGAGTCCGAGCACGATGCCCTGGTGCGCGAACTCGAGGAAGAGGTCGGCCTCCGGCCGCTTAAGGCCCACCACTGGATGGATGTCCGCCACCACTATCCGGAGCGCGAAGTGGTGTTACACGTCTGGCGGGTGAGCGCCTGGCGAGGGGAGCCCTGCGGCCGGCTGGGGCAGCCGCTCGATTGGGTCGAGCCCGCCGCGCTCAAGGCGCGCGACTTTCCGGCTGCCAACCGGCCGATCGTCAATGCCCTGGCCCTGCCGTCGCGTTGTCTGATTACCGGCGAGGTCGCATCCGAGGCAGAGTTCCTTACCCGTCTTGAACGCGCCTTGGGCCAGGGAATCAGGATGGTCGTGCTGCGCGGAGGGCAGGCCTTGGCGCTCGCCAGCCACGCCATCCCCCTGATCCGCGCCGCAGGGGCGAGCGCCATCCTCAATGCCGATCCCGAGACGGCTTTGCGCCTCGGCGCGGATGGCGTGCACCTCAATCGCCACCGACTGATGGCCATGTCGTCGCGGCCGGAGGGCCTGACCTGGGTGGGAGCCTCCTGCCATGACGAGGTCGAACTGGCCCAGGCCGCGAGGCTCGGGCTGGATTACGCCTTCCTCTCCCCCGTGCTCCCCACCGCCTCGCACCCCGGCGCGGAAACGCTGGGTTGGCCGCGCTTTGCCGCGCTGATCGCCGATCATGCCCTGCCGGTCTACGCCCTGGGCGGGGTGGGGGAGGCGGAGCTTCCCGTCGCCGTGGGACTGGGCGCACAGGGCGTGGCCGGCATCCGTGCCTGGTGGTAATGGTCTACACTCGTCTATGACCCTGTCCCAGCGAGGTGATTGTGATGATCAAGGAACAGTTCGATACCACGGTTGAGGCCCTCAAGCAGCAGCGCGACGAGTTGCAGGTGCAGATGCACCTGTTGGGCATGGAGGCGCGTGAGGAATGGCAGGAGGCCGAGCGGGTATGGGAGCGCATGGGCAACGCCCTGCGCCGCATCCGCAGCGAAGGCTCCTATCAGGCCAGCGAGATGATGGAGTCATTCCGTCAGCTGGTGGACGAGCTGGAGGGGCAATATCGCAGGCTCAAGCCCATGGAACGCCTTGCCGAGGGCATGGACGATCTGCGCCAGATGCGCGACGAATTGCGCTTGCAGACCAAGCTGATGGGCATGGAGGTGCGCGAAGAGTGGGAGGAGGCCGAGAAGGGCTGGAATACCCTGCTTGCCCGGATCGATGCCCTGAAAGACAAGACCGGCGCGGCGCTGGACGAGGCCGCCGAGGCCGCGCGTCAGCTCAAGGACGATCTGGCCCTGCACTACCGCAACATCAAGGCACGTTTGAAGGACTGATTCCACCCAGCGCGTAGGAGGCCCGCCCTCGGGCCGATGGCCTTACGCCCCATCGCGGCGGGGCGCCGCTCCTACACGGGGGTTCAGAACCATCCATCAGGATGGTTTTGGAGCGCCCGCACAAGGCGAAAATTCAACCTGCATAGTAGGAGGCCCGCCCCCGGGCCGATGGCCTTGTGCCTCATTGCGGCGGGGCGCCGCCCCTACAGCTGTTCCAGGGAGGGGCGATCGGCTAACCTTGCTCAGCCTGAGGCTGAGGGGATAGCAACATGCAGATGAGCGATGCGAAATGGTGGCTGGGGAGTGCAGTGGTCATCGGCCTGTTGCTGTACGTCCTCCAGCACGACTTCTCACGCCTGCGCGCCCCCGACCTGCCCTTCGCCGGGCAGGTGGTCAAGCTCCCCGCGCCGTCCTGCTCCCCGGTGGGCGGGCCGTGCACCGTTTCCGATCCGCCCCGCATGCTGGCGCTACAGCTTAGCGGCGATGTGCGCCCCCTGCGCCCCTTCGAGCTCGAACTGCGCCTGCCCGAGGCCGCCCTGCCCAAGGCCGGGGCGGCCTCGGTGGACTTCGTTATGGTCGGCATGGACATGGGGCTCAACCGCTACACCCTCACCCGTCAGGCCGATGGCAGCTTTCGCGCCAAGGTCATCTTGCCGGTGTGCAGCAGCGGCCGCAGCGATTGGGTGGCGAAGGTGAGCGCCATCGTGGGGCAGGAGATGTGGGTGGCGGAATTCCCCTTCGTGGCCGAGCCGTCCATGGGACAGCATGACTGAGTATGCGTCCGTAGCTTGGCGTCTTAGGATTGGGTCGCGGCGGGGGCGCCGCTCCTACAGACAGGGTGCCTTGTCTGTAGGAGCGGCGCCCTCCGGGCTGTTTCAAAGCCCTTTTGAAACAATCAGCCCCGGGCCGATGATCCCGCTCACCCCTTCAACAGCACATACACCGCTCCCGTGCCGCCATCCATCGGTCGCGCCGAGCAGAAGGCCAGCACGTCCTCACGTTGCGGCAGCCAGCGGTTGAGCAGGCGTTTGAGCTTGCCCTGGCCATGGGGGGAGTTGTAGCCCTTGCCGTGGATGATCCTCACGCAGCGGTGCGGCCCCGTCCGCTGCTGGTTGAGGAAGGCGGCGAGGGCCGCGCGGGCCTCATCGATCGTGTGCCCGTGCAGGTCGAGCACCGCGCCCACGCTGTATTGCCCGCGGCGTAACCTTTTCAGCACCTGGCGCGAGACCCCCTCGCGCAGGTAGAGCAGCACCTCGCCATGCTCCAGCTCCCCCGGGTCGTAGTCGCTGAGCATGTCCTGGACGATCCGCTCCGTATCCAGCTCACGCTGGCGAGGGCGTGCGGACGGACGGGGTGGCCGGTGGGTCACCCGCTCATGGTGGAGGGGACGGATCTCGCCGCTCAGGGCGCCGATCGCCTCGTGGAACAGTCGGATGTCGTCCTCGTTCATGGCTCGGGGGTGGGGTGGACGGAACACGGGCCATCAGTATAGTGAGTGCTTCGACCACAGGGGCATGACGGGGTTGCATGGATATCCTGGTTTCCAACGATGATGGCGTCTACTCACCCGGCCTGCGCGCCCTGGCCGAGGCCATGCGTCCGCTCGGCCGGGTGGTCATTGTGGCCCCCGATCGCGACCGCAGCGGGGCGAGCAATTCGCTGACCCTCTCCCGTCCGCTGCGGCCCAAGCGCCTGGAGGACGATGTCTGGGCGGTGGACGGTACGCCGACCGACTGTGTGCACCTGGCCCTGACCGGCCTGTTGCCCTTTCGTCCGGACATCGTCCTCTCCGGCATCAACCATGGTCCGAACCTGGGCGATGATGTGCTCTACTCCGGCACCGTGGCGGCGGCCACGGAGGGGCGCTCGCTCGGCCTGCCGGCCATCGCCGTGTCGATGGAGACCTTTGAGCCCGTCCACCTGGACACCGCCTGTCGCGCCGTGCGCCTGCTGCTCGAGAACATGGGGGATCACCCCTTGCCGCGCGACACCCTGCTCAATGTCAACGTGCCGGATCGCCCTTGGGAGGCGGTGCGGGGCCTGCGCGCCACCCGCCTCGGCAAGCGCCATCCTTCCGCGCCGATGGTGGCCGACACCGACCCGCGCGGCAAACCGATCTACTGGATCGGCATGGCGGGGGCGGCGGCCGACGAGGGTGAGGGCACCGATTTCCAGGCCCTGCGCGAGGGCTTCATCTCCGTCACCCCGATCCATTTCGACATGACCCGGCACGACGCCCTAGGCGTGCTTGGTGCCTGGCTGCCCGATGCCGGTCCAGCGTGACCCTCTGATCCGCGGCAGCGGGTTGACCTCCCCGCGGGTGCGCGAGCGCCTGATCGAGCGCCTGCAGGCCGCCGGCATCCGTGATGCCCGGGTGCTGGAGGCCATCCGGCGCACCCCGCGCCACCTGTTCGTCGACGAGGCCCTCGCCGGGCGTGCCTACGAGGATACCGCGCTGCCGATCGGTCATGGCCAGACCCTCTCCCAGCCCTACACCGTGGCGCGCATGAGCGAGGCGATCCTGCGCGATGGCGTGCCCGGCAAGGTGCTGGAGATCGGTACCGGCTCCGGCTACCAGACTGCCATCCTCGCCCATCTCACCAACCAGGTGTTCAGCATCGAACGGATCAAGGCCCTGCAGGATCAGGCCCGGGAACGACTCAGGCTTCTGGAGCGCTTTAACGTCCGCCTGCGCCACGCGGATGGCTGGCAAGGCTGGTCCGCGCATGCGCCGTACGATGCCATCCTGGTGGCCGCCGCGCCGGACACCCTTCCCCCGCGCCTGGTGGAGCAGCTCGCCGAGGGGGGGCGGATGGTCATCCCCGTCGGGCCGCAGGGCGGCACGCAGAAGCTCTTGATGATCCGGCGCGAGGCAGGCGAGCTTCGCGAGCAGGTGCTGGAGCCTGCCAGTTTCGTCCCGCTGATCAGCGGGGCCCTTGCATGAGGATGTTTGGATGAGAGTGTTCGGCGCCCTGTACGACCGGGTGATCGGCTGGAGCGGTCACCCCCGCGCGCCCTGGTTCCTGGGGGGCTTAAGCTTTGCCGAGTCCTCCTTTTTCCCGATCCCACCGGACGTGCTGCTGGCCCCGATGTGCGTGGCCCGCCCGCCCGCCTGGTGGCGGCTGGCACTGCTCACCACCCTGGCCTCGGTGGTGGGCGGCTTGTTCGGTTACCTGCTCGGCGCCCTGTTCCTCGACCTGCTCACGCCGTGGATCGAGCAGATGGGCTATGCCCCGGCGATGGACAAGGCACGTGCCTGGTTTTCCGAATGGGGCTTCTGGGCGGTCTTCCTCGCCGGCTTCTCGCCCATCCCCTACAAGGCCTTCACGATCACTGCCGGTGCACTCGGCATGCCGCTCATCCCCTTCTTACTCGCCTCTCTGTGCGGACGGGGCGGGCGTTTCTTCCTCGTGGCCTGGCTCATGGCGCGCTTTGGCGCCGCCTTCGAGGCACGCCTGCGGCCGTTCATGGAGTGGCTTGGCTGGGGGTTGGTGGTCGTGGTCGGGGTGGCCTATGTCCTGATGACCTAGGCCACAGAGCGTGATGTCTCCGAGTGCACGCCTTCTCGTTGTCGGTCTCTTGCTCGTCTTGACCGGTTGTTCCGGGCCGGCGGTCCGCTTTGTCCCGGAGGACGGCGTGCATGTCGTCAAGCGTGGGGAAACCCTGTATTCCATCGCCACCGCCTATGACATGGATTGGCGTGAGCTGGCGAGCCGCAACGGCCTGCGTCCCCCCTACACCCTCCATGTCGGTCAGCGGCTTGTGCTGGCGGAAAATCGCGTGACGCAAGAGGGGGCCGCCTCGGATCCCGGCCCGCAAGCCTCCGGCAAGATGCGCAAGGCTTCCCCCCCGCTGCCGCCAATCGGCAGGATCCCCTGGGTCTGGCCCACCGAGGGCCGCGTGGTCACGACCTTCGTTCAGGGGCATGCAACCCGCAAGGGGATCGACATTGCGGGCGAGCTTGGCCAGCCGGTGCGCGCGGCGGCGAGCGGGGAGGTGGTCTACAGCGGTTCGGGCCTTGCGGGTTATGGCAAGCTCATCATCTTGAAACACGATGAGCGTTTCTTGAGTGCATAC
The DNA here is from genome assembly GCF_039822285.1 of Thiofaba sp. EF100. NCBI lineage: Bacteria > Pseudomonadati > Pseudomonadota > Gammaproteobacteria > Chromatiales > Halothiobacillaceae > Thiofaba > Thiofaba sp. EF100. Next base: position 168,974 of record NZ_JBAJEY010000003.1, on the reverse strand, counting down.
GCCTATAACCAGGCTTTATTGGTCAGTGAGGGCGAAACTGTGCAGTCTGGTCAGATCATCGCCCGCATGGGGCAGGCGGAGGCCGGCAAACCCATGCTGCATTTCGAGATTCGCCTGGATGGCAACCCGATCGACCCCCTGCGGCAATTGCCGCAGGCCAGCCGCTGATTCGCCGGAGAGCCGAGTGATGCGTGTCCAAGAAGATGGACTCGATATCCATGCCGTCCACTTTGAGGAGGAGCTCCACGATTCTGAGACCGAGGACGAGCCGGTCGAGCGGGAGGGTGAGGGCGAGGTGTTCGTTGCGGGAAGCTATGGCGCGGAAGGGGCGGACATCACCCGCCTCTACCTGAATGATGTCGAGCACCACGGTCTGCTCACCCCGGAACAGGAGCGGCATTTTGCCCGTCTTGCCCGCTCCGGCGATCCGGCCGGCCGTGAGCGGATGATCGTCAGCAACCTGCGCCTGGTGGTGAAGATCGCCCGCCGTTACATGCATCGCGGACTCGATCTGTGCGACCTGATCGAGGAAGGCAACCTTGGCCTGATGCGCGCGGTGGAGAAGTTCGACCCCGAGCGCGGTTTCCGCTTCTCCACCTATGCCACCTGGTGGATCCGCCAGACCATCGAGCGGGCGCTGATGAACCAGGGCCGCACCGTGCGCCTGCCGATCCACATCGTCAAGGAAATCAACGTCTACAACCGTGCGGCGCGCAAGCTTTCGCAGGAGCTCAACCACGAGGCGACCATGGAGGAGATCGCCGAGTGCCTGGATCGCGATGTGGACGATGTCATGCGCCACATGAGTTACGGCGAGCGCATCACCTCCATCGACACCCCCTTGCGCGGCGACCCGGATCATTCCCTGATGGAGATGATCCCTGACGAGAACAACCATGATCCCGCCCAGCTTGTGCAGGGGGAGCTTGCCCTGGAGCGCATCGAGCACTGGCTGGCCCGTCTCGAGCCCAAGCAGCGCGAGGTGGTCGAGCGGCGCTTCGGACTGCACGGGCACGAGCCGCACACCCTGGAGGCCATCGGTGACATCCTCGGCGTGACCCGCGAGCGGGTGCGCCAGATCCAGCTCGAGGCGCTGCGCCGCCTGCGGCGCATGAGCCAGGCCGAAGGCCAGTCCTCGGACACCATGCTGGACGAGGAGTGATGCCCTCCGGCAGGCATGAGCGTGGGGATAGCCCCGGACTGTTAGAATGATGACCCGCGCCATCCATCCGTCCTGCCAGTGAACCCACCCCTGCTCTCCATCCAAGACCTGCGCCTCGCCTTTGCCACCCCGGCCGGGGAGCGCGAGGTGCTGCGAGGGGTCGGCTTCGACGTGCCCGCGGGGGGGCGCGTCGCGCTGGTCGGGGAATCCGGTTCGGGCAAGTCCATCACCGCCTTGGCCATTCTCGGCCTGCTTGACCGTGAGGGTGCGCGCCAGAGCGGCACCATCCGCTTTGAGGGCGAGGATCTGCTGCATGCGAGCGAGGCCCGCCTGCGCGCCCTGCGCGGCCGCTCCATCGGCATGATCTTCCAGGAGCCGATGAGCGCCTTCAATCCTTTGCACACCGTTGGCCGTCAGGTCGCCGAGACCCTGCTCGTGCATGAAGGGTTGACGGAGAAGGCCGCTCGCGAGCGCGCCATCGAGCTGTTGGCCCTGACCGGCATCCGCGACCCCGAGCAGAAGGTGGACGCCTTCCCCCACCAGCTCTCCGGCGGTCAGCGCCAGCGGGCCATGATCGCCATGGCGCTCGCGTGCAGGCCGCGACTCTTGATCGCTGACGAGCCCACGACCGCCCTCGATGTGACCCTGCAGGCACAGATCCTCGAATTGCTGGCCCACCTCCAGCGCGAGATGGGCATGGCGGTGCTGATGATCACCCATGACCTCCCTTTGGTTCGCCGCTTCGCCGAGCAGGTGGTGGTCATGCGCCAGGGCGAGGTGGTCGAGCAGGGGGGCGTGGAGGATGTGTTTTCCAGGCCGGCACACGACTACACCCGCCTGCTGCTGGAAAGCGCACCGGTGCGCGACATCGCCCCGCCGCGCGCGCAGGCGGCCGTGCTCGAGGCGCGTGCGGTGCGCTGCGTGCGCGAGGGGCAGGGCGGCGGCCTGTTCCGCCGGGCGAAGGGGCAGGCCATCCTGCACGGCATTGACCTTGCGCTGCGCGCTGGAGAGACCCTCGGTGTGGTGGGTGAGTCCGGTTCGGGCAAGACCACCCTGGCCCATGTCCTCCTGCGCCTGCTGGCGGGCGAGGGCGAGATCAAGATCGACGGCGTGGACTGGCAGGCCCTGCATGGCGAGACCCTGCGCCGTGCCCGCCGCAGTGCCCAGGTGGTGTTCCAGGACCCGTTCGCCGCGCTGTCCCCGCGCATGACCATCGAGCAGATCGTCGGGGAGGGCCTGCGCGTGCATGAGCCGGGGCTCGACAACGGGGCCCGCCGCGCCCGGGTGATCGAGGCGCTGGGGGAGGTCGGTCTGGGCGCGGACATGCTTTGGCGCTATCCGCACGAGTTCTCCGGCGGGCAGCGGCAGCGCATCGCCATTGCCCGTGCCCTGGTGCTGCGCCCACGCCTGATGGTGCTGGACGAGCCGACCAGTGCACTGGATGTGTCGGTGCAGAAACAGGTGCTGACCCTGCTGCAGGACCTCCAGCGCCGTCACGGCCTGAGCTACCTGCTCATCACCCACGACCTGCGCGTGATCCGCGCCATGGCCCACCGGGTCATCGTCCTCAAGGAAGGCCGTGTGGTGGAAGAGGGCGAGACCCTCGACCTTCTGGCCAACCCGCGCGAGGCCTACACCCGCGAGTTGGTCGAGGCGGCCGGCCTGCTGCAGGAGTCGGCATGATCCGCGTCATCGGCTTCGACTTGGACGACACCTTGTGGGCGATCGAGCCGGTCATCCGGCGCGCCAACCGCGTGCTGTTCGACTGGCTTCAGGCGCGCTATCCGCGCATCACCCACGGCCATACGCCAGAGAGTCTGCACGCGGTGTGTCTGGACTACATGCGCGCCCGTCCACAGCTGCGGCATGACCTGACCACCCTGCGCAAGGCCTTCCTGCGTCATCTCGGCCGCGAGGCAGCCTACGCGGAGGACTTCGCCGAGGAGGCCTTCGCGGTGTTCTACGCCGCGCGCAACACCGTCGAGCCCTTCCCCGAGGTTGAGGCGGTGCTGGCCGGGCTTGCGCGCCGCCATACCCTCGTGGCGCTCTCCAACGGCAATGCCTGCATCGAGCGCATCGGCCTCGCGCGTCACTTCCGCCTGGCGGTCAACTCGGCCGAGGCGGGGGCGGGTAAGCCCGACCCCCGCATGTTCCACCTGGCCCTTGAGCGTCTGGGCGAGCCGCCAGAGGCCATGGTGCACGTCGGCGACCACCCCGAGCACGACGTGCTTGGAGCCCACAATGCGGGGGTGCGGGCCATCTGGGCTAACCGAATGGGGGAGCCTTTCCCTGGTCACATCCCGGCGCCGTGGGGCATCATCAGCAACCTCACCCAGCTGCCGCCGCTGCTGGCCGGGGAGGCGGGGTGGGAAAGAAATGCCCGCCCCGCGCCGTACCGGCATCAGGATACGACTTGAAACACCCCCATCATTCCAACATCGCACTCATCAACCACGTTCGCACGGCTTTCATGGTACCCTTGCGGGCATTTTTAGCCCGCTGCAAACCACTCAGACGGAACCCCGTGGATTCTTCCCCTTCCCCCATCATCCCGCGCGATGCGCACTGCATCTCGCGCAAGAACATCAGCAAGAACGCCCTCAACGTCCTCTATCGCCTGCACGAGGCCGGCTTCCGCGCCTGCCTGGTCGGTGGCGGCGTGCGCGACCTGCTCCTTGGCCGCGAGCCGAAGGACTTCGACGTCGCCACCGACGCCACTCCCGAACAGGTGCGTCGCCTGTTCCGCAACTGCCGCCTGATCGGCCGTCGCTTCCGCCTGGCGCACGTGCTGTTCGGCAAGGAGATCGTCGAGGTCGCCACCTTCCGTGCCGCCGGTGATGACGTGCCTGGCCGCGCCACCGACGAACAAGGCCGCCTGCTGCGCGACAACGTGTATGGCACCCTCGAGGATGACGTGCAGCGTCGCGACTTCACCGTCAACGCGCTGTATTACGACATCGCCGATTTTTCCGTGCTCGACTACGTCGGTGGCATGCAGGACCTGCAGGATGGCGTGCTGCGCCTTTTGGGCGACCCCGAGACCCGCTACCGCGAGGATCCGGTGCGCATGCTGCGCGCCGCCCGCTTCGCCGCCAAGCTCGGCTTCCGGCTGCACCCGGACACCGAGCGGCCGATGGGGGAGCTGGCGGAACTGCTCGAGGGTATCCCGCCGGCGCGCCTGTTCGACGAGTGCGTGAAGCTGTTCCACACCGGCCACGGCGTGGCCTCGCTGCACGAGCTGCGCCGCCTCGACCTGTTGCGCTGGCTGCTGCCGCCGGTCGATGCGGCCCTCCAGTACACCCGCGACGAGGGCGCGGCGCTGCACTTCATCGAGACCGCGCTAGCCAACACCGACCGCCGCGTTGCGGAGGGGTTGCCGCTCTCCACCGCCTTCCTGTTCGCTGCGCTGCTGTGGCCGGTGGTGGTGCTGCACGCCCAGGTGCTGGCGCACGAGGGTCAGCCCGATGCCATCCTGCTGCAGCAGGCCGGTGACGAGGCGCTGCGCGTGCTGCAGTCGCGCATCGCCATTCCACGCCACCTGCAGCTCTTGACCCGTGAGATCTGGGAGATGCAGCCGCGTTTCGCCCTGCACCAGGGGCGCGGGGTGGCCAGCCTGTACGGTCATCCCCGTTTCCGTGCGGCCTATGACTTCCTCTTGCTGCGCGCCCAGAGTGGCGAGCCGCAGGCGGCCGAAGACGCGGCTTGGTGGACGGCCTTCGTCGAGGCGAGCCCGGAGCAGCAACAGGGCGTCTCGGCGCCTGCAGGTGAGGGCGGGCGCAAGCGTCGCCGCGCCCCGCGCCGCCGTAAGGGCAAGGGCGAGGGTGTGGCCACTCCGGCCGAGTGAGTCCCATGCCGCTTGCCTACATCGGCTTGGGCAGCAATCTGAATGACCCTGTCGGGCAGGTCCGGTGCGCGCTCGGGGTGATCGCCGCGCTGCCCGAAAGCCGCCTCGCCGCAGCCTCGCGGCTCTACCGCAGCCCGCCGATGGGGCCTTCGGATCAGCCCGAATACATCAACGCGGTGGCGGCCCTGGAGACGGCGCTCGCGCCGCGCGACCTGCTGCACGCACTGCAGGCCATTGAGCACGATTTTGGCCGGGTGCGCCTGCGTCGCTGGGGCGAGCGCGTCATCGACCTCGATGTCCTGTTGTATGACGATCTTTGCCTGGACTCGCCCGAGCTGACCCTTCCGCACCCCGGTATCGGTGAGCGCGCCTTCGTGCTCCGGCCGTTGGCGGAACTCGTCCCCGAGCGCGTCATTCCCGGCCTCGGGCCGCTGGCCGACCTTTTGGCGGCGCGTGCCTCGGACACCTGCGAACCTCTGGAGGAAACCGCATGAGCCGACCCCTGACCCTCGTCGACCTGCGCGGCATGAAGTCGCGCGGCGAGCGCATGGTCTGCCTGACCGCCTACGATGCGAGCCTTGCCCGCCTGGTCGAGGCTGCCGGCGCCGAACTGGTGCTGGTGGGCGACTCGCTCGGTATGGTGGTGCAGGGGCATGACACCACCCTCCCGGTGACCCTGGACGAGGTGATCTACCACACCCGCTGCGTGGCCCGCGGCCTGAGGTCCGTTGCAGGGCGTGCGGTGTTGATCGCCGACCTGCCGTTCATGAGCTACGCCACCCCGGAGCAGGCCCTGCACAGCGCAGCCCGGCTGATGAAGGAGGGTGGGGCGCAGGTGGTCAAACTCGAGGGGGGGGAGCCCCAGCTCGAAACGGTGCAGGCCCTCAGCCGCCAGGGCATCCCGGTGTGTGCCCATCTTGGCCTCACCCCGCAGTCGGTGCACAAGCTCGGCGGCTACCGCGTGCAGGGCCGCGACCCCAAGGCCGCACAGGCCATGCTCGAGGACGCCGTGGCGCTGGAGGCGGCAGGGGCGGACCTTTTGATCCTCGAATGCATCCCAAGCCCCCTCGCGGCGGAGATCACCCGTGCCCTGACCATCCCGGTGATCGGCATCGGTGCCGGCCCCGCCTGTGACGGGCAGGTGCTGGTCAGCTACGACCTGCTCGGCTTCACCGCCCGTCCGCCCAGGTTCGCCCGCAACTATGCCCAAAGCCATGGCGCGCCCGACCAGGCGCTGAAGGCCTTCGTCGACGACGTCCGCAAGGGGGCCTTTCCCGGGCCCGAGCATGGTTTTACCTGACGGTAAGGGGTAGCAGCTCATGCGTTACGAGGAGCACCCTGCCTGGGTAGGAGCGGCGCCCCCGCCGCGAGGATAACCATCGGCCCGAGGCGGGCCTCCTACAGCCATCGAGAAGCAGAAGCACACCCACCATGCAGACCATCCACTCCATTCCCGACCTGCGCGCTGCCATCCGCGCCCTGCGTGCGAAGGGCAAGCGCATCGCCTTCGTTCCCACCATGGGCAACCTGCACGCCGGGCACCTGGCCCTGGTGGAGCGGGCCAAGCGGTCCGCCGATGCCGTGGTGGTCAGCATCTTCGTCAATCCCCTCCAGTTCGGCGCGGGCGAGGACTTTGACAGCTACCCGCGCACCGAGGAACGGGACGCCGCCCTGCTGGCGGAGGCAGGGGTCAGGCTGCTGTTCCTGCCCAGCGTCGAGGCCCTCTATCCGCACGGCCAGGCGGGCTGCACACGGGTGATGGTGCCCGAGCTGTCGGACATCCTGTGCGGCGCCTCGCGTCCCGGCCATTTCGTTGGCGTTACCACGGTCGTCACCAAGCTGTTCAACATCGTCATGCCCGACGTCGCGGTGTTTGGCGAGAAGGATTACCAGCAGCTGACCATCCTAAGGCGCATGGTGCGCGACCTCGATATGCCGATCGAACTGATCGGCCAGCCGACCGAGCGCGAGGCCGACGGCCTGGCGATGAGCTCACGTAACGGCTACCTGAGTGCGGAGGAGCGGGCCATCGCCCCCGGCCTCTACCGTACCCTGTGCGCGGCGCGCGAGGCCTTGCGCGCAGGCCAGGCGCCGGCCCTGGTCGAGGCGGAGGCCATCGAGCGCCTGCATGCCCTGGGCTTTGTGCCTGACTACGTCAGCGTGCGGCGCGCCGGAGACCTCGCCCATGCCGTTGTAGGCGAGGCGGGGGGGCTACGCATCCTGGCGGCCGCGCGTCTTGGCCGGACTCGCCTGATCGACAACATCGAGGCCTGAGCATGCCGCTTCCGGCGGATATGGTCGGTATCGTCGCGGCCACGCTCACGACCGTCGCCTTCGTCCCGCAGGCGGTCAAGACATGGCGCTCGCGCCATGCCCGCGACCTCTCGCTCGGCATGTTCAGCCTGTTCACCGCCGGCGTGCTCTGCTGGCTGCTCTACGGCGTGCTGATCGGCTCCTGGCCGATCATCATCGCCAATGCCGTCACGGCCGGCCTTGCGGGCAGCATCCTGTTCTTCAAGCTGCGTTATGGCTAGTCGCATGCCCCTGCGTTTTGTCCTCTTCCTCGTCGGGCTGGTTTTCCTCCCGGTACACGCGGACGAGCGCCCACCCGCGGCCGCGATCGCCTCCGCCCACCCACTCGCGACCGAGGCGGGGTTCGAGATCCTCAAGGCGGGGGGCAATGCCTTCGACGCGGCCGTGGCGGTGAGCGCGGCGCTGGCGGTGGTGGAGCCCTACAGTTCCGGGCTTGGTGGGGGCGGGTTTTGGCTGCTGCATGAGGCAGAGAAAGACCGCCAGGTGATGATTGACGGGCGCGAGAGGGCACCGCTGGCCGCGCACCGGGACATGTACCTGGACGCGAAGGGCGAAGTGATCCCGCGCCTGTCGATGGACGGGGCACTGGCGGCGGGCATCCCCGGGGTGCCCGCCGCGCTGGACCATCTGGCGCGGGAGTACGGCTGCCTGCCGCTGGCCGTCTCCCTGGCGCCGGCCATCCGTCTCGCGCGCGAGGGGTTCCCGGTCACCGGGCACTACCGGCGCATGGCAGCCTTCCGCCTTGCGGCGTTTGCGGAGTCGCCCGAGGCGGCCCGGTTGTTCCTTCAGGCTGGCCAGCCGCCGGAACTTGGGCATGTCATCCGCCAGCCGGACTTGGCCTGGGTGCTGGAGCGCATGGCTGAGGAAGGGGCGGACGGCTTCTACCGTGGCGAGGTGGCGCGCCGGCTGGTGGCGGGGGTGCGCGCGGCGGGGGGAATCTGGACTGAAGAGGACCTCGCGGGCTATCGCGTGGTCGAACGCGAGCCGGTGCGCGGCCGCTACCGTGGGCACGAGGTCATTTCCGCGGCGCCGCCCTCCTCGGGCGGGGTGGCCCTGATCACCATGCTCAACATCCTCGCGGGCTTTGATCTGGCCGCGCTGGATGAGGCGGGGCGCGTCCATCTCGTGGTCGAGGCCATGCGCCGCGCCTACCGCGACCGGGCGGAATACCTGGGGGACCCCGAGTCCGTCGCCATCCCCCGCGAGCGCCTGCTGCATCCCTTCTACGCGGATGGCCTGCGGATGTCGATCCGCACCGACCGCGCGACGCCGAGCGCCAGCCTGCCAGGAGCGGTGCCCCCGGGAGGAGGGGACGACACCACTCATTTCTCCATCCTCGATGCGGACGGCAATGCGGTCGCCGCCACCCTGAGCATCAATTATCCGTTTGGGGCCGTTTTCGTGCCGCCCGGCACCGGTGTGCTGCTCAACGATGAGATGGATGATTTCTCGACCAAGCCCGGCGTGCCGAACGCCTACGGCCTGGTGGGCGCCGAGGCCAACGCCATTGCGCCGGGGAAGCGTCCGCTTTCCAGCATGACGCCGACCTTCGTGCGCAACGATGAGCGGTTGGCGGTCCTCGGTGCTCCAGGCGGCAGCCGCATCATCACCATGGTGCTGCTGGGCACACTGGAGGCCGTGGAGGGCAAGCCGCCGCTGGCGTGGGTGTCGCGCCCACGCATCCACCACCAGTACCTTCCGGATGTGCTGCAGCACGAGCCGGGGGCGCTGGACGCGCCCACCCGCAAAGGCTTGGAGGTGCGCGGCCATGTCCTGCGCGAACAGCAGCCTTGGGGCAATATGCAGGCCGTGTTGTGGGAGCGGGCGAGCGACGGCCGGGTGGAGGCGGCCAGCGATCCTCGGGTTGAGGGCATGGCGGCGGTGAGGGTCGTGCGGGACGAGTGAGTCCGGCGGTCCGTAGAAAAACAAAGGGAAACGCTGAATCACTCGCAAAGTGGTATGTTCCCTCCCCCCCCTAGGGGGGAGGGTTAGGGAGAGGGGGGCAAGGCGTTATCACCCTCTCCCCCATCCCCTCCCCCTTCAAGGGGGAGGGGCGCGATTTGTTCAGACCTTTTACCCCGTGTTGCGCATCCCCGCCGCGATGGCGTTGATGGAACGCAGCAGCGGCAGCAGCCACATCTCGCGCTCTTCGTCGGAGAGGGTCTCGTCGCGGTAGCGCTTGAGCAGGGTGACCTGGATGTGGTTGAGCGGGTCCAGGTAGGGGTTGCGGCGCTGCATGGAGGTGCCGAGCACCGGGTCGATCTCGAGGAGGTCGTCCACGCCGGCGACGCGCAGCACCTCCTGGAGCGTGCGCTGGTATTCGCCGCTGATCATGCCGTAGACCTGCTCGGCCATGGCGCGATCCCGGACCAGTTCCGAGTATTCGCGCGCAATGTGCATCTCGCCCTTGGTCAGCGACATCTGGGTGTTGCGCAGCAGGCTATGGAAGAAGGGCCAGCCGTCGAACATGGCGCGCAAAAGGTCGAGCTGCCCCGGATGTTTCTTCTGCCACCGTTCGAGCGCGCTGCCGATGCCGAACCAGGCCGGCAGGGTGTGGCGCGCCTGCGCCCAGCCGAAGACCCAGGCGATGGCGCGCACGGAGTACTTGGAGATGTCACCCTTCTTGCGGTGCGAGGGGCGCGAGCCGATGTTCATCAGGCCGATCTCGCGCACCGGGGTGGCCTCGTAGAAGTAGGGGATGAAGCCCGGGGTGCGGTCGGTGAGCTCGCGGTAGGCCTCCTCGCCGTAGCCGGCCATCTCCGCCATCGCGGCTTCGAATTCGGGGCGCGGGCGCGAAACGTCCATGACCAGGTGGCGGGTGGCCTTCATCAGGCCGGTGGCGCCCATGGTCAGTTCGTAGATGGCGGTCTCGGTGTTGCTGTACTTGGTGGACAGCACCTCGCCCTGCTCGGTGAATTTGATCTGGCCGAGGACGGTGCCGACCGGCAGGGACAGGATGGATTCGTGGGTCGGGCCGCCGCCGCGGGCGACGGTGCCGCCGCGGCCGTGGAACAGGCGGAAGCGGACATTGCGTGCACGGGTCAGCTCCAGCACCTTGAGCTGAGCCTGGTAGAGGTTCCAGACCGAGGCCAGCACGCCGCCGTCCTTGCAGGAGTCGGAGTAGCCGAGCATGACCTCCTGCAGATCGCCTGAGGCGGCCAGCAGCTCGCGGTAGACCGGGTTGTCGAGCAGCAGGGTGAGCACCTGCTCGATGTGCTCGAGGTCCTCGATGGTTTCGAACAGCGGCGAGATCAGCAGGTTGCAGTACGCTTTGCCATTCGGGTCGTAGCCTGAGAGACCGGCGAGGTGGGCGAGGTACATCACTTCCATCACGTGGCTCGCCGCGTGGGTCATGGAGATGACGTAGGCGCCGAAGGCCTCGCTGCTGACGTTCTGGCGCATGGAACGCATGACGTCGAACACGCGCAGGGTCTGCAGGGTATCGGGGGTCAGCGCGTCCGGATCGATGGCCGGTGCGGGACGCTGGATGCGCTCGGCCAGCACGCGCAGGCGATCTTCCTCGCTGTGGTCGAGGTAGTTCAGGCCCGGTTCGATCTGATCGAGGATTTCGGCCACCGCCTCGGTGTGGCGGGTGGACTCCTGACGGATGTCGAGCTGGAACAGGTGGAAGCCGAAGGTCTCCGCCAGGCGGGTGAGGTCCTTCAGCTCGGCGTCGGCCAGCAGGCGGTCGCCGTTTTCCAGCAGCGAGTCGCGGATGCGGTACAGGTCGCCGATGAATTCGGCCGGCCCCGGGTAGGCATCGCCCGGCAGCGGCATGGGATGGCCTTCCTTGAGGCGGCGCACGTACTCCAGGTTGCGCCCCAGGCGGTAGTGCATGATGCGCAGCTTGGTGCGGTAGGGCTCGTCCTCGAAGTGTTCATCGCCTTCGTTGCCGAACACCGCAGCGACGAAGCGCTGGTCCTCCTCAAGCGCCAGCTGGCGGATGCAGATGGTCGGGCAGAGGCTGATGGAGTGGGTGAGGGTGCGGCCCAGGGCGAACACCCGCTGGCGGTATTCCTCCAGCACCATCTCGGCGGCCATCGCCACGGCCTGCTCGGTGGTTTCCGGTGTGACGTAGGGGTTGCCATCGCGGTCACCGCCGATCCAGGAGCCGAAGCGCAGGAAGCTCGGCACCTTCACCTGCTGCGCGAGGTCCTGGCCGAAATTGGTGGCGACGGCCTTCTCCAGGTAGCGATAGGTGACCGGAACGGCGCCGAAAATGCTCTGGCGGAAGTAGTACAGGCCCTGGCGGATCTCGTCCTCCACCTTCGGCCGCACGCTGCGCACCTCGTTGGTCTTCCACAGGGCGAGGATGTGGGTTTTGATCGCCTGCACCGTGTCCGCGTACTCGGTGTCGCCGATGCCGGGGCGGTCCAACTCGCTGGAGAGGACGAAGATGCGGCGCTGCTGGTCCATCACCGTGCGGCGCTTGGCCTCGGTGGGGTGGGCGGTGAACACCGGGATGTACTGCAGGTTGTCGAGCAGGGTCTGCAGCTGACCCGCGGTCATGCCTTCCTTGGAGAACTCGCGCAGGGTGTCGTGGAAGGAGCCTTTCCACAGGTTCAGGCCGCGGCGCACCATGCGGCGACGCTGCTGGTGCTGGAAGTCTTCCTCGGCGATGTTGACCAGGCTGAAATAGATGCTGAAGGCGCGCACCACCTGGGTGAGCTTGTCCGCTGGCAACTCCTCGATGACCTCGATCAGACGCGCCTGGGTGCGGGGGTTGGGCTGCTGGCGCTGACGGATGAAGCCCTTGCGCAGGGTTTCGACGGCCTCGAAGACCTCCTCGCCGGCCTGTTCGAGGACGATCTCACCCAGCAGTTGGCCGAAAAGTTTGACCCGTGCGCGCAGGGCGGCATCGTGCTGGGCTTTGGAGGCGGAACGTTTGGGCATGGGCTTGTTACCGTGGTCTGGGCGATGGTCAGGAAACAGGCCCCGGCATCCCTGCCGAGGCCGTTCGGGCGGTGGGGCCGGGTCCCTGCCGTCGCATCATTTGTTCACAAAGGTTTCTCATTATAGCTGGAATGCCGTCCAGGCTGCGCGCCTGTATCTTCATACACCAAGAACGCCTTCATTTTTGCCTGGGGGGGAGCACGCATGCGTATCGGTATCTATGGACTGGGTCGTATGGGGGCCAACATGGCCCGCCGGCTGGTGCGGGCCGGGATCGAGGTGGTGGGGCACAACCGAAGCCCGGGGCCGATCGAGGAACTGGGCGCAGAAGGGGCGGGGTTCCTGCCGGCCCACTCGCTGGATGCCTTCCTCGACCAGCTGCCCGTGCCGCGCATCGTCTGGCTGATGCTGCCGGCGGGGGAGGCGACCGAGGCGGCGATCGAGCGCCTTCTGCCGCGCCTTGCGCCGGGCGACCTCTTGGTCGACGGGGCCAACGCGTTCTACCAGGACACCCTGCGCCGTGGCGAGCGGATCGCTTCGAGCGGCGTGCGCTTCATGGACGTGGGCGTCTCCGGCGGCATCTGGGGGCTGCGCAACGGCTATTGCGTCATGGCGGGCGGCAGTGTGGAGGACGCGGCGCGCCTCACCCCGGTGCTGAAGGCACTGGCGCCCGCGCCGGATCGCGGTTGGGCGCATGTCGGCCCGCTGGGGGCCGGCCACTTCACCAAGATGGTCCACAACGGCATCGAGTACGGCATGATGCAGGCCCTGGCCGAGGGCCTGGCGCTGCTCAAAGCGAAGGAAGCCTTCGCCATCGACTTGGCCCAGGTCAGCGAGCTGTGGCGCCACGGCTCGGTGGTGCAGAGCTGGCTGCTCGACCTCACCGCCGGGGCGCTGGCGCAGGACCAGCAGCTGGCCGCCATCGCCCCGCGCGTGGCCGATTCCGGCGAGGGGCGCTGGACGGCGAAGGAGGCCATCGACCTTGGCGTGGCTGCGCCCGTCATCTCGCTGGCCCTGCAGATGCGCTTCGCCAGTCAGGGCAATGCGGACTATGGCCACAAGCTGCTGGCAGTCATGCGCCAGGCTTTTGGCGGTCATGCCATTACGCAGGCTGGGGAGTAAGGCCATGCCCGGCGGCGTGATTTCCTCGGGCGGGCTCAACGGCCTCGCCCAGCCTTGTGCCTTCGTCATCTTCGGCGCGACCGGCAATCTTGCGGTCAACAAGCTGCTGCCTGCGCTCTACCACCTCGACCGTCACGGTCGCCTGCCCCCCTCGCTGACCGTGGTCGGTTTCGGCCGACGGACGTGGAGCGATGAGCAATGGCGCGATGAAGTGGGAAGCGCCTTGCGTGATCAGCTCGGCGCGCAGCTTAAGGAGGAGGTGCTGGGGCGCTTCCTTGCCCGCCTGCGCTTCGTCGCGGGGGACCTTTCGCTTGAGGAGGATTACCAGCGCCTGCGCGGCCGTCTGCTGGACGGGGCGGAAGCGACCCACCTGATCTTCTATCTGGCCATCGCGCCGGATCAGTACAGCGTGGTCAGCGACCGGCTCGGCGCGGTGGGCTTGAACGAGGAGGTGGGCGGCTGGCGGCGGCTGGTGGTGGAGAAGCCGTTCGGCTATGACCTGGAGAGCGCCAAGCTTTTGGATGCCCGCCTGCACCGGCATTTCTCCGAGCGGCAGATCTTCCGCATCGACCACTACCTCGGCAAGTCGACGATCCAGAACATCCTCGTGTTCCGCTTCGCCAACCTCTTCCTTGAGCCGCTGTGGAACCGCAACTACATCGACCATGTGCAGATCTCGCATGCCGAGGACAAGGGCATCGCCCGCCGCGCGGGCTACTACGACCAGGCCGGCGCCCTGCGCGACATGATCCAGAGCCACTTGTTGCAGATGCTCACCCTGGTGGCGATGGAGCCGCCCGCGAGCCTGGAGGCCGAGGCGCTGCGGGATGAGAAGGTCAAGGTGCTGCGCTCGATCCGCCCCATCCCGCCGCGCGCGGTGCATGCCCATGCCTTCCGCGCCCAATACACGCAAGGCCAGATCCATGGGCGGCCGGTGCCGGGTTACATCGAGGAGGAGGGGGTGGCGACGGACAGCGCGACCGAGACCTATGCGGCGCTCAAGCTCTACATCGATAATTGGCGCTGGCGTGGCGTGCCGTTCTACATCCGCACCGGCAAGCGCCTGCCGGAGAACACCTCGATGGTGAGCGTGCGCTTCCGCCATCCGCCCCAGCAGCTGTTTCGCGAGACCCCCATCGAGCAGCTCAAGCCGAACTGGCTGCTGCTTGGCATCCAGCCCTGCGACAGTCTGCGCCTGGAGGTGCAGACCAAGCGCGAGGGACTGGAGCTGCGCACCACCACGACCCAACTGGACGCCACCTACTGCGAGAGCGAGGCCTCGCGCCTGGGGGCCTACGAGGCCCTGCTGCTCGATGTGATGAGCGGCGACCAGTCGCTGTTTCTACGCTACGACGAGGTGGAGTGGGCCTGGCGGGTGGTCGATCCGGTGCTCAAGGTGTGGGCGCAGGAGCGCGACTTCATTCACACTTACCCGGCGGGGACGTGGGGACCGGACGAGTCCTCCCGCCTGTTCGACCAGGACGACCACGTCTGGCGAAATGTCCTTTGAACGTCTTCACTGTAAATAACAAAAAATCACCCGCACGATCAGACAACGAGCAGCGATATGACACGCCCCACCAAACGTCAGGCATGGAAAGCCCTGGAAAAACACTACGCCATGATGCGCCAGGTGCGCATGCGGGATCTGTTCAACAACGATCCGCAGCGTTTTGATCGCTTCAGTCTGCAGGTCGGCGAACTGTTCCTCGACTACTCGAAGAACATTGTCATCGACAAGACCATGAACAAGCTCATGGATCTGGCCCGTGCGTCGAATGTCGAGGACTGGCGGGCGAAGATGTTCGCGGGCGAGAAGATCAACTTCACCGAAAACCGTGCGGTGCTGCATGTCGCATTGCGCAACCGCGCCAATACGCCCGTCATGGTCGATGGCGAGGACGTGATGCCCAAGGTCAACGCGGTGCTCGAGCGCATGAAGCGTTTTTCCGAGGCCGTGCGCGAAGGGCTGTGGCTGGGCTACACCGGCAAGCGCATCACGGACGTGGTCAACCTCGGCGTGGGCGGCTCGGACCTCGGCCCGAAGATGGTGTGCGAGGCCCTGGGATCCTACGCGCGGCTCGATCTGCGTGCCCATTTCGTCTCCAACGTGGCTCCCTCGGATATCGTCAGCACGCTCAAGAAGGTGGATCCGGAGACCACGCTGTTCATCGTCGCCTCCAAGACCTTCACCACCCAGGAAACCCTGGCCAACGCCCATACCGCCCGGCGCTGGTTCCTCGAGCATGCCAAGGATGAGGCGCATGTCGCCAGGCATTTCGTGGCCGTGTCCACCAATGCTGAGGCCGTGCGCGCCTTCGGCATCGATACCGAGAACATGTTTGAGTTCTGGGACTGGGTGGGCGGGCGCTATTCGCTCTGGTCGGCGATTGGCCTGTCCATCGCCGTGCACGTGGGGTTCGAGCACTTCGAGCAACTACTCGAAGGGGCGCACGCCATGGATCAGCATTTCCTCCATGCGCCGCTTGAGCAGAACATGCCGGTGATCCTGGCCATGCTCGGCATCTGGTACACTAACTTCTTCGGTGCCGAAACCCATGCCGTGCTGCCCTACGGTACCCGCCTGCGCTCCTTGCCGGCCTACCTGCAGCAGGCGGACATGGAGAGCAACGGCAAGTCCATCGACCGGGACAGCCGCTGGGTCGAGCATGCCACCGGCCCCATTCTCTGGGGGGGGCACGGCACCAATGGTCAGCACGCCTTCTTCGAACTCCTGCACCAGGGCACCCGCCTGGTGCCCTGCGATTTCATCGTCGCCGCCAACACCCACAATCCGGTGGGTCATCAGCATGCCGCGCTGGTGTCCCACATGCTGGCCCAGACTCGCGTGTTGATGTGGGGGCGTACCCTGGCCGAGGTCGAACTGGAGATGCGCGAGCAGGGGGCGGATGTGGCCACGATCCGCAAGCTCGCGCCGCACAAGGTGATCCCTGGCAACAAGCCGAGCAACTCCCTCCTCATGCGCGACCATACGCCCTATACCCTGGGCATGCTGATCGCGCTCTACGAGCACAAGATCTTCACCCAGGGCATCGTCTGGAGGATCAACTCCTTCGACCAGTGGGGGGTGGAGCTCGGCAAGCAGATGGCGAATAGCATCCTGCCGCGCCTCTTGGCCGATGAGCCGGTGACTGAGTATGACGGCTCGACCAACGGGCTCATCGGCCGCGTCAAGAGCATGATGCATCCCTGACCGCGCGCCGACACGATCTTAGGGGGCGTTACAATGCGCCCCCTCGCATTTTTTTGGGGCCGCACCGTGAAGCTTCTCGCCATTGACACCTCCACCGAGGCCTGTTCCGCTGCCCTGCTGATCGACGGCCAGGTGCTGGAGGAGTACACGCTTGCTCCGCGACAGCACACCCAGCTCATCCTGCCGATGGTCGAGCGCCTGCTGGCCGGTGCGGAAACGAGCCTGCGCCAGCTGGACGGCATCGCCTTCGGACGTGGGCCGGGCGCGTTCACCGGGTTGCGCATCGCGGCCGGCGTGACCCAGGGCCTCGCCTTCGGCGCCGAGCTGCCGGTGGTGCCGGTCTCCAGCCTCGCCGCCCTTGCCCATGCCGCCTGGCGCCTGCACGGCGCGAGCCGGGTGCTGGCGGCGCTCGATGCGCGGATGCACGAGGTCTATTGGGGGGCGTGGCACGTGGAGGGAGGGGGGCAGATGCGGCTGGAGGGGGCGGAGCAGGTGACCCCACCCGCCGCGGCCCCGCTGCCGTCGGGCGCCGGCTGGTTCGCCGCCGGTCACGGCTGGCTCGCCTACGACGCCATCCTCACCCCGCGCTTCGCGGGCATCGAGTCGGGCCGCGACGTGCACCTCCTGCCGCGCGCGCACGACGTGGCCCTGATCGGGGCGCACCTTGCCCGTCATGGGGGCCTGTTGCCGGCAGGGGAGGCCCAGCCGGTCTATCTGCGCGACCGGGTGGCGGAAAAGCCGAAGTCGGCCTGAAACGCAGGTCGTCGGTTTTCTGGCGCATGGCTAGGGGGGATGCGCGTTCCCGTCAAAGAAGCCTGTTCTGACGCGTTTGCATGGATCTTGGCATGAACCTCGCATGGGTTGGGTCAATACCCCGGACTGCGGGGCTGCCAGGAGGTTTTTCCATGAGCCTGAACATGACATCCGCCCTTTTCCGCCGCCCCATGCCAGCGCGCGACCTGCACGCCTACCGTAAGGCCATGGCTGGGGCGCAGCTCGAGCAACGGCGCCAGCAGGCCATGTTCACGCTCAGCCGCCAGTTGCCTACGACGTTGGAGCTGGAGCCCCTCGTGCGGCTGTTTGCGGACATCGTCCATAAGGTCGTTCCCTTCGACGGCCTGTCCCTTGAAATGGAGGGGGAGGATTTTGCCTGGGCCCAGGGGGTGGAGGCCCAGCATCACGCGGAATACGGCCTGCGTTTGAATGAGCAGCGCCTGGGGACGCTGACGCTGATGCGTCGCTTCCCATTCGGCAAGGACGAGCTGGAGGTGTTCGAGGACCTGCTGGCCTTCTTGCTCTACCCCCTGCGCAACGCCTTGCTCTACCGGTACACCTTGCGCCTGGCGTTGCGCGATCCTCTGACCGGGGTCGGCAACCGCCTGGCCTTCGACGAGGCGCTGGCGCGCGAAATCGTGCGTGCCGGGCGCCATGATGGACGGCTCGCGCTGATGATGCTGGACATGGACGGTTTCAAGGAGGTCAATGACCGCCACGGTCATCTGGTGGGCGACGAACTGCTCAAGCATTTCGCCCGCCTCGTCAAGGCGACCGCACGCGGCAGCGACATGCTGTTCCGTTTTGGCGGCGATGAATTCGCGCTCCTCATGCCAGAGACGGACATGGACGGGGCCAGGCAACTGGCGCGGCGCCTGCGGGAGGTGCTGGTGGTCCAGCCGCTCCTCCAGCGCGAGGAAACCATCCCACTGCAAAGCAGCATCGGGGTGGCCCAGTGGCTTCCGGGCGAAGGGGCGGCGGCATTCACCGCCCGCGCCGATGCGGCGCTCTACGAGGACAAGCGCAGCCGTCGTGCCGGCGCGTGCTGCGCCTGAGGGCATGCGCGGGCCGGGATGCATTGGTACACTGCCCGCTTCATCCCCCTGAACGCCCCCAACGATACGAAGGAGCATGAGCTATGGCCGAGGCGAACCAGACTGAAGAGCCCGTTGCAAAGAAATCCGGCGGCAGCAAGCTGGTCGTGATTCTCCTGATCGTCGTGGTCCTGCTCCTCGGCGGCGTGCTGGGAGGTGGGGCCTGGCTCTTCCTGAGCGGGAAGCTCGGCGCGCCGGCGGCAGAGCAGGGCGAGGGAGCCGCGCACGAGGAAGAGAAACCGAAGAAGAAAAAGGACGAGCATGCGGTGGCCAGCTATGTGCTGATCGGCGAGGCGGGCAAGCCGCTCTTGGCCAACCTGGCCGACACCAGCGAGGCCGATTTCCTCCAGGTGGAGGTGCAGATCCTGACCACCCATCCGGAATTGGAAGCCAAGGTCAAGGCCCACATGCCCGCCCTGCGTCATGCCCTGCTGACCCTGTTCAGCCAGCAGAAATCGCCTGAGCTGAAGACGGCGCAGGGTCGTGAACAGCTGCGTCAGCAGGCGCTGGCCGAGGTGCGCAAGGTGCTTGAGAAACAGGCCGGCATCGACCCGGATGAGGTTGAAGACCTGCTGTTCACCAGCTTCATCATGCAGTAAGGGCAGACGGGCATGGCGATGGACATCCTCTCCCAGGCCGAGATCGACGCCCTCCTGACGGGGGTGGACGAGGGCGAGGTGGAGACCGAGGCCGGGCTTGCCCCGCGCGGCGGCAAGGGTGTTCGCGCCTACGACTTCACCAGCCAGGAGCGCATCGTGCGTGGGCGCCTGCCCACGCTGGAGATGATCAACGAGCGCTTCGCGCGGGCCTTCCGCATCCGCCTGGTGAGCATGTTGCGGCGCACGGTGGAGATCTCCATCGAGGGCGTGCGCATGGTCAAATACGGCGAGTGGGTGCACAGCCTGTTCGTGCCGACCAGCCTGACCATCGTGCACATGAAGCCGCTCAAGGGGATCGGCGTGTTCATGATGGAGTCGCGTCTGGTCTACACCCTGGTCGACAACTTCTTCGGCGGCAGCGGCCGCCACGCCAAGATCGAGGGGCGTGACTTCACCCCCACTGAACTGCGGGTGGTTCACCGCGTGTTGCAGATCGCCTTCGACGAGATGCAGAAGGCCTGGCACTCCGTTCTACCGGTGCGCTTCGAACTGGTGAGCCACGAGATGAACCCCCAGCTCGCCAACATCGTGGCGCCGAGCGAGGTGGTGGCGGTCTGCGCCTTCCGCATCGAGTTGGAGGGTGGGGGCGGGCAGTTCCACCTGACCATCCCCTACAACATGATCGAGCCGATCCGCGACCTGCTCGATGCCGGGGTGCAGAGCGACCGCGGCGAGATCGACGAGCGCTGGTCGCGCTCGCTCAAGCGCGAGCTGGGCAATGCCAGGCTGCAGCTCCACGCCCATCTGGGCGAGACCCAGCTTTCGCTGTACGACGTGATGCACATGAAGGCGGGGGACATCATCCCCTTTGACATGCCATCAACGGTCTCGCTGCAGGCCCAGAATACCCCCATCTTCCGCGGGGAGTGGGGGGTCCATCGCGGCAACGCGGCGGTGAAGATCACCGAGATCGTGCACCCCGAGGAGCACACCGAATCCAAGTCGGGAACGAAGCAAGATGGCCATTGACACGACAAACGACAGCACCATGGACGACTGGGCGGCCGCCATGGCCGAGCAGGCCGGGACGACGGGTAAACCCGAGTCGGTGCAGCCCGCCGCCTTGGGTGATGACGCGGGCCTGACCGGCAATCCAGAGGTCAACCTCGAGGTCATCCTCGACATCCCGGTCACGATCTCGCTCGAGATCGGCCGCACCAGTCTGCCCATCCGCAACCTGCTGCAGCTCAACCAGGGCTCGATCGTCGAGCTCGACCGCCTGGCCGGCGAGCCGTTGGATGTACTGGTCAACGGCACCCTGATCGCGCACGGCGAGGTGGTGGTGGTGAATGAGAAATTCGGCATCCGCCTGACCGACGTCATCAGCCCGGCCGAGCGGGTCAGAAGGCTGAAGTGATGCGCCGCCTCTCCGCCGCGCTGCTTGCGATTCTCCCAGGCCTTGTGCAGGCGGCCGAGGGTGTGGCGCCCGTGGCCGGGCCAGACCCGCTCTCCGGCGGTTACCTGATCAAGCTGACCGTAAGCCTGTTGGGGGTACTCGTCCTGTTGTTCGCCCTCATCGCCCTGATGCGGCGGCTGGGGGGCTTGCCGCGTCCGGCAAGACAGCAGGAGATCACGGTGCAGGGCAGCCTCGCGGTAGGCCCCCGCGAGCGGGTGGTGTGGGTCGAGGTGGCGGGGCATCAGCTGGTCTTGGGGGTTACCAGCGGGCAGATCGAGCCCTTGCTTCACCTTCCACCGGAGGCCATGAGCTCTACTGTGCAGACGTCCGATCCGCTGCTGGAGGTGCCGCCCATCGCCCGGCCCAAGGGTGAGTTCGAGCGGGCGCTGGCGGAGGTGAACATCCGGAGCGATGCGCGATGAAGGCCCTGCGCTGGTTGTTGATTTTGTTGCCGTTGCTCCTGCCCGAGTGGGCCCTGGCCGAGCCTGCGGGCCTGCCGGTGGTCACGGTGCAGGAGCTGGCCAACGGCGGCAAGGGGTATTCGCTGACCCTGCAGGTGCTGGCGCTGATGACGGTGCTGACCCTGCTGCCGTCCCTGCTTTTGATGATGACCTCCTTCACCCGCATCATCATCGTGCTGGCCATCCTGCGTCAGGCGATTGGCACCGCGCAGACACCCTCCAACCAGATCCTGTTGGGGCTGGCCCTGTTCCTCACCCTGTTCATCATGGCCCCGGTGTTCGAGCGTTCCTGGACCGAGGGGGTGGCGCCGTATCTCAACGAGCAGCTGGAGGCCAAGCCTGCCATCGAGGCTGCGGCCAAGCCCCTGCGCGAATTCATGCTGCGCCAGACGCGCGAGGAGGACATCGCCCTGTTCGGCCGCATCGCCGGCAAGGATGGCTTCGAATCGCCGGAGCAAGTACCGTTCACCACCTTGATGGCGGCCTTCCTCACCTCCGAGTTGAAGACCGCCTTCCAGATCGGGTTTCTCATCTTCATCCCCTTCCTCATCATCGACCTGGTGGTGGCCAGCACCCTGATGTCGATGGGTATGATGATGCTCTCGCCCATGATCGTCAGCCTGCCGTTCAAGCTGATGCTGTTCGTCCTGGTGGATGGCTGGGCGCTGTTGATGGGCACCCTCGCCGCGAGCTTCTACACCTGATCGCCATGAACGCCGACACCGTCATCGACATCACCCGGCAGGCCCTCACGGTCATCCTCATGCTCTCCCTGCCGCTGCTTCTCACCGCGCTGGCGGC
This sequence comes from Thiofaba sp. EF100, assembly GCF_039822285.1. Classification (NCBI taxonomy): domain Bacteria; kingdom Pseudomonadati; phylum Pseudomonadota; class Gammaproteobacteria; order Chromatiales; family Halothiobacillaceae; genus Thiofaba; species Thiofaba sp. EF100. The sequence continues at coordinate 147,241 of NZ_JBAJEY010000003.1, read as the reverse complement.
GGGCCTTTTGGTCGGCATCTTCCAGGCGGCCACCCAGATCAACGAGATGACCCTAAGCTTCATTCCCAAGCTGCTGGCGATGGTGGTGGTGATCCTGCTGGCCGGGTCGTGGATGCTGGGGGTGCTGGTCGATTACACCCACCGGCTGTTCGACGCCATCCCCGGCCTGATCGGTTGAGGTAGCCCCCGTGGCGCCGCTGACCATCCCCATCGAGGAGGTGATGGCCTGGCTCGGGCTTTTCATGTGGCCCTTATTGCGCATCGGCGGCCTCATGATGGTGGCCCCGCCGTTTGGGGCGCGCACCCTGCCCACCCGCGTGCGCATCCTGGCCGTGCTGCTGATCACCCTGGTGATGATGCCGCTGGTACCCGAGGCCCCCAAGGTTGATCCGTTCTCGCCCGAGGCGGTGCTGATGGCCGCCAACCAGATCCTGATCGGCGTCGGCATGGGCTTCATCCTGCAGCTGGTGTTCGCCGTGTTCATCAACGCGGGGGAGGTGATCGCCATGACCATGGGGCTGGGGTTTGCTTCCGCGGTGGACCCCCAGCATGGGGTCAGTGTGCCGGTGATCAGCCAGTTCTACACCATCGTCGTGACCCTGCTTTTCCTCACCCTGGATGGGCACCTGATGCTGGTCGAGATGCTGGCCGACAGTTTCCGCCTGATGCCGATCACCGCCGAACCGCTCGGACGGGAGGCCTGGTGGGCGGTGGTGGGCTGGGCCGGCAGGATGTTCGAGGGGGCGATGTGGGTGGCGCTCCCCGCGCTCACCGCCCTGCTTTTGACCAACCTCGCCCTCGGGGTCATTACCCGCGCTGCGCCGCAGCTGAACATCTTCTCGGTCGGCTTCCCGCTCACCTTGCTGGTGGGCTTCGTCATGATGCTGCTGGCCGCGCCGGTGCTCAGACCCCAGTTCGAGCACCTGCTCGAGCAGGGGCTGATTGCTATGCGCCAGATGCTCGGGGGCTAGGGCATGGCGGAGGCGCCGGACAGCGGTCAGGAAAAGACCGAAGCCCCAACCCCGAAACGCCAGCGCGAGGCGCGCGAGCAGGGGCAGATCGCGCGCTCGCGTGAGCTCTCCACCACCCTGGTGTTGATCATCTCGGCCGCAGGCTTGCTTCTGTTGGGGCCCGGGATAGCGGTGGCCCTGATGGATGAGATGCGCCAGGGGCTTAGCCTGACCCGCGAGATGATCCTCGACCCGCGCTGGATGACGCGGGAGCTGGGCGAGATGGCCTGGCGCGGCTTTCTCGCCATCCTGCCCCTGCTGGGGCTGTTGATCCTCGCGGCCTTCCTGGCCCCGCTGTTGATGGGCGGGATCAGCTTCAGCTGGAAGGCTCTCGCGCCGAAGTTCGAGCGCATCGATCCGCTCAAGGGGTTGCAGCGTATGTTCGCCCTGCGCGCCCTGATCGAGCTCTTCAAGAGCATCCTCAAGTTCCTGTTGGTGGGTGCGGTGGCCGCCCTGGTGATCTGGTGGGATCTCGACGACTTTTTGCGCCTTGGCCTGACCGATCCGCGTGGCGGATTATTGGCGGGCATGGACATCCTCGGCTGGGGCTTCCTGTGGATGAGCGCAGTCACCCTGCTGATCGCGGCCGCGGATGTGCCCTACCAGTTGTGGGAGCACATCAAGCAACTGCGCATGACCAAACAGGAGATCAAAGACGAGTTCAAGGAGACCGAAGGCAAGCCCGAGGTCAAGCAGAAGATCCGTCAGCTGCAGATGCAGGCCGCCCAGCGTCGCATGATGCAGGAGGTGCCGAAGGCGGACGTCATCATCACCAACCCCACCCACTTCGCCGTGGCCCTGCGTTATGACGCCGCGCGCGGCGACGCGCCGATCGTGGTGGCCAAGGGGCGGGACCTGGTGGCGGCGCGCATTCGCGAGCTCGGTGAGGCCAACGGCGTGCTGATCTTCTCCGCCCCGCCGCTGGCCCGTGCGCTGTACCAGACCACCGACCTCAATCAGCCGATCCCTGCCGAACTCTACCGCGCGGTGGCGCAGGTGCTGGCCTATGTCTACCAGCTCAACGAGGCCCGCCGGAAGGGGGGCATGCCGCCACCCAGGCCGGAGGTCGAGGTGCCGGAGGGGCCGTGGACCACCGAGGCTCCATGAGGACGGCATGATCCGTGCTAGAGGATGACCAAGGCCCGCAGGGGCCTACGTCATCCTTGAGCGAGGAAACATGAAGCTTGCCGATCTGAGTCTGCCACGCCTCGACCCCAAGGCCCTGCTGGGTCAGGTGCGGGGTTGGCGCGGGCGCGGTCTGGGCGCGCCGATGATCATCGTCATTCTTCTGACGATGATGGTCATCCCCCTGCCGCCCTTCCTGCTCGATACGTTCTTCACCTTCAACATCACCCTGAGCCTCGTGGTGGTGATGGTGACGGTCTACGTCCTGCGGCCGCTCGACTTCGCGGTCTTCCCCACCATCATCCTCGTCTCCACCTTGTTGCGACTGGCGCTCAATATCGCCTCCACCCGCGTGATCCTGCTCGAGGGGCACCAGGGCGGCGCGGCCGCTGGACATGTGATCGAGTCGTTCGCGGAGTTCGTGATCGGTGGCAACTTCGCGGTCGGCGTGGTGGTGTTCGTGATCCTGGTGATCATCAACTTCGTGGTGGTCACCAAGGGCGCCGGCCGGGTGTCGGAGGTTTCCGCACGCTTCACCCTCGATGCCATGCCCGGCAAGCAGATGGCGATCGACGCCGACCTCAACGCCGGGCTCATCACCCAGGAGGAGGCGCGTGCGCGGCGGGCAGAGGTGGCCCAAGAGGCGGACTTCTACGGGTCGATGGACGGTGCCAGCAAGTTCGTGCGCGGCGATGCGGTGGCCGGCATCCTGATCCTGATCATCAACCTGATCGGCGGGCTCATCATCGGCGTCGTGCAGCACGACATGAGCTTTGGCGATGCCGGCCGCACCTACACCCTGCTGACCATCGGCGATGGTCTGGTGGCGCAGATCCCGGCGCTGTTGCTCTCGACCGCCACCGCGATCATCGTCACCCGCATGACCCAGTCGCAGGACATGGGCGAGCAGGTCTTCAAGCAGATGTTCGCCAACCCGAAGGTGCTGGGCGTGACCGCCGGGATCATGGGTGGCATGGGGCTGGTGCCCGGCATGCCCAATTTCGCCTTCCTGAGCCTGGCCGCGGTGACCGGGTTCGGCGCCTGGTGGATGGCGCGCAAGCAGGAGGAGGCGGCGCGGGCCAAGCCGCCCGTCCCGCTCGAGGCGCAGGCCCCGGCCCGGCCGGAGACCCGCGAGCTGACTTGGGAGGACGTGCCCCCGGTCGATGTCATCGGTCTGGAGGTGGGCTACGGCCTGATCCCGATCGTCGACCGCAACCAGGGGGGGCAGCTGATGCCGCGCATCAAGGGCGTGCGCAAGAAGCTGTCGCAGGAGCTCGGTTTTCTGGTCCCGGCCGTGCACATCCGCGACAACCTTGACCTTGCACCCAACGCTTACCGCATCAGCCTGCATGGCGTGCCGATCGGGCAGGGCGAGATCCACCCGGATCGCGAGATGGCGATTAACCCTGGCCAGGTGCACGGCACGCTGAAGGGGATCCAGACCAAGGACCCGGCCTTTGGCCTGGAGGCGGTGTGGATCGTGCCGGCTGACCGTGAGCATGCCCAGGCCCTGGGCTACACGGTGGTGGATGCCAGCACGGTGATCGCCACCCATCTCTCGCAGATCCTGCAGGACAACGCGCAGGAGCTGCTCGGTTACGAGGAGGTGCAGCAGCTCTTGGAGACCCTCAAGCAGACCGCGCCCAAGCTGGTGGAGGATCTGGTGCCGCGGGCCCTGCCGCTGACTACAGTGGTGCAGGTGCTGCAGAACCTGTTGGAGGAGAAGGTGCCGATCCGCGACATGCGCACCATTGCCGAGACCCTCGCCCAGCAGGCCCAGCGCACCCAGGATGCGGCCCAGCTGACCGCCGCCGTGCGCGTGGCCCTTGGCCGGATGATCGTGCAGAGCATCAATGGCCTGGCCCCGGAGCTGCCGGTGATCACCCTCGAGCCGAGTCTGGAACAGTTATTGCTTAATACCACTCAAGGCAGCGGCGAGGTGGGCCCGGGACTGGAGCCTGGGCTTGCGGAGCGCCTGCATCGCTCGCTCTCGGAGGCCACCCAGCGCCAGGAGATGCAGGGCGAGCCGGCGGTGCTGCTGGTGGCCCCGCCGCTGCGGCCCTGGCTTGCGCGCATGCTGCGCTACGCCATCCCGGGCCTGCGGGTGCTGAATTACCAGGAGGTGCCGGAAAACCGGCAGATCCGCGTGGTGGCCAGTATCGGCCAGTAAAGACGGTCGGCTGATCCGGCCATAGTGAATGCAGGAGAGGAAAGCATCATGAAGATTCGACGCATTACCGCCCCCGACATGCGCCAGGCCATCCGCCAGGTGCGCGAGGAGCTGGGTGCCGATGCCGTCATCCTTTCCAACAAGCGCACCGACGAGGGGGTGGAGATCCTCGCCGCGCTGGATGTCGAGGCCAGCCTGCAGCAGGCCGTCAACAAACCGGCACCCGCAGTCCGGGTGTCCGGCATGGCCTGGCCGCCGAAGCCGGCCGCCCGTCCGGCCGGGCTCGATCTGTGGGAGGACGAGCCGCTGGATCGCGCCATCCTCACCGCGGGCGCTCCCCAGCCTGCCCCGGTCTCGGCTGCCACGGCGCCGCGCAGCGAGCCCGCCTCGCCGTCCCCGCTGAAGGCCCTGCACACGCCGGCCGCCTCGCCTGCGAAGGGGGAGGAGGACTGGGAACGTCGGAACATGGGCGGGCGGGAGGCGCTGGCCGCGCTCGATGACGAGGATCTGCCCGACCCCTATGCGCGTGACCGCGGACAGGCCCCGAAGGCCGAGGAGACTCCGGCCGCCTCGCTGCGGGTGGAGCGCCTGGAAGAGGAGATGCGCAGCCTGCGCACGCTGATGGAGAGCCAGCTGCGCGTGCTGGAGTGGCGCCGTTACGCCCGCCATCATCCTTTGCAGTCCGAACTGATGCGCCGTCTGACGGGCCTGGGGCTCGCCCCGCGCCTGGCGCGCGAGGTGGTGGAGGACCTGGGCGAGGCCGCGCTCGGCGAGCAGGGCTGGGATCTGGCGCTGCGCAGCCTCGGCGCGCGCATCCCGGTGCTGGGCGAGGATCTGACCGAGAGCGGCGGCATGTTCGCCCTGGTCGGCGCCACCGGGGTGGGCAAGACCACCACCGTGGCCAAGCTCGCCGCGCGCTTTGTCATGCGCCATGGACGCAAGGACATCGCCCTGGTCAGCACCGACAACTACCGCATCGGCGCCTATGACCAGCTGCGCGCCTACGCCCGCATCCTTGACGTGCCGCTGTACGTGGCCGAGGATGCCGCCGGGCTTGCCCGCACCCTCGACGGCCTGGCCGACCGCCGCCTGGTGCTGGTGGATACGGCCGGCATGAGCCAGCGTGACACCCGGTTGATGGAGCAGATGCGCAACCTGCGCTCCGCCTCCGCCCGGCTGCAGTCGCTGCTGGTGATCTCCGCCAGCGCCCAGCGGGCGATGACGCGTGAGGCGGTGCAGCGCTTCAGCCATCTTCACCTGGCGGGCTGCGTGCTGACCAAACTGGACGAGGCCGGCTCGCTGGGCGATGCTTTGGGGGCGGTGATCGACGCCCAGTTGCCGGTCGCCTGGCTGGGGACCGGGCAGCGGGTGCCCGAGGATCTGGTCACCGCACGCGCCGAACGGCTGGTGGCGCGCGCGGTGGAGCTGATGCAGCAGAATAACGACGACGAGATGACCGAGGAACGCATGAGCTGGGGCTGGACGGGGGTGGCGGCGCATGGTTGAGATGGGGGCTGACCAGGCACAAACCCTGCGTGCCATGCAAAAGATGCGTCCGGTGCAGGTGTTGGCGGTGACCAGCGGCAAGGGCGGGGTGGGCAAGACCAACGTCTCGGTCAACCTCGCCGTGGCGCTGGCCCACAGCGGGCAGCAAGTCATGCTCATGGATGCCGACCTTGCGATGGCCAATGTGGATGTGCTGCTCGGCATCCACCCCAAGCTCAATCTCGCCCACGTCATGGAAGGCACGCACAGCCTGCAGGAGATCATCGTCCAGGGGCCGGCGGGGATCCACGTCGTGCCGGCCTCCTCCGGGGTCAAGAAGATGGCCGAGCTGGGGCCGCGCGAGAATGCCGGGCTGATCCATGCCTTCAGTGAGCTGACCCTGCCGCTGGATACGCTCGTCATCGACACCGCGGCGGGGATTGCCGACAGCGTGGTGAGTTTCGCCCGTGCCGCGCGCGAGGTGCTGGTGGTGGTGTGCGACGAGCCCGCCTCGCTGACCGACGCCTATGCCATGATCAAGGTACTCTCGCGCGATCATGGTGTGGACCGCTTCCACGTGATCGCCAACATGACTCATTCGCCGAGCGAAGGCCGGCTGCTCTACCAAAAGCTCGCCGCGGTCTGCGACCGCTTTCTCGACGTGACCCTAAACTTTTTGGGCGCCGTGCCGTTTGATGAATACCTGCGCAAGGCCGTGCAGCGCCAGCAGCCGGTGGTCGAGGCCTACAACGCTAGCCGGGCGGCGCAGTCCTTCATGCAGATGGCGGAACGGATCGCCAAGTGGCCGCGCCCGAGTGGGCCGGACGGACGCCTGGAGTTCTTCGTCGAGCGGCTGGTGCAGTTCACCGGCGAGCGGGTTGGGGATAGCGCATGAATGCCCGCGCGATGTATGCCCAGATCCAGCATGGTGACCCCGGTGAGCTGGTGCGTCAGCATGCCGGCCTGGTCAAGCGCATCGCCTTTCATTTGAGCGCGCGTCTGCCGGCCACTGTGCAGGTCGAGGATCTGATCCAGGCGGGCATGATGGGGTTGCTGGAGGCGGCCCGCAGTTATCGGGAGGGGCAGGGGGCGAGCTTCGAGACCTTCGCCGGCATCCGCATCCGCGGGGCGATGCTGGACGAGGTGAGAAAACACGACTGGACGCCGCGCTCGGTGCACCGCCGCAGCCGCGAAGTGGCGGAGGCGGTACGCGAACTGGAGAAGCGGCTTGGCCGCGAGCCGCGCGATGCGGAGGTGTGCGAGCAACTCGGGATCAGCCTGGACGAATACCACCAGATCCTCGCCGACAGTGCGGGGGCCTCGGTCTTCAGCCTCGATCATGCGGGCGAGGAGAGCGAGGATCTCACCCTCGACGTGGCCGACGAGCGTCCCGGCCCCGAGGCGAGCCTGTTCGACGAGCGCTTCCGCATGGAGCTTGCCCAGGCGATCGCCGACCTGCCCGAGCGTGAACGGCTGATGATGTCCCTCTACTACGTCGAGGAGCTGAACCTCAAGGAAATCGGCGCGGTGCTTGGGGTGAGCGAGTCGCGCGTCAGCCAGATTCACGGCAAGGCGCTGATGCGATTGCGTGCCAGGCTGGCCGAATGGCGCGATAATGCACGATTTTGAATTGACGGCGGGCCTGCCGGCCCGTCTGCAAGGGGGAAAGTGAGTTGGACCGAAACATGAAGATTCTCGTGGTGGATGATTTCTCCACCATGCGACGCATCATCAAGAACCTGCTGCGTGAGCTCGGCTTCACCAACGTGGAGGAGGCGGACGACGGTGCGACCGCCCTGCCGATGCTGCGGGGCGGTCACTACGACTTCCTGATCACCGACTGGAACATGCCGGGCATGACTGGCATCGACCTTCTGAAGGCGGTACGGTCCGATCCGGAACTGGCCAGGCTGCCGGTACTGATGGTCACCGCCGAAGCCAAGCGCGAGCAAATCATCATGGCCGCGCAGGCCGGCGTGAACGGCTATGTCGTCAAGCCCTTCACCGCGGGCACCCTCAAGGAAAAGATCGAGAAGATCTTCGAGCGCGTTGCCTGAAGGAGATGGCATGAGTGCCTTCATGAACCCGGAACTCCTGGCCCAGGCCGAGCAGTTGCTCGAGACCCTCCGGCAGGGGGACGAGCCGGCCGCCCGGCAGGCCCTGATGAACCTGACCGAGGCGCGCGAATCCTTGCTGTTCAAGGAGATCGGCTCGATCACCCGCGACCTGCACGATTCCCTGCGCCAGTTTTCCGAGGACAGCCGACTCGATGCGCTGACGGCCCAGGACATGCCTGATGCGCGCGAGCGGCTGCGCTACGTCACCAGCCTCACCGAACAGGCGGCCAACCGCACGCTCGGGGCGGCTGAGCAGGCCCTGCCTCTGACCGACAACCTCATCCGCCGCTCGCAGCGGGTGACGGAGCGCCTGACCGCGTTGCGCGAGCTGCATCCCGGTAACCAGGCCCTGCAGGACGCCTTGGGGCCGGTCGAGACCTACCTTGCCTCGGTCAATCGGGAGGGGGAGCAGGTACGCGCCCAGCTCAACGAGATCATCCTGGCGCAGGAATATCAGGACCTGACAGGCCAGCTGCTGCACCGGGTGATCTTGCTGCTCGAGCGGCTCGAGGGGGAGATGGTCAAGCTCATCCGCCTGGTGGGAAGCACCGGACAAGCGTGCGCGGGGGACCCCGAAGAGGCCACGCGCGCCGAGGGTCCGGCCCTGCCCACCGCCAAAGCGGGCGTGGTACAGAGCCAGGACGAGGTCGATGACCTTCTGGCGAGCCTCGGGTTCTGACAGCAGGGCACTTCGAGGCTCCGAAAATTCATCAATCAGGATGGCGGGTGCCGCGGGGCAGCCCCTTGAGAGTGGGAGTAGATCATGTCGCTCAATGCCGATCCGGAACTGTTGCAGGATTTCCTCATCGAGGCCGGTGAACTGCTCGACGGCCTCGATGAGCAACTGATCGAGCTCGAGCGCACCCCGGACGATCGCGCCCTGCTGAATGCCGTGTTCCGGGGATTCCATACCATCAAGGGCGGGGCGGGTTTCCTTGAGCTGCATCCCCTGGTCGAGGTCTGCCATCGCGCCGAGGATGTGTTCAACCTCCTGCGCAACGGCGAGCGGGGCGTCGACGCCCAGCTCATGGACGTCATGCTGCGTGTGCTCGACACCCTCAAGTCGATGTTCGCCGCTTTGCGTGAAGGGGAGATGCCGGAGCATGCCGACGCTGGCCTTCTTCGCGATCTCGAGGCGCTGATGGCGCCTGCCGCCCCCCCGGTCATGGCCGAGGCCTCCTCCCCCGAGCTCATCGAACCCGCCGTGGAGCCGGAGACGGAGGTGGCGCCAGCCGCGGCTGAGGCCGGAAACGAGACTTCCCAGGCGGATCTCATCGGCGAGGATGAATTCGAACAGCTGCTCGACTCCATGTACGGACAGGGGCAGGGGCCATCGACCGCCGCGGTCGGGGGAGCGCCTTCAGCCCTGTCTTCGGGGTCGGGCAAGACGGGCGGAGCCGCGGACGACCTGATCACCGAGGACGAGTTCGACAAACTGCTCGACAGTCTCTACGGCGAAGGCAAGGGGCCTTCGGCCCCCGGAGTGACGTTGGCGGCGCCGGCCGCGGCCGCCTCCCCGGCGAGCGATCTGATCACCGAGGACGAGTTCGACAAACTGCTCGATAGTCTGTACGGCGAGGGCAAGGGGCCGTCCGCGAAGGGTGTGGCCATGCCGCCGGCACTCGCCGTGCCCCCCTCATCAAAGGCTGCCCCATCCTCCGAGCCAGCCCGCTCCGAGGCGCCTAAGGCGCCTCCTGCGGAAAAGCCCGAATCCACCGTGCGCGTCGACACCGAGCGCCTGGATGCCATCATGAACCTGGTCGGCGAGCTCGTGCTGGTGCGCAACCGGCTGAATACGCTCAAGGCCGGTTTCAAGGATGAGAGTGCTGCCCAAGCCATCGCCAGCCTGGATACGGTCACCTCCGACCTGCAGGCGGCGGTGATGAAGACCCGCATGCAGCCCATCAAAAAGGTCTTTGGCCGGTTCCCGCGCGTGGTACGCGATGTGGCGCGGATGCTCGGCAAGCAGGTCGAGCTGGTGCTCGAGGGGGAGGAGACCGACCTGGACAAGAACCTGGTCGAAGCCCTTGCCGATCCGCTGGTGCACCTCGTCCGCAACGCCGTGGACCACGGCATCGAGATGCCCGACGCCCGCGTCGCCCAAGGCAAGCCGCGCGTCGGTACTGTTGTGCTGTCCGCCTCGCAGGAGGGGGATCACATCCTGCTGACCATCCGCGATGACGGCGCGGGCATGGACCCCGATAAGCTGCGCCGCAAGGCGGTCGAGAAGGGGCTTCTCGAGCCCGAAGTGGCCGTGCGCCTGAGCCCGCGTGAGTGCTTCGACCTGATCTTCATGCCTGGCTTCTCGACCAAGGAGCAGATCTCTGACATCTCCGGGCGTGGGGTGGGGATGGACGTGGTCAAGACCTCGATCGCCAAGCTTTCCGGCAGCATCGTCATCGATTCTTCACCCGGGCAGGGCACGCTGATCAGCATCAAGGTCCCGCTGACCCTGGCTATCCTCCCCACCCTGATGGTGGTGGTGAACGAGCGCAAGTACGCGATGCCGCTCGGCAACGTGAGTGAGATCTTCGAGATGGAAGGCAAATCCACCAACATCGTGGATGGGCAACGGACCATTACCGTGCGCAACCGAGCCCTGCCGCTGTTCGACCTGCGCCAGTGGATGGCCATCCCCGGGGAGGCGGTGCGCCAGGATGAGAGCGAAGCGCAGATCGTCATGTTGCAGGTGGGCACCCAGACCGTCGGCTTGATCGTGGATCGCGTGCTGGGACAGGAAGAGGTCGTCATCAAGCCGCTCGGCGACCTGCTGCACGGCCTGCCCGGCTTCGCCGGCGCAACCATCACCGGGGACGGCAACATCGCCCTGATCTTCGATCTGGCCGGCCTTTTGAAGAAATACGGGCATCGCCGGGGTGAACGACTTGTGGCGTGATGTCCAAAGCGGGCGGTTTGCCATGGAGATGGGCGAACCATGCGCATTCTGATCGTTGACGATTCGCCCTTTTTCCGGCGCATGCTGCGCGAGATATTCGCGCGGGAGCCTGGTTTCGAGGTCATCGGCGAGGCGACGGATGGTGAGCACGGGGTCAGTCTGGCATGCCAGCTGAAGCCCGATGTCATCACCATGGACGTGGAGATGCCGGGACTGGACGGCATTGCCGCCACAAGGCAGATCATGCAGCGCTGCCCCACCCCCATCCTGATGCTCTCTTCGCTGACCCGCTATGGGGCACAGGCCACCTTCGACGCGCTGGATGCGGGGGCGCTGGATTTCATGCCCAAGCTGGACGAGGCTGGCACGGGCAATCTTGCACAGCAAGCCCCTCTCCTCAAGGCCAAGCTGCGCCTGCTGGCCCTGCGCCGTCTGGCCGCGCACACGGCGGCTCCGGCACGGCCGGCGGCTCCTTCGTTTCAGCCGGAGTTTCGCAAGGGTCGGGAGCAGGACAATCCTGGCGCTGAACCTGCGAAGCAGGCTTCGGGGATGGATGCCGGAAGGGTGCGAAAACAGGATGAGCACTTCCTAAGTCCGCGCGGGATACTGGTCATTGGGGCATCGACCGGCGGTCCCGCCGCGGTGCAAAAGGTCCTGCAGGGGCTGCCGGCCAGCTATCCGGTGCCGATCGTGGTGCTCCAGCACATGCCAGCGCTGTTCACCCAGGCCTTCGCCGAGCGTCTGAATCGCATCATTCCGCTGGCGGTCAAGGAGGCTGAGGACGGCGAGCAGCCGCTTCCTGGCCATGTCTACATTGCCCCTGGTGGCCAGCATACCCAGATTGGCTGGCGCCAGGGGAAGCCCGCCTTCGTCATGCGCGAGGCCACGCCGAAGGAGCATTACCGTCCCAGTGTCGACATCGGTTTTTCCAGCGCGGCCAGCGTATACCGCGCGGATGTCTTGGGGGTGGTGCTGACCGGGATGGGCAGCGACGGCGTGTTGGGCGCGCGCGCGCTCAAGGCGGCCGGAGGACGGGTATGGGCCCAGGACAAGGACAGCAGCGTGATCTACGGCATGCCGATGGAAGTGGCGAAGGCCGGCCTCGCGGACGCCGTACTCGACCTTGGGGAACTGGCCGCGGGCCTGGCGCGTGTCGTGCGATGAAGGCATCCCTCATCCATCGGATCGCCGGGAAGGCATGCCCCTTGCTAGCAGGCCGTTGAAAAAGTCTTTCAACGGCTCTGATAGAGCAAGCCATGGAAGGCTTGCGCGAAGATCGATCACACTCAGTGATTGATCTTCGGAGTCCGTCGCGGACATGTGCCGCGACGGGGCGAGTTGAAAAAGGGCAGGAAGCCCTTTTTCAACATCCTGCTAGAGAAACTCAGGCGCCATCAGGCTTGGGCGCAGTTGATGAACCAGGAACACGGCCATGACCACCACCGATGAACAGCCGAACTCGACCGAGAGCCCCGTTCGCTGGGTGACCTTCCAGCTTGCGGGGGAGACCTATGCCGTGAACGTGCTCAGCGTGCACGAGGTGCTCAAGCATGCCGAGATCACCCCCGTGCCGGGGGCGCCCGCGGCCGTGCGCGGCATCATCAACCTGCGCGGCAACGTGGTGACGGTGATGGACGGCCGCCAGCGCTTCAATCTCCCACCCGTTCCCGCGACCGACGCCACGCGCATCCTCATCGTCGAGGTCGACGGACAGGTGGTGGGTCTGGTGGTTGACAGCGTCGCGGAGGTCATCGAGCTTTCCCCCGCGGAGGTGGCGGCCTCGCCAGCGGTCAATCCGGACGAGAATGCGGTGCACATCCAAGGCGTGGTCAGCCGTCCGACCGGGCTGGTGATCCTGCTCAACCTGGCCAACCTCACCCAGACGCTCCGCGTCCATTGACGGGAGGGGCAGTGGAGATGGCGGCGATCATCACGGCGGCGGCAGTCATGCTGCTCGCCGCAGGGCTGCTGCTCCATGTCCGTCGCACCCGTCGCATGGAGCTCCGGCTGGTGCAGCTTGAGGCCGAGCGCGAGGCCCTGCAGGCGAGGCTGGATACGCTCGCCGGCACCCTCGAGCAGTCCAGCCTGGATGCGGCCGCGCTGCGCATCAGCACCCTCGGGCTCGGCTCGCAGCTCGAGCGTCTGGAGCGCGCCCAGAACCTTCTGGAAGCCCACCTCGGGCATCTCGAGCGGGGCGCCGCGCAGGAATCCAACTATGCCCAGGCGATCCGCCAGGCGGCGCGCGGCCATCTCGGGGTGGAGGAACTGGTCCAGGATTTCGGCCTGCCGCGCGGCGAGGCGGAGCTTCTGCTGCGCATGCATCGTCACGAGACCGAGGAGGACGCCTTGGCGCAGCGCCTGCGCGGGGGGCGTTAACAGGCCGTTGAAAAACGCTTTCAACAGCCTGTTAAGGCAAGCCATGGATGGCTTGCACGAAGATCAATCACAATAAATGATTGATCTTCAGAGCCCGTCGCGGACATGTGCCGCGACGGGGCGAGTTGAAAAAGGGCACGATGCCCTTTTTCAACATCCTGTTAAAGAAAGGCCCTTGGTTTTGCTGACCGGCCAGCGTCCGGGGTCATTCCTTCCCCCTTACCCTGTCCATGAGCTCCTGATCCTTTCCCGAGAGGCGGAGCGCGAAGGCCAGCACCTCCGCGACCGCCTGGTAAAGCGCGCGCGGAATTTCCTCGCCGAGTTCGAGACGGGCCAGGGCACGGGCCAGGGCCGGGTCCTCGTGCAGCGGCACGCCATGCTCGCGCGCGACCTCCAGGATGCGCTCAGCGACCTCTCCACCCCCCTTGGCCACCAGGCGTGGCGCTCCGCCGCCATCGTAATGCAGGGCAACGGCCAGGGGTGGGGATGGGGACTTGTCGTTCATGCGCTGATATCCAGCAACCCCCCGGCAGGGCGGGGCTCGTCAGCGGCTCCGGTGATGACCGGCTGTCCCGGATAACAGGCCAGATGCGCAACCTCCAGGCCGGTGCGCCTGAGTCCGGCATCCAGCAGGTCCAGGTGGTTTTGCAGGCGGGCGAGGGTGGCCGGCCGTTCGGCCCAGAGGCGCACGTTGAGTTGCTCCCCGCGCAGAACCACGCTCGCCCGCAAGGGGCCGAGCGGCTCGAGGCTGAAATCCAGATCCAGCCGCCAGCCGCTGTCCCTGCTACCGCCCCCCGCCCGCTGTCCCTCCCGCTCGAGGCGTAGCTTCAGCGGCGTCTCACCGTGCCCTTTGGGTAAGGGAAACTCCATCACCCACTGGGCCTGCTCCGTTCCCTGGGTTTGCAGGCTGCTGATCTGGTTCAGGTGGACTCGCGCCAAAGCACCCTCGATGGCGCCGCGCAGGGTGTCGGCCAGCGGGCTGGTGGCACTGCCCTGGGGGGCGGGAGCGGTAGGTGGCTCAGGGCTGACCCTTGCCGGTGCGTCGCGCGCGGCGAGCGGTGCCTCCCCCCGTGCCGGAGCGGCAGCCGGTTCCGTATGCCCCCGCTCGGCAGCGGCGGGGCGTCCGGCGACCGGTCCCGGCGGTGCTGGGGTGGGGGCAGGCTCTGGGGCACCCTCCATCACCACGGTCTGTGGCGTCCCTTGGGTGGCAGCAGGCTGGGCCGAGGGTGGGGTGGCGGGTGCCGCTGGAGGGGATGAAGGCTGAGGCAGGCTGGCGAGGACGCGCAGCAGGGCGGCCTTGAGGTCGCCCGGCTGGGGCGCGCCCTGCGCGAGGTCGTGCTCGAGGAACAGTCCGGAGGCACGGACCTGCTGCTCCAGGCGAACCGGGTCGGTCAGGCGGGTGAGGGTGGGCAGGGCTTCCCGCAGTTGTTGGATGGCCTGGCGCTGGCTTGGGGACCATTCCGTGGATTCTCCGGCCTCTTGGAGCAGGTTCATCAGGCGGGGCAGGACCTCGCTGCCGGCGCCGCGGGGCAGGGCCTGGCGGAGGGCCTGCTCCAAGGCGTTCGTCTGGGCTGGCTGGTGCTGGAGGATGCGCAGCTGCGGCGGTGGCCCCGGCTGGGTGACCTGCAACTCCAGCCGGTCGCCTTCGGCCAGTGGCAAGGGGGCCTTGGTGCTGACCTCCAGACCGTTGATGTCCAGCCGGGTCATGCCAGCCCCCGTGGCCCCGAGGACGTGCGCCTGCAGGATCTCCCCCACCTTCCATGCATTGGCCAGGGGCTGGGCCTGCGTGGGGGTCGAGGCGCCCGTCAGGTTGAGGCGTGGCTGTGCGGTGCCGACGCCGAGCAGGTCAGGCATGATGGGTGACAAGGTTTTGACATCCTCGAGGGTGGGTGGTTAACTCGGCCCCTGCCAAGAATAGCCCATGGGAACATAGCACAGCGGGAGGATGGGGCATGCAGGCGAGCGAAGTGCTGGTGCTGGATGGTGATGGGGCGCGCGCGGCCGAGGTGGTCAAGTTGTTGCGCTTCGCCGGCGTGCCGGCGCGTACGGAGGCCATTGATGCGCCGGAACATTGGCGGGCCATCTTCTTTGCGGGGGCTCTGGCAGAGGAGCATGAGGTTTTCCTGGCCGGTCAAGCCGAGCGGAAGACGCCTCTCATCCTGCTCGAGACCGATAAGCCCGCGCGTACGGGGTTGCCTGCCTCCAGCCTGGTGGCGCGTCTGTCCTGGCCTTTCAGCCTGCCCGCATTGCAGGCGGTGCTGCGGCAGGCGGACGCGGTGCATCCGGCTGCCCTCCCGCCGGATTTCCGTCCCCTGGTGGGAGAAAGCCCGGCCATGCAGCGCATTCGCGGCATGGTGCGCAAGGTGGCGCCGAGTGAGGCGACGGTGCTGATCCTGGGCGAATCAGGCACCGGCAAGGAGGTGATCGCGCGCAATGTGCACCAGTTCTCTGCGCGGCGGGATAAGCCGTTCATCCCCCTGAACTGCGGCGCCATTCCCGCTGAGCTGCTGGAGTCCGAGCTGTTCGGGCATGAGAAGGGGGCCTTTACCGGGGCGCTCAGTTCGCGCCCCGGCCGTTTCGAGCTGGCGGAGGGCGGCACGCTGTTCCTCGATGAGATCGGCGACATGCCGATGCCCATGCAGGTGAAGCTGTTGCGCGTGCTGCAGGAGCGGACTTACGAACGCGTCGGCGGGCGCGAGACGCGCAAGGCCAATGTGCGCATCATCGCCGCGACCCACCGCGATCTGGAGGAACGTATCCGCCAAGGCGAATTCCGCGAGGACCTCTATTACCGCCTGAACGTCTTCCCCATCGAGACGGCCTCCCTGCGCGAGATGAGCGAGGACCTACCCCTGCTGGTCGAGGAGATGATCGGCCGGCTCGAGCGCGAGGGGCGGGGCAGCCTGAGTCTGACACCGGGCGCCATGGCGGTCCTGTCCCGCTACCCCTGGCCGGGCAATGTGCGCGAGTTGGCGAACCTGATCGAGCGCCTGAGCATCCTGTACCCAGACCAGCCGGTGGAGATTCACGACTTGCCGCCGCGTTACCTGGAGGGGATCGACCTTACGGAGCTTGCCTCGGCGGTGTCCCATGGCGCGGCCTCGGGGGGAGGGGCCTCTTCCACGGGGCTGGATGCAGGCGTGGATCCAGCGTCACAGGCGGCGCAACATGACACTCATGTTTCCTCCGCTCCTGCCGATACCCCACCCATGGTGATCAGGCCCGACGCATTCGACCTGCCGGAGGAGGGCCTGGATCTCAAGGCCTTGCTCGAGGGGCTGGAAGTGCGCCTGATCAACCAGGCGCTGGCGCGCAACGACGGGGTCGTGGCCCAGGCCGCGCGCATGCTCGGGGTACGCCGCACGACCCTGGTCGAGAAGATGCGCAAGTACGGCCTGGCGCGCGAATAAGAAAAAAACGGCACGCTTCCTGCTTGAGCCCCTCACGATGAAACAATGGGGACATCACACCATGCTCAACAATCTGACGATTCGGGGCCGCCTGAACCTGCTCGCGATGATCGTGATCGTCGGCAATTTGGCGATTGCCGCGACCATCTGGATCTACGTGGGGAAGTTCGCCTCGCATTTCGAGGCTTACAGCAAGCTCGGCGAACCGATCGAGCGCTATGCCCTGTTGGTCGATCGTGACCGCAATGACTACGGCCGCCTGGTCAAACACATCTTCCTCGGCGACGACTACGCCCAGACTTTCGCCCTCATGGAGGCTCGGGAACGCACGGCCATAGCGGCCTTCGACGAGCTCCAGAATCTGTTGGGCAAGATCAAGGGCCAAGGGGGCGCGGAGTATGCCAAGCTCGAGTCCTCGCTTGCGCAGGCCCGCATCGACACCCTGGCGTTCATGGCGGAAGGGAATCGCATCGTGACCCAGCTGGGCGCGTCGGATCGGAGCGAGGAACTGCTGCGCAGGAGCTGGCTTGAGTATGGCCATGTGACCAAGTCGCTCTATGCCAAGTCGGCCGAGAGCATGGGGCGTCTTGAGCGCGATGTCTCCAGCTACCTGGACAAGGTCTACGCCGATGCGGAGGCGAGCAAGTCCTTCCTGCGCACGGTGCAGATCGTCGCCACCGGCCTTGTGACCGTGATCGGCCAGCTCTTGTTCTTCCTCATCGCCCAGGGCATCAGGCACCCTGTGAACCTGCTGCGCGGTACCATTCGCGAAATCGAGCAGGATGGCGATCTGCGCCGCCGGGTGAAGTATGACCATGCGGACGAGCTGGGCACGGTGGCCCACTCGCTGAACGCAATGCTGGGCAAGTTCCAGGAAAGCATGGTGCGCGTATCCAGTTCCGCCAACGCCCTGCGCCAGTCCTCTCAGGAGGTCGAGCGCACAGCCGAGCAGGTGCTACGTTCCACCAACCAGCAGGAGGCGGAGATCAGCCAGGTGGCCGCTGCCATGCACGAGATGGCCGCCTCGATCCAGGAAGTGGCGCAGAACGCGCAGCATGCCGCACAGAACACCAGCACGGCCGAGACCCAGGCGATGAATGGCCGCCAGGTGGTGAGCCAGAGCGCGGAGTCGATCCAGACCCTGGCCGGCGAAATCGAGCAGGCCGCGCAGGTGATCCGCCAGCTCGAGCAGGATGGCAACCGCATCGGTATGGTGGTGGACGTGATCCGCGGTATCGCCGAGCAGACCAACCTGCTGGCCCTGAATGCCGCGATCGAGGCCGCCCGCGCCGGCGAGCAGGGTCGAGGGTTCGCGGTGGTGGCGGACGAGGTGCGCAACCTCGCCAGCAAGACCCAGGCCTCCACCCAGGAGATCCAGCAGATGATCGAGTCCCTGCAGCTGCGTACCGGCGAGGCCGCGGAGGTCATGCAGGCCGGGCAGGCACGGGCGCGGGAGAGCGTGGAGCAGGCCCAGCAGGCCGGCGAGGCGCTGGTCGCCATCACCGAGGCCATCGAGCGCATCAATGACATGACCACCCAGATCGCCCATGCCACGGAGCAGCAGAGCGAGGTGGCGGAGGAAATCTCGCGCAGCGTGACCAACATCTCCGGCCTGGCCCACGGTGCGACCCAAGAGGTGCAGAGCACCGTGCGTGGCAGTGAGGAGCTCGCACGCCTGGCCGAGTCGTTGCAAGGCCTGGTTCGGCAGTTCCGCGTCTGACGCGGGGCGATCTCTCCCAAGGCGGCTTCGGCCGCCTTCTTTGTTTTTGGGCATGGCTCGCAGCGCTCATCGGGACCGATGAACTTGGCCCGTTTCATGCTTGAAGTTGTCTGAACAAGCATGCCGGAGTGTCCCATGAGCGACATGAACATCGACCAGGTTTTAAGCCAGATGCGCGCCATGCGCGCGCAGGCCGCGAACAACCTGCAGCTGGGAAGTGCCGAGGCTGCGCGTGTCGCCGGAGGGGATGACTTCGGCTCCCTCCTGCGACGGGCGGTTGACGGCGTGAATGGCATGCAGGCCGCCTCCAGTCAGCTGAAGGCCCGTTTCGAAGCCGGTGACCGCGACGTGGATTTGACGCAGGTCATGATCGCTGATCAGAAGGCCAGCCTGGGCTTCACCGCCGTGACCCAGGTGCGCAACAAGTTGGTCACGGCTTATCAGGACATCATGAATATGCCTGTGTGATGGGAGGATGGGTGCGAATGTTGAGTGAACACAGTTTGCTGGGGGAGTCTGGCCCCCTGAAGCATCCTTTGGGAGGGCACCCTCATGATGGATACGCGCATTGATCATGTGCTGCATCAAATGCGTACCCTGCAATCGCAGGTCACGGCGGGCCCCGGGGCTGAACACGCCCCGGTGGCGCGCGCGCAGGGGGACTTTTCCGCGCTGCTGCGTGCGGCAATCGATGGCGTGAATGCCCTCGATGAGAAGGCGGACGATCTTGCGGATCGTTTTGAGATAGGCGATCGCGATGTGGATTTGACGCAGGTCATGATCGCCGATCAAAAGGCCAGTCTGGCCTTCACGGCCGTGACCCAGGTCCGCAACAAGCTGGTCACGGCCTATCAGGACATCATGAACATGCCGGTCTGAGGCAGGTTGAAGCGGAGCACTGACCATGGCCGAACAGGCACAAACAGCGAATCATTCCATGCTGGCGGAAACCGCTCCCGCAGAGGTGAAGGGAGGAGCTCGTCCGGCCTGGCTTGAGCAGGTCGAGGCCGTCACGCAGTCGAAGAGCTTCCGCCAGCTGGGGGCGCTGATCGGTCTTGCGGCCCTGATCAGTTTCGGGCTGGGCTTTTTCCTGTGGTCGGGTAAGGACGGCGGCATGCAGCCGCTGTACGGCAGCATGGCCCCGCAGGACGCCGCCCAAGTGGCTGATGCGCTGCGTACCACGGGGATTCCGTTCGAGATCGACCGGACAACCGGCCAGATCATGGTGCCCGCCGAGCGCCTGCACGAGATCCGGCTGCAATTGGCCGGCCAAGGGCTGCCAGGCGGGGCACCGATCGGGTTCGACGCCCTGCACAAGGAGCAGAGCCTTGGGGTCAGCCAGTTCATGGAGACCGCGCGCTACCAGAACGCACTGGAGAATGAGCTGGCGGCGACCATCGCTTCCCTCAATCCGGTACAGACGGCCCGCGTGCACCTGGCCATGCCGAAACAGTCAGTGTTCGTGCGCGACCGCATGCCTGCGACCGCCTCGGTGGTGGTCAAACTCTATCCCGGGCGCACGCTGGAGCCGGCGCAGGTCCAGTCCATCGTCAATCTGGTGGCGGCCAGCGTGCCGAACATGAAGGCCGAGGATGTGACCGTGGTGGACCAGACCGGCCGCCTGTTGAGCGAGGACATCGCCAGCAGCGGTGTGGCGCTCAACGGCCGGCAGTTCGAGTACCGCCGCCGCATGGAGCAGAGCTATGTGGCCCGGGTCGAGCAGCTGCTGCAGCCGCTGCTCGGTGCCGGGCGCGTGCGGGCGCAGGTCAATGCCGAGCTCGACTTTTCCGAGCGCGAGGGTACCAGCGAACGCTACGGCCCGGGTGAGGGCAAGGTGCGCAGCGAGCAGCTGAGCGATCAGATGAACACGGTGGGCAGTGGCAATGCCCTCGGTGGCGTGCCCGGGGCGCTGACCAACCAGCCGCCAGGTGGTGGTGCGACCACGCCGCCGGGGGGCAACGGCATTGGCCCGCAGCCCCTGCTCAATCCGCAGCAGTACATGCAGATGCTGCAGATGCCGGCGCAGAGCAACAAGAGTCAGACCCGCAATTTCGAGCTCGACCGCGACATCCAGCACACGAAGATGGCCCCGGGGGAGGTCAAGCGCTTGACCGTGGCCGTGGTCCTGGACGATCGTGTGGTCGTGGGGGAGAACGGCACGACTGAGCGCAAGCCCCTGTCCGACGAGGAACTGGCGAAGTTCACCCAGCTGGTGAAAGAGGCTGTCGGCTTCGATGAGCAGCGCGGTGACCGCGTGACCGTCAGCAATGTGTCGTTCACCGGCGAGGAGTTGGTGGCGGAGGCCCCGCTCTACACCCAGCCCTGGGTGTGGGATGTCGCCAAGCAGCTGCTCCTTGGCCTGGCTGCGCTGATCGTCTTCCTCGTGGTGGCGCGTCCCCTGCTGCGCGCCCTACTGGGCGAGAAGAAGCGCGAGGAGCCCGAGCTTGGCGAAATGGCCGCCTTGCCGCCCGCCGGAGAGCAGCTGGCCCTGCCGGGCATGGTCACCGGCGAGGTGCCTGCCGAGGAGGCCGCTGCCAAGGCACTGGCTGAGGTGGCCGAGGAAGAGGAGGGCCTGCTGGCCATGCTTCCGGGCGCCGAGGGTTACATGCAGAAGATCGAGCACCTGCGCAAGCTGGTCGAGCGCGACCCGCGCCTGGTGGCAACCGTGATCAAACAGTGGACGCGTGAAGATGAGCGATAACATCACGACCGGTCCCGGGGGCGAGGGCGCCCCGGCCCCCGATCCCCTCGTCGGGCTCAAGGGGGCCGAGAAGGTGGCGATCCTGCTGATGGTGTTGGGCGAACAGGCAGCCTCCAGCATCTTCCGCGAGCTGGACCCGGTCGAAGTGCAGAAGATCGGCAAGGCCATGGCCGTCATCCCCAACATCACCCGGCCGCAGATCGAGGCCGTGGTGGATCGGTTCATCGCCGACATGGAGGGGCAGACGGGCCTTGCGCTCGGTGCCTCGGACTACATCCGCAAGGTGCTGATCGGGGCGCTGGGCGAGGATCGTGCGGAGAGCCTGATGGACCGTATCCTGATGGGCGGCACCGGCGGCAAGACGCTGGAATCGCTGAAGTGGATGGATGCGCGCTCGATCGCCGAGATCATCCGCTACGAGCATCCGCAGATCATCGCCACCGTGCTCTCCCACCTGGAAGGCGAGCAGGCGGCCGAGGTGCTGTCCATGCTGCCGGAGAACACCCGCGGCGACATCATCATGCGCGTGGCCACGCTCGATTCCATCCCTCCGCAGGCCTTGATCGAACTCGATGACATCATGGAGATGCAGGCCACCGGCGAGCTGGGCGGCAAGTCGTCCAAGGTGGGCGGCGTGCGCGTGGCGGCCAGCATCCTCAACAACATCGAGAGCAGCATCGAGACCCGGATCATGGAGGAGATCAAGAGTGTCGACTTGGAGGTGGGCACCCAGATCGAGGACCTCATGTTCGTGTTCGCCAACCTCATCGACGTGGACGACCGCAGCATCCAGACCCTGTTGCGCGAGCTGCCGACCGACAAGCTGCTGTTGGCCCTCAAGGCCTCCGATCAGGACCTGCGCGACAAGTTCTTCAAGAACATGTCCAAGCGTGCGGCGGAGATGATGCGCGACGATCTCGACGCCATGGGGCCGGTGAAGCTCTCCGAGGTCGAGGCAGCGCAGAAGGAGATCCTGCAGATCGCCCGCCGCATGGCCGACGAAGGCAAGATCAACCTCGGCGGTGGCGAGGAGATGGTGTGATGGTGTGGTCTGAGTCCAGGGCGGTGGCGGCATGAGTCTGACCCAGGCCACGGGCAAGGCCCCGCGTCTGCTGGATGTGGCTGGCCGGTCGGTGACCCCCTGGCGGCCGCCCTCCATGGACGCGCCGGCCGAGGCCGGCGAGCAAGCTGCCCCGCCGGCCGAGGGGGTCACGGTCGAGGAGGTGATGACGCCGCCGCCCGCCCTGCCCACGGCCGAGGAGATCGAGGCCATCCAGCGGGAGGCCTGGGAGGAAGGCTATCGCGCCGGCCACGCGGAGGGGTTGGCGGCCGGGCAGGCGGAGATTGAGGCGCGGGCGGCCCGTTGGCAGGAACTGGTGGACAGCCTGACCCAGCCGCTGGAGGCGACGGAGGGCGAACTCGAGACCGCCCTGATCGAACTGGCGCTGGCGCTGGCCAAGCAGCTGGTTCGGCGGGAGCTGAAGACCCAGCCGGATGAGATCATCCCAGTCGTGCGTGAGGCGCTTGGCACCCTGCCCGCGACGGCGCGCGAGGTCGTCGTCCATCTCCATCCGGAGGATGCCGCCCTGGTCCGTGCCACCATCCACTCCCCCGGCTCGTTCTGGCGCATCGAGGAGGATGGCGCCATCGCCCGCGGCGGCTGCGTGGTCGTCACGCCCACCTCGCGGGTGGATGCCACGCTGGACCGGCGCATCGCCCAACTCGTGGCCAGCGTGCTGGGCGAGGAGGCCCGAGGCCCCCTCCAGCAAGGCGTGGATGACGGCAGTGGCGGAGACGTGGGGGCATGAAGCATGACCTTGCCATGCGCCTGGCGGAACGCTTGCGCGAACGGGCCGCCCATCTCCCGGGGCCGCCCCGCCCCGTGGTCGAGGGAGTGCTGACGCGCATGGTCGGCCTGACCCTGGAGGCCGAGGGTTGCCATGCCCCGGTGGGGGAACAGTGCAGGATCGTAAGCCCCGGGGGGCAGGAGCTGATGGCCGAGGTGGTCGGCTTTGCCGGCGACCGTCTCTACCTGATGCCGACCGAGGGCACGCAGGGCCTAGCTCCTCAGTCGCGCGTCATCCCCACCGGCCGCAGCATGGGGGTGCGGGTAGGTCTAGGCCTGCTCGGCCGCGTGCTGGATGGCTCCGGCCAGCCCCTGGATGGCAAGGGCCCCTTGCCACCCGGCGATCCGGTGCCCCTGACCGGTCGCCCCATCAATCCGCTGCGCCGTGCGCCGGTACGCGAACCGCTGGACGTGGGGGTACGGGCGATCAACGCCCTGCTCACCGTGGGGCGCGGCCAGCGCATGGGCCTGTTCGCCGGCTCCGGCGTGGGCAAGAGCGTGCTCTTGGGCATGATGACGCGCTACACCCGGGCGGATGTGATCGTGGTGGGGCTCATCGGCGAGCGGGGCCGTGAGGTCAAGGAGTTCGTGCAGGAGATCCTCGGCCCCGAGGGCCTGGCCCGTGCGGTGGTGGTCGCCGCCCCGGCGGATGCCTCGCCCTTGATGCGCCTGCATGGCTCCTGGCTTGCGCATAGCATTGCCGAATACTTCCGCGACCAGGGGCTGAACGTGCTGCTGCTGGTGGACTCCCTCACCCGCTTTGCCCAGGCACAGCGCGAGATCGGCCTCGCCATCGGTGAGCCGCCGGCCACCAAGGGCTATCCGCCGTCGGTGTTCTACCGCCTGCCGCAGCTGGTGGAGCGGGCGGGTAACGGCGAGGAAGGTGGCGGCTCGATCACCGCCTTTTACACCGTGCTGACCGAGGGCGACGACCCACAGGACCCGATCGCCGATGCCGCGCGCGCCATCCTCGACGGCCACATCCTGCTCTCGCGCGAGATCGCCGAGACCGGGCGCTACCCCGCGATCGACGTCGAGGCCTCGGTCAGCCGGGTGATGCCGGCCATCGTCCCGCACGAACAGCGTGATGCCGCCCTGCGCTTCCGCCAGCTGGCCGCCACCTACACCCAGAACCGCGACCTGATCAGCGTGGGGGCCTACCGGCGCGGCACGGACAGCCGCATCGATGCCGCGGTCGAGATGCACCCCCGGCTTGAGGACTTCCTGCGCCAGGATCTGCGCCACGGCAGCACCATGGCGGAGAGCCTCGAGGCACTGTTCAGCCTGTTTCAGCAATGACCTGGGTGGCATGACAGCGAAGGGGTAGGGGGCTATGCTTGACAAGAAAAGGAGGGCGACATGACGCAGCAGCAACGCCAGCAACGCCTTGAGCGCCTGACCGACTTCGCCCGCCAGGAGGAGGACAAGGCTGCGCGTCGCATGACCGAGGCACGCGCCCGTCTGGATGAGCAGCAGCAGCGCCTCAACCTGCTTGAGGAGTACCAGCGCGAATACGCGGCCCGGCTGTCGTTCAACCCCGGCGGCAGCGCGGGAGTGTTTGCCCTGCAGAACTACCGTGCCTTCATGGCCCGCATCGAGGAGGCCGTGCGGCAGCAGCGCCAGGTGGTCGAGCGCCTGGCCAGGGAGCATGCCCAGCTCGCCCTGGCCTGGAACGAGCAGCGCACCCGGACCCGTGGCCTGCAGAAGGTGGAGGAAAAGCTTTCCGCCAGCATTGCGCAGGGCGTGGCGCGTAAAGACCAGCGGCTGCAGGATGAATTCGCCCTGCGCCTGAAGTTCCAATCCACCACCTCCCGCTGAGGGCCCTCCCATGCAACCTGGCCTGCTCCAAGCCCTGATGAACGTCCTGCCCGGCGGGATGGAGGGCGCATCCTCCAAGGTGCTGCAGGCGGATGGCACGGTCGATTTCGCGGGCTTCCTGCAGTCCATGCTTCCTGCCCTGGAGCAGCAGATGGAGGGCATGCCACCTGAGGCCCGCGCCAGCCTGATGGCCGAGTTCCAGCGCGAGATCCACCATGCCCAGGCCGTCGGCGAGGTGAATGGTCCCGAGGCTCGGGTACTGGAGGCCATGCTCGACCCGGGCGCGGGCAAGGGCGATTCTGGCGATTCCGGGGGCGATACGGGAGGGGAGCCGGCCTCGGTCATCGAGCAGCTGCTTGCCATGCTGGGGGATGCTCAGGGGCCCATCCCGCCGGGAGCGGTTGTTTCCGGTCTTGCCAAGGTGGATTTCGGCCCGGAAGAACCGGTAACGGATATCGCCCGTCAGCCTGCGCAGGAGCTACCCGCATCGACGGGTGAGGTATCCGCCGCAGGCATGCCGATGGCAGTCGGTCTCCCCCTCCCGCCCCTCTCCGATGACCCCCGCCTTCTCGCGGCGAGCGCATCGGCTCCCTTGGCGGCAAGCGGGCGAGTGACCATGGGTGGAGCGGTGCAGGTCGTGTTGCCCAAAGAGGGGGCGGGGCCTGATGTGCGTCAGGCCGCAACGCCTCCTGCCGCAGACCGGGGTGCAGTCCCCGGCTTTGAGCGCTGGGAGCCGGCCGAGGCGATGCGGATGGCCCAGCAGGTGGCTGAAGTCCCCGGCCTTCCGGTGCGGGACGTGGAGCCTTCGGCCCGTCCCGGAGAGCTCATGGCCCGGTTCGAAGCCTCCCCCGCGTCGTCCGATAACCCGTCCGCCATGCCTCCCCTGCTGGCCGCGGATCCGTCCAGGCCGCGCACGCCTCAGGACCTCCCCTTCCTCGAACGCATCCCCATCCCAGTGCACCAGCCGCGTGAATTCGGTGAGGCCGTGGGGCAGCGGGTGATGCTGATGCTCGGCCAGCAGATGCAGGGCGCGCGCATCGAACTGAACCCGGTCGATCTCGGCCCCATGGAGATCCACCTCCACCTGCGCGGCAACGAGGCCAACGTGCATTTCGGTGCGGCCCACGCGCTGACCCGCGAGGTCATCGAGGCGGCGCTGCCGAGGCTGCGTGAAATGCTGGCCGACCAGGGGTTCACCCAGGTCAACGTGAATGTCGGTCAGCAGCAGGGCCAGAATGCGCAGGGGTTCAACGGCCAGGGCGGAGCCTCCGGGCAGGGCAGCGGCAGCCCCTGGAGCACCGGGCCGGGGGCGGATGCGGCGGATACCGCCGCCAGAGGGATCGAATACCCGGTGCGGTCGGGTGGCGTCGACCTGTTTGCCTGAAACAGCGGGGCCAGGTTGGCCTGGGGCCGATGATCCTGCACTGGGTCGCGGCGGGGGCGCCGCTCCTACACCGGCATGGGCGAGGATCAGGGGCAGTATGCCTTCTCCCGTGTAGGAGGCCCGCCCCCGGGCCGATGATCCCGCACTGGGTCGCGGCGGGGCACCGTTCCTACCCCCGCTGGGCCTCCGGCATGGGTGAGGCGTCCTCTGCACGGGCGCTGCCTTCCTGGATGAAGCGGTGCAGCGTGGCATCGTGGGCAAGGATCAGCGGCACTAGCGCCGGGTCATCGCTGGTCAGTTCCGCGCACACGCCGTCTTCCCGCTCGAAGAGCTCCACCCGGATGTTCTCGCGCTGCTCGAACAGCTCGGCGAACAGCGGGTCCCAGGAGCGGATCGCCCGGCCCTTGGCGAAGCGTGCCTTCATGTCCGCGGCATGACGGCGCAGGATCAGGGCCAGGGCGGGATCATCGCTGGTGGTGCAGGTGCGAATGCCATTCGGCAGGGGCTCCGTCACCCGGTGTAGCCGCGTGTGCCCGGCAAAGAGGGCCTGGATGTCGGCCTGATGGGCCTGGTGCTCGGGGTCGCTGCCGCCACGGCCATGCCGGTAGATCTTTTCTTTGCTTTCGCTCATCGGATTTCATCCACGATCAGGCGCGTCCCGCTCATGCGATCCTGCAGGGCACGCCGTTTGGGGTCGAGGACCAGGGCCAGCACTCCAAGGCCCAGCAGTCCCCAGCTTGGCACGGCCCACAGGGCGCGGCGCAGCAGGGCGGCAAGGCGAGGCGTCTCGCCCGCTTCGTCGATCAGCCTCACCCGCCAGGCGCGCATGCCGAGTGTCTGCCCGCCCTTGCGCCAGAAGCCCAGGTAGAAGCCGAGCGCGGAAAGCCCGAGTAAGGCTTGGTAGGCCCAGTGCCAGGGGCCTTGCTCGGGCAGGGCCTCACCCCCGGTGAGGGGGAGTAGCAATGCGGTCAGCACGAACCACAGGGCGAGGATCAGCAGCCAATCGTAAAACAGCGCGCCAAGGCGGCGGAACGGGCCTGCCGGCGCGCCCTTAACGACGGACATGGCGACCCCATCGCTTTATCCACCGCTCCAGATCAAGATCGGTCACGCTTCCATGCCCACACCACTGGTCCTCACAGGGAATCCCGTCACTGTCGCCGTCCATTTTGGTGTTGGGGCAGTGGTTGAGGAAGTAAATGGCTTCTTCACATGAGCGCATTTGCGAGCAATGTGTTCGTCCATCGCATTGAAAGGGGGTATTTGGAATTTGAGGTTGGCTGGTTTCTTCATCGAGCCCGCCCAGCGAACTCTTGGACGTTGATGCCTTTTGGGAACGCATCTGTTCCAGTTCGCGCTGGATCGCCTCTTGGCGTTTTTGCTCGGCCAAGGCGCGAGCTTTCCGCTCTTCTTCAAGGTTGACCCATCCATCCTTGCTGCGGCGTTCGCCGTCCTCACAGGGGATGCTCGTAAATTCGATGGAGCCGTTTTTCCCTGGGCATTTGTAGATGGTGGCGAAGGACGCACCGACGGGAGCGCATGCCAATGATCCAGCCCACAACAACGTGATCCATTTCATGCCCGATCTCCTCCTCCCAATCTTTCGAGCAGGCGCTCAATGAATGTGAAGCGTTGCTCCGCCTCGGCCAGCGGCGCGGTGAATTTCAGCGCATCCTGCCCGCCGAGCTGGTAGGTCTTGGGCTCGCGCTGGATCAGTTGGACGATGCGCAGAGGGTCGATCGGCGGGTTGGGCTCAAACAGGAGGCGCCCGCCCTGCGGCCCGGCCTCGAGCTTGCGGATGCCGAGCTTTTGCGCGCGGATGCGAAGCAAAGCCTGGCGCAGGAGGTTCTGCGCGGCGGGCGGCAAAAGGCCGAAGCGGTCGATCAGCTCGACGCGCATCTCGTCCAGTTCCCGCTCCGTGGTGAGGCTCGCGATGCGCTTGTAGAGGATCAGACGGGTGTGCACATCCGCCACGTAGTCCTCCGGCAGCAGGGCGGGCAGGCGCAGGTCCACCTCCACGCCGTGGCGCAAAGGCTGCATCAGCTCGGGTTGCTTGCCGGACTTGAGGGCCCGGACCGCACGGTCCAACAGTTCCATGTAGAG
Source organism: Thiofaba sp. EF100 (assembly GCF_039822285.1). Lineage (NCBI taxonomy): Bacteria > Pseudomonadati > Pseudomonadota > Gammaproteobacteria > Chromatiales > Halothiobacillaceae > Thiofaba > Thiofaba sp. EF100. The sequence continues at coordinate 119,080 of NZ_JBAJEY010000003.1, read as the reverse complement.
GCTGAAGCCAACCTCGTTCATCTGCCCGCTCTGCGCCTCGCCCAGAAGCTCTCCGGCGCCGCGGATCTCGAGATCATGGGTGGCGAGGGTGAAGCCCACGCCCAGATCCTCCAGCTTTTCGATCGCCTCCAGCCGCTTGACGGCGTCCGGCGTCATCGCCCCCTTGGGCGGGGTGATGAGGTAGCAGTAGGCGCGGTGGTGGGAGCGGCCGACCCGGCCGCGCAGCTGGTGCAGCTGGGCGAGTCCAAGCTTGTCGGCGCGGTGGATGAGGATGGTGTTGGCGCTGGGGATGTCGATGCCTGACTCGATGATGGTGGTGCTCACCAGGACGTTGAAACGCTGGTGGTAGAAGTCGGCCATGACCCGTTCCAGTTCCTTTTCCGGCATCTGCCCGTGGGCGTAATGGATACGTGCCTCGGGGATCAGCTCGGAGAGCTCGCGGGTCATGCGCTCGATGGAATCGACGTCGTTGTGCAGGAAGTACACCTGCCCGCCGCGTTTGAGCTCGCGCAGGATGGCCTCGCGGATCAGCGCGGTGTCCCATGGCGTCACCAGGGTCTTCACCGCCAGGCGCTCCTTGGGCGGGGTGGCGATGATGGACAGCTCGCGCAGGCCGGAGAGGGCCATGTTGAGGGTGCGCGGGATGGGGGTGGCGGTCATGGTCAACAGGTCCACCTCGGCGCGCAGGTTCTTGAGCTGCTCCTTGTGGCGCACGCCAAAGCGCTGCTCTTCGTCGATGATGACCAGCCCAAGGTTCTTGAAGCGCACCTCCGGGGAGATGAGCTTGTGGGTGCCGATGATGATGTCGATCTTGCCTGCGGCCAGGTCCTCCAGCACCTGCCGGGTCTCCTTGCCGGCGGTGAAGCGGGAGAGGCCCTCGATGCGCACGGCGAAGTCGGCGAAGCGGTCGCGGAAGTTGCGCAGGTGCTGCTGGGCGAGCAGGGTGGTGGGGGCGAGCACCGCGACCTGGCGGCCATCCTGCACGGCCACGAACGCCGCGCGCATGGCGACCTCGGTCTTGCCGAAGCCCACATCGCCGCACACCACGCGGTCCATGGGCTTGCCGGAGGTCATGTCGTGGATGACCGCGCTGATGGCGGCGAGCTGGTCGGCGGTCTCCTCGAACGGGAAGCCCTCGGCGAAGCGGGCATAGGCCTCGGGGTCGAGCTGGAAGGCATGGCCCTTGCGCGCGGCGCGGCGGGCATGCAGGTCCAGAAGCTCCGCGGCGACGTCGCGGGTCTGCTCCATCGCCTTTTTCTTGGCCTTGTCCCAGGCGTCCGAGCCGAGCTTGTGCAGCGGCGCGTGCTCGGGGCTTGCGCCGGTGTAGCGGCTGATCAGGTGCAGGCTGGTGACGGGGACGTAGATGCGATCCCCCCCGGCGTATTCGAGGGTGAGGAACTCCTGCTTGAGTCCGCCGACCTCCAGCACGGTCAGGCCACGGTAGCGTCCCACGCCGTGGTCCTCGTGGACCACCGGTGCGCCCTCGGCCAGTTCGGTGAGGTTGTGGATGACGCTCTCGGCATCGCGCGTGCGTTTGACCCGCTTGCCCCGCTGGGCCACGCGCTCGGCGAAGAGATGGGTCTCGCTGATGAGGGCAATAGACACCCCCTCCCCCTTGGGGGGGGAGGGTTGGGGAGAGGGGGAGGCGCTGGCGTTGGCTGCTTCGTGGCCAACGCTCTTCACCCTCTCCCCCGGCCCCTCTCCCTTGGAGGGCGAGGGGAGAAGTAGCCCCTCCTCCAGCGGCGCAACGCTGATCAGCAGGCGCTTGTCGCTCGCGAGGAAGGCGGACCAACCGTCCACCGTGTCAAAGCTCAAGCCATGACGGCGCAGCAGATCTCCGAGGGCCTCGCGGCGGCCGGGGGACTCGGCGGTCAGCAGCAGCTTGCCGTCGATCTCTTCCACAAAGCTGCGCAGGCGCTGCGCGGGGTCCTCGGCCCGCGCCTGCCAGCCAAGCTCGGGAAGCGGCTGGAAGGGGAAGCGGGTGGCCTGCGGGAAGTTCGGGTCGTCCTCGGCGAGGATGCGCACCTGCAGGCGCTCGTGCAGCAGGGTGCCAAGCTGGTCTTTGGAGATGAACAGCATCTCCGGCGGCAACAGGGGGCGTTCGCGGTCGTGGCGGCGTTGCTCGTAACGCTCCTGCGCCTCGCGCCAGAAGTCGTCCGCGGCCGCCTCAAGACCCGGTAGGCTCAGGCAGACCGTCTTGGCGGGCAGGTAATCGAACAGGGTGGCCAGGCCATCGAAGAACAGCGGTAGGTAGTATTCGATGCCGGGAAAGGGCAGGCCCTGCTGCAGCTGGCGAAGGAGGTCGCGTCCGGAGGTGTCGAAATAGTGTCCCCAGGCCTTGCGCGCATGTTTGATGCCGTCCTCGTCCAGCGGGTACTCCCGCGCGGGCAGCAGATTCAGCGCCTCGATCGTCTCGAGGCTGCGCTGGGTCTCCGGGTCGAACAGGCGCAGGGATTCGATTTCATCGTCGAACAGGTCCACCCGCACCGGCAGGGCCTGGCCGCTGGGGAACAGGTCGAGGATGGCGCCGCGCACGGCGAACTCGCCATGCTCCATCACCTGAGCCACCGAGCGGTAGCCGGCATCGCTCAGGCGCTGGCGAAAGGCCTCGACATCCAGCCGCTGGCCCTTGCGCAACTGGATGGTGCGACCGCGCACGTAGTTCGTCGGCGGCAGGCGTGTCAGCAGGGCCGGAATGGAGACGATCACCACCCCCTGCTTGAGGTCCGGCAGGCGGTCGAGGGTCGCGAGCCTCTGCGCGACCAGGTCCTGATGGGGGGAGAACAGGTCGTAGGGCAGGGTCTCGGTGTCCGGAAAGACCATGACCGGCACGCCCGCCTGGTCGAGGAAGAAGCCCAGTTCGGCTTCCAAGCGGTAGGCATCCTGCATGCCGGGGGCAATCAGCAGCAGTGGGCCCTCATGCCGCCTGGCCGTTTCCGCCAGCAGGAGGGCGAGCGCCGCGCCAGGCGGGCGCCGCCAGTAGAGCGGATCGCGCGGGCGCAGGGGCAGGGGGGCGGTGATGAGGGCGTGGGCGGATGTCTTCATGTGCGTATTGTCCCACGAACGGGGATGGCCCTGAATGCCGGCGGAATGTGGTCTATGCTCAGTCTTGAAAAGCCACACAAGCGAGGAGAGTGCCATGGGCATCAACATCGATGTGCCGGGTCGGATTGGGCCGCTGCTGCGAGAGATCCTCGTGCACGTGGCGAATGATCCGGAGATGGAGCAGCCGGTGACCCTGGGAAGCGTCATGCAGGCCATGCATGAGGGGCTGGTTGATGAACTCGAGGCGGAGGGACGGCTCGACCTCGAAAACCGCGAGGCCCTCTATGGTGAGCTGGAGGCCGCGATGGAGGAGTTCGGCAGCGATGCCCTCGCCACCAATTTCATCCAGGCCCCGGTGAGCGACAATCTCGGCCGGGTGATCGAGGAGGCGATGCAGACCTTGCGTGTGCCGACCCTCGGCGCGGTGCGCAAGGCCATGTTGTCTGGGCTGACCTCCACGCTGGTCGGCCGGGGCATGATCGACCCGGACGAGGACGACTCCCTGCTCGCGGAGCTCGATGAGCTGATTGCCATCCACGGCGAAAACGCCCTGGCCGAAGAGTTCCTGGGCCAGGAACCCGATCGGGAGATATGAGTCCCGGGCCAGTCGCCTTGGTCTAAGAAACAAAACACCCCGCAGTGCGGGGTGTCTTTGTATTCAGGTCGATCGCTCAGTGCGACTCGCCGGACTCTTCCTTGCTCTTCGTGCTGATGCCAAGGATGGAATAGGCTGGGCAGAACTTCATCAGACCGGTGAGCAGCGGCACGATGCCGATATAGCCCCACCAGCCGATGACGCCGGCGATGGCGAGTCCGATCAGGACGACTCCCGCAAAGATGCGGATGAACATGTCAACGAAACCGACATTGGCTTTCATGGTCGTAACTCCTGTGGGTGATGAGCGGGTTAGCGGGTCTCAGCGGTCTGAGCCCGTTTCTGGTGCAGGACGCTGTGGATGGTGTGGTGATGCTCGAAGTAGACGGTGAATTCAGGATAGACCCAGCGTGAGATCGGCGGCTTGCCGACCGCCGCGATCCGCTGCTGTGGCTCGCCGTAATGCCTGAGGACGGAGTTCATCGACTGCCCGCGCTCGGGCACAGGGGGGACAGCGTGTGTGGCCGGGATGGTGGCACACAGGGCCAGGGTCAGCAGGGGAGTGGTCAGGCGCATGGCGGGTTCTCCGGCACGGTGTCAGGTTCAGCAATCCTTGGCAGGCCATGAAATACGGCTTTCAGGCTATCATTCGGGTCTTATTCTAGACGGCATCACCATGTTTCGCCCGTTCGAACTTTTCATCGGCCTGCGTTACACGCGCGCCAAGCGCCGCAATCACTTCATTTCCTTCATCTCGCTGACCTCGATCCTTGGCATCGCGGTGGGTGTGACCGCACTGATCACCGTGCTGTCGGTCATGAATGGCTTCGAGAAGGAGCTGCGCGAGCGCATCCTCGGCATGGCCTCCCACCTGACCATCACCGGCCCGGGCGAGCGGCTGGAGGACTGGCAGGGGGTCATCAAACGCGTGCAGACACGCGGAGGTGTGGCGGCAGCCGCGCCGTATACTCAGGCGGAGGCGATGCTGTCCCAGCCCTCGGCGGTGAGCGGGGCCATTGTGCGCGGCATCGACCCTACGCTTGAGGCTACGGTTACCGACGTGGGCGAGCACATGAAGGCCGGCCGGCTTGAGGACCTCAAGCCCGGCGAATACGGTATCGTGCTCGGGCGGGAGCTGGCGGATGCGCTCGGCGTGGGCGTGGGCGATTCGCTCATGCTGATCACCTCCAACATCGCGGTCACCCCCGTGGGGGCGCTGCTGCGCGAGCGCCGCTTCACCGTGGTCGGCCTGTTCGAGGTGGGCATGTATGAATTCGACCGGGGCACGGCCTTCATTCACCTGGAGGATGCGCAGAAGCTTTATCGCCTGGGGACGGCGGTCAACGGTGTGCGGCTGAAGCTGGACGACATGTTCGCCGCACCGCGTCTGAACCGCGAGCTCGCGGCCGAGCTGGGGGCGGAATACTGGGTCAGCGACTGGACCCGTCGCCACGCCAACTTCTTCCGCGCGGTGAAGACCGAGCGCACGGCGATGTTCATCATTCTTGCCCTGATCGTCGCCGTGGCGGCGTTCAACATCGTCTCCACCCTGGTGATGGTGGTCACCGACAAGCAGGCCGACATCGCCATCCTGCGCACCCTTGGCGCCTCGCCCGGTTCGGTGATGACCATCTTCATGGTGCAGGGCACCCTGATCGGCGTGGTTGGCACCCTGCTGGGGCTGATCGGCGGCTTGAGCCTGGCGCTCAACGTCGACACCCTGGTGCCTTGGCTCGAGCACACTCTCGGCATCCAGTTCCTGCCGGCTGATGTCTACTACATCAGCGAGCTGCCCTCGGATGTGCAGTTGAGCGACGTGGTGCGCATCGCCGCCCTGTCCTTCGGCCTTTCCATCCTCGCCACCCTGTACCCGGCCTGGCGTGCCGCACGTACCCAGCCCGTGGAGGCCCTGCGCTATGAGTGAGGCGTCCATGATGCACGAAGCTGTGATCCAGTGCGTCGGTGTGGGCAAGACCTACGCCGAGGGCAAGCTCAAGGTCGAGGTGTTGCGCGGCGTCAATCTTGCGATTGCGGCCGGCGAGCGCGTGGCCATCGTCGGCCCCTCCGGCGCAGGCAAGAGCAGCCTGCTGCAGCTGATGGGCGGGCTGGACGTGCCGAGCAGCGGTGAGATCCTGCTGCAGGGGCGCGACCTCGCGCGCATGTCGGACAAGGAGCGCGGACGCGTGCGCAACGCCATGCTCGGCTTCGTCTACCAGTTCCACCACCTGCTGCCCGAGTTCTCCGCGCTGGAGAACGTCGCCATGCCGCTGTTGATTCGCGGCGAGCATGTGGGCCTTGCGCGCGAGCAGGCGGCAGTCATGCTCGAGCGCGTCGGCCTTGGCCACCGCCTGCAGCACAAGCCGGGCGAACTGTCCGGCGGCGAGCGTCAGCGCACCGCCCTGGCCCGCGCGCTGGTTACCCGTCCCCGGGCCGTGTTGGCGGACGAGCCGACTGGCAACCTCGATTCCCGCAACGCGGGCGCCATGTTCGACCTGCTCATGGAGCTGAACGCCGAGCAGGGCACGGCCTTGGTGGTGGTGACTCACGATCTTGGCCTCGCCGGCCGTATGGACCGGGTGCTGCGCATGCGTGACGGGGCGCTGGAAGGCGAGGGCTGACGCCGCACGTCATCCATGCTGAGGTGCTGAGGAGGCCCGTCTTTCAGGCTGTTTCAAAACTCTTTGAAACAGCCTGGAAATGCGAGCCAGGGATGTCTCGCCCGAGACTCAATCACAGCAAGTGATTGAGTCTCGGAGCCCGTCGCGGGCGTGTGCCGCGACGAGGCGAGTTTCAAAAGGGCAGGACAGCCCTTTTGAAACAATCTGCTTCGGGCCGCGCCTGCTTATTTTTGCCGGATCATGGCGTAATACCCCACCATACCGTCCTTCATGAAGAAGTAGTCCTTCAGGCCCATGTCCTCGACGAGGTATTGCACGTTTTTGATCTGATGCCCGGCGGCATCGTAGATGAACGCCGTGTGACCTTTCTGCTTGGCCTCGTTGAGGATGGCCTTGAGCTTGGGAATGTCGAAGCCGGTGCGGATGTCGCGGGTGGCAAAGAGCGAGATGCCGTCGCTCTGGAAGGTATCGCGCAGGTCGATGATCGGGGCGGCGGGGTGAGCCCGGGCACGGTCGATGAATTCCTGCGGCTCGAGCAGATGGGCCTTGAATTTGTCCTCCGTGATCAGCGCCTTCGGGTCGAGTTCCGGCTTGTCCAGCAGCTGGGTCAGTTTCGGGTTGTTCTTGGCCCAGTCGAAGATGCCGCCGTCATAGGCTATGGCACGCTCCACCCCGGCCATCTGGCGGGCCTTGGTGGCCGCCTGGTAGGCCTTCTCGCAGGTATGGCCGTTGCAGTAGAAGACCATCGGTTTGCCGCTCTTCTGGTGCAGCGCCTTGACCTTCTCGGCGAAATCGGGCTGGGACACCGGGATGTTCTGGGCACCCTTGATGCGCATGATGTCGAATTCGAAGGGTGAGCGGACATCGATGATGGTGTACTGGTCGAATTTTGCCGTCAGCTCCCCCGTTTCGATCACCTGGACCTGGGGGTGGTTCTTGCGGAAGGGAAAGGGGTTGGCGTCATCGGCCAGGAGGGGCTGGGACGAACCGAGGACGAGGGCGAGCAGGATCAGGATAGTGCGCTTGAGCATGGGCGACTCCTTGGGGTTCCGGGCGGAGTTCTTTGGACGGGCCGAGCCTTCTCGTGGCATCGGCTGCAGTTCCATACGGCGTGGTGATGCCGGCCCCGGCGTGCACTTCATCCGAAAGCGCGGCGGGACAGTGTGATCTTACGCCTGCCGTGACCTCGCCCTGCCATGGAAATCCATGATGGAGGCATGGAATTCATTTCTTGGTGGGGGGGGCGGTGACCCGACTCAGCCTTGGGGGTCTTTCGGTCGGGGTGTCGCGGTGCGGCGGAATCCATTCCTGGATTCCACCCTTCGGGTGACGCTTCGCGTCCCAGCGCCGTTCCCAACAGCGCTGCTCAGGCCAGCCTGTGGCAGGCCGGGCTGGTAGACCCGCTGCCTGCGTTTCTTCAGGTGGAGGAGCAGGTGGATGCGCCAGAAACCCTGGATGCCGTAATAGCCCAAGATGGCGCTGATCATGGAAAGCATGAGGTGGCCGACCACGAGCGGCAGGCCAATGGAGGACAGGTTGTCCCACACCCAGCTCCATTCGAAGGGGGTGGGGAGGGCCTTGAATTCCCCCGGTACGACCAGGTGGCCCAGCCAATAGGCTGACAACTCGATCGGCACCATGGTCAGGGGATTGGTGAGGAAGACCATCAGCACCGCCAGCGGCAGGTTGCCTCGTAGCCAGATCGCCAGGGTCGCGGCGATCGGGCTCTGGAACGGGACGGGAAGAAAGGCGGCGAAGAGTCCCAGGCCGAAGGCGCGTGCCACCGAGGTGCGATTGAAGTGCCACAAATTCGGATCGTGCAGCAGATGGGCGAAACGATTGAGGAATTTGTGCTCCCGCAGGGTGTCCGGATGGGGCGCGATGCGGCGGAAAAGTTTCTTCGGCATGGGCAAGGGCGGCTCAGACGATCGGGTTCTTATACGCCTGCACGATGACGTGTGCAATCGCGGGGGCTGTAGGAGCGAAGCCCTCGTCGCGACGGGGCAGATGAAGATGGCCCCGGGGGCTGAATAACCGGGGGTTCATCGCCGCGGCACGCGGCTCCCACCGTCAAATTAAACGGGTGGAAGAGCGGCGCCTCCGCCGCCGATTGAGGCGTTGATCATCGGCCCGGGGGCGGGCCTCCTACAGACAACCATCCATGGCCCAAGCCCGCTTACGCGGGTATGGCGCTCGGCTCAGGGAAGCCGAAGGCGGCTTCGCGCAGGGCGGCGATTTCGTCCCGCAGGCGCGCGGCCTCCTCGAATTCCAGGTTGCGCGCGGCGGTGTACATGGCCTTTTCCAGCTGGGCGATCTTTTTCGTGGCCATCTCCGGGGAAAGATAGGCCACCTGGGGCTCGGCCACCTTGCGCTTGCCGGCCCCGGGGCGCGCGCCGGGGATGCGGTCGTAGCCCGCTTCGAGGATGTCCGCCACACTCTTGCGGATGCCTTGCGGGGTGATGCCGTGCACCTGGTTGAAGGTGATCTGCTTGGCGCGGCGGCGTTCGGTCTCCTCGATGGCCCGCTGCATCGAGCCGGTGATGGTGTCGGCGTAGAGGATGGCCTTGCCGTTCACGTTGCGTGCGGCGCGGCCGATGGTCTGGATCAGCGAGCGCTCGGAGCGCAAAAAGCCCTCCTTGTCGGCGTCGAGGATAGCCACCAGGGACACCTCGGGGATGTCCAGCCCCTCGCGCAAGAGGTTGATGCCGACCAGCACGTCGAAGGTGCCGAGGCGCAGGTCGCGGATGATCTCCACCCGCTCCACCGTGTCGATGTCCGAGTGCAGATAGCGCACCTTCACCCCGTGTTCGTGCAGGTACTCGGTCAGGTCTTCCGCCATCCTTTTCGTGAGGGTGGTGACCAGCACCCGCTCGCCCTTGGCGGCGCGCAGGTTGATCTCCGAGAGTACGTCGTCGACCTGGGTGGCGACCGGGCGCACCTCCAGCACCGGGTCGACCAGGCCGGTCGGGCGCACCACCTGCTCGACCACCTGGCCGCTGTGTTCAAGCTCGTAGTCGGCGGGGGTGGCGGAGATGTAGATGGTCTGCGGCATCATCCGCTCGAACTCGTCGAAGCGCAGCGGGCGGTTGTCCAGCGCGGAGGGCAGGCGGAAGCCGTAGTTGACCAGGTTTTCCTTGCGTGAGCGGTCCCCCTTGTACATGGCGCCGAGCTGCGGCACGGTCACGTGCGACTCGTCGATCACCAGCAGGGCATCCGGCGGCAGGTAGTCGTAGAGGCAGGGCGGCGGCTCGCCGGCGGCCCGTCCGGAGAGGTAGCGCGAGTAGTTCTCGATGCCATTGCAGTAGCCAAGCTCCGCCATCATCTCCAGGTCGTACTGGGTGCGCTGCTCCAGCCGTTGCGCCTCCACCAGCCGGTCGGAGGCGCGCAGCTCGGCCACACGTTCCTTCAGCTCCTCCTTGATCAGCTCCATCGCCTTGACGATCCGCTCCTTGGGGGTGACGAAGTGGGTGGAGGGATAGACCGTGTAGCGCGGCAGGCGGCGCAGCACCTCGCCGGTCAGCGGGTCGAACAGGGTGATCTGTTCAATCTCGTCATCGAACAGCTCCACCCTGACCGCTTCGCGGTCACTTTCCGCCGGGTGGATGTCGATGACGTCGCCGCGCACGCGGAAGGTTCCGCGGCGGAAGTCGATATCGTTGCGGGTGTACTGCATGTCGGAGAGGCGGCGCAGGATGGCGCGCTGGTCGATGCGGTCCCCCTTCGAGAGGTGCAGGATCATCTTCAGATAGGCCTCGGGATCGCCCAGGCCGTAGATGGAGGACACGGTGGCGACGATGATCACATCCCGCCGCTCGAACAGGGCCTTGGTGGCGGACAGGCGCATCTGTTCGATGTGCTCGTTCACCGATGAATCCTTCTCGATGTAGGTGTCCGAGGCGGGGACGTAGGCCTCCGGCTGGTAGTAGTCGAAGTAGGAGACGAAATACTCCACTGCATTGTGCGGGAAAAAGCCCTTCATCTCGCCGTAGAGCTGCGCGGCGAGGGTCTTGTTGTGCGCCAGGATCAGGGTGGGGCGCTGCACCCGCTGGATCACGTTGGCGATGGTGAAGGTCTTGCCCGAGCCGGTCACCCCGAGCAGGGTCTGGCCCGCGAGGCCTGCCTCGATGCCCTCCACCAGCTGGCGGATGGCCTCTGGTTGGTCGCCTGCCGGGGCGTAGTCGGATTCGAGTTGGAACACTTTTGATACATTGGCTTCGGACATGCGGGGCTGGCTTGCGGTAAAATGCGGGCAATTTTGTCGGGCATCATGCCCATCCTGTGAAGATTTTGCGAAAACTTGAGGCCTGCTCCTTGGACATCCAACTGTCGCATCGCGTTCAACGGGTCCGACCCTCGCCCACGCTCGCCGTCTCCGCCCTCGCGGCCAAGCTCAAGCTTGAGGGCCGCGACATCATCAGCCTGGGTACCGGCGAGCCGGATTTTGACACCCCCCGTCACATTCGTGACGCTGCCATCGAGGCGATCAACAAGGGCTTCACCCGCTACACCCAGGTGGACGGCATCCCCTCGCTGAAGAAGGCGATCATCGACAAGCTCGAACGCGACAACGGCCTGAGCTACGCGCCCAACCAGATCCTCGTCTCGGTGGGCGGCAAGCAGAGCTTCTACAACCTCGTCATGGCCCTCTTGGATGAGGGCGATGAGGTCATCATCCCCGCGCCGTATTGGGTGTCCTACCCGGACATGGTGCTTCTGGCCGACGGCCAGCCGGTCATCGTGGAGGCCGAGCAGGCGCAGGGCTTCAAGCTGACCCCCGAGCAGCTCGAGGCCGCCATCACCCCGCGTACCAAGCTGTTCGTGCTCAACAGCCCCTCCAACCCCACCGGCGTGGCCTACACCCGCAAGGATCTGGAGGCGCTGGGCGAGGTGCTGCGCCGTCATCCGCAGGTGCTGATCGCCACGGACGACATGTACGAGAAGATCCTCTGGGCCGAGGAGCCGTTCTGCAACATCGTCATGGCCTGCCCGGACCTGTATGAGCGCACCATCGTCCTCAATGGGGTATCGAAGGCCTACGCCATGACCGGCTGGCGCATTGGCTATGCCGCGGGCCCGGTCAAGCTCATCAACGCGATGGCCAACGTGCAGTCGCAGAGCACCTCCAACCCCACCTCCATCTCCCAGGTGGCGGCCGAGGCGGCCCTCAATGGCGGGGATGACTGCATCAAGCCCATGATCGAGGCGTTCAAGGCCCGCCACGACTTTGTCGTGGCCGCGCTCAATGCCATGCCGGGCGTGTCCTGTCTGCCGAGCCAGGGAGCCTTTTACGGCTTCCCGGACGTGAAGGCCGTCATCGCCCGCATGGGCCTGAAGGACGACGTCGAACTGTCCAACAAGCTCTTGTACGACGCAGGCGTGGCAGTCGTTCCGGGCTCTGCCTTTGGCGCGCCGGGGCACGTGCGCCTCTCTTACGCCACCTCCATGGAGCAGCTTCAGGAGGCCATGCGCCGCATAGCCAGGGCGCTGGCATAAAAAGCCGTTGACAGGGTGCGCAAACCCTCTATAATGCGCACCCACAACACAGCCACTCCCCTGTGGCGCAGCGGTAGCGCAGCGGACTGTTAATCCGTTGGTCGTTGGTTCGAATCCAACCGGGGGAGCCAGCAAAGTTTAGCGCCCGTAGCTCAGTTGGATAGAGTATCTGGCTACGAACCAGAGGGTCGGAGGTTCGAATCCTTCCGGGCGCGCCATACCCACAAAGGGCCCAGGTCGAAAGACCTGGGCCCTTTGTCTATTGGGGCTGTACGGTTGATCGCGGCGACACGCCGCTCCCACAACCTTACCTAGCCCGTAGGAGGCCCGCCCCCGGGCCGATGAATCAGCACCTCAATCGCGGCGGGGCGCCGCTCCCACAACCTTACCCAGCCCGTAGGAGGCCCGCCCCCGGGCCGATGATCAACACCTCAATCGGCGGCAAGGGCGTCGTTCCTGCGCAGGCGCTCAGAACGATGAAACAGGTTCATTCGATGGCCCTGTCCTTGTGCCCTGCGCGCCCCTAGCGTGGCCTGACCCGGACCCCGTCGCGGATCGTGTCGTCCGGATGGCTGATGACCTGCTCACCCGGTGCGAGACCCGAAACGACCTCGGCGGTGAGGCCAGCTCGCTGCCCGATTTCCACCGGGGTGAGCCGGGCGCGGCCATCCTGTACGACGAAGACCGCCCAGCCGCCGTTGCGGCGGAAGAGGGCGCTGGCGGGGATCTGGAGCACGTCGTCTCCCGCCCAGACCACAAAGCGGGCCTCGACCCGGTAGCCGTCGCCGAGCCTCTGCCACTGCTCGCGCGGCGAGACGAAGTCCGCGATGACGCGCACCCGCTGCTCCTCCACGCCGAGCGCCGAGACCTTGGTGTAGCCGAAGGGCTCGACCACGCGCACCACGCCTTCGAGCGTGCTCTCCCCGCCCCAGCGGTCGAACAGCACCCGGGTGCCGGGCGCGATCCTCACCGCCTGGGTGGAGAGGACCTCGACCTCGACCTCGAGCGCCTGCGGGTCGCCGATTTCGAGCAGCGTCTGACCGGCCTGCACCGGGCCCTCGCTCTCGCGCGCAACCTTCAGTACACGGGCCCCGACGGGGGCGCGCACGGAGAGTGTTTCTGCCGGTCCGCCGGCCTGCAGCCGCTCGGTCTGCTCCAGGGTGACGCGCGCCGTCTCCAGCTCGAAACGGGCCACGTTCACGGCATGCTCCGCCGCGAGTTTCGCCGCACGGGCTCGGTCCTGCTCCGTCCGGGCGCGGTCGAGGTCCTGCTGGGCGACGAATTGGTCCTTGCGCAGCCCGGCGACGCGGGCAAGCGTTTGTCCGGCCAGTTCGGCCTGGGCGGCGGCAGCGCGGGCGTTCTCGTGCGCGGCGGCAAGCCTCGCCTCGGCGGCCTGCACCTGGGCCAGGGCCTGGGCGCGGGAGCGCGGATCCAGCGCGGCGGAGCGTGCGGGCTCGATCACCACGAGTTCCTCGCCGGCACGCACCGCATCGCCCACCTTCCAGGTGATGCGCCGGGCATAGCCGCTCATGGGCGCTACGATGACGTAGCGCTCCATCACCCGGGTCTTGCCTTCCTCCTCCACCGTGACCTTGAGCGGTCCGCGAACGGCGCTCGCAAGTTCCACCGGGATAGGGCGGGGCATGAAGCCGAAGGCCAGCCCGCCGGCGACGGCGAGGGTGATGAGGATGATGCCGAGGCGTGAGCGAAGTTGCATGGATCGTTCGGACTCAGGAGCTTCGGAAAGAGTATGGGCTATGCATCATTCGCGTGTCTTCAACACCGCCACAAGGTCCAGCCTGCCGAGCTTGTGCCACAGGATCCAGCCCGACAGCAGCGCCGAGACGATCACGACGCTTGCCCCCAGGGCGTAGTTGCTCGGTGTCAGCAGCAGCGGCAGGCGGTAGAGATCGTTGGTGAAGGCCAGCACCAGGATACCGACCAGCCCCACCCCGAGCAGCATCCCGACCGGGATGGCCGCGAGCGTCAGCACGGCCAGCTCGCCGAGCAGGATGTAGGCGATCTCGCCACGGGTGAAGCCGAGCACGCGCAAGGAGGCCAGTTCGCGGCTGCGCTCGGAGAGGGCGATGGTCGCGCTGTTGTACACCACCCCGAAACCGATGGCGCCAGCAAGCAGGGTAGAGACCATGGTGTAGAACAGCACGAATTCGCCGATGGTGGCGTAGAAGCTCTTGACTGCCGAGGCATTGGCCACCATGCCCAGCACGCGGGGGCGCTCGTGCAGGCGGGCGTAGACCTCGTGCTCGAACCCCGGTTCGATGGCGAGATACGCGCCACTCACCACCGGCCCTTCCCGCAGCAGGGCGTTGAGGGAGTCCTGCTGCATGTAGGCCGACACGCCGAGGAACTGGCGGGTGATGCCGAGCACCGGCACCTCCAGCACCTTGCGGTCGCCCTCCAGCACCTCCACCGTGAGCATGTCGCCGGGCCTCACGTGCAGGATGCGGGAGGCCAGATGGTCGGTCAGCACGATGCCGCCGGGAGGAACCTCGACCGGCTCGAGCTTGCGATTGAGCGAGCGGTGCAGCACCCCCTCGGGCTGGATGCCGTACACCGCGGAACGATACTGGTGGTTCTGGAACCGCAGGATGGCCGGCACGTCCCGGAACCCCTCCACATGCGTCACCCCCGGCAGCGCTTCCAGCTCGTGCAGCGCGCGGCCGCTGGTGGGGTCGATGAAGGTCAGCGCCAGGTCCTCACGCGCGGCCTGGCGGAACTGGATGTCCACCATGAAGTCGATCGCATCCTTCTGGTAGTTGCCCACCATCATCAGTGCGCAGGCGAAGGCCAGACCGACCACGGTGAGGAGGGACTTCACCGGGCGGCGCTCGATATGCCGCAGGATCATGCGCGAGGGTGCGCCCATCCAGCGGGAGAACCCCAGCCTTTCCAAGGCCGTGGCGCGGTAGATCGCCGGGGTCTCCGGCAACATCCCCTGCGCCGGCGTCAGGCGCGTGGCCCGGAACACCGCGAACAGCGTGCCGCTGATGGCGGCGGCCGCACCGACGAACAGGGCAAAGAGCACGATCGCGGGGTTCAGGCGGTAATCCAGGTAGGGGAAGCGGAAGGTCGTTTCCTGATAGACCTGGGCGAGCCCCTGGCCGAACCAGGCGCCCAGGGCGGTCCCCGCCGTCACGCCGAGCAGGGTGATCAGCAGCACCAGCTTCACGTAGTGCCAGCCGATGGCAGGGTGGGTGTAGCCGAAGGCCTTGAGAATCGCGATCTGCTCGCGCTGCAGGCTGATGAGGCGCCCCAGCACCACGTTGAGCAGGAAGGCCGCCACGCCAAGGAAGATGGCCGGGAACACGGTGGCGGTGGTCCTCAGCTGGTTCAGCTCCTCGCCAAGGAATCGGTTCGAGAACTGGTCCTTGCGCGCATAAGCCCCGGTGCCGCCGTAGGCAGCGAGCACCGCATCAAGGCGGTCGATCACCTCCTGCGCCCGCGCCCCCGGGGAGAGCGTCAGCGCCAGGTTGTTGAAGGCGCCGTTCATGTCGTATGCGGCGGCCAGGGCGTGGCGTCCCATCCACAGCACGCCGTAGCGCTTGAAGTCCGGGAAGATGGCGCCCGGGGCGATCTGGTAGACGTACTCCGGTGACACCGCCACACCGACCACGGTCAGCACCTTGCGCTTGCCCTGAATGATGGCGGCCAGCCGGTCGCCGGGCTCGAAGCCGTGGGCGTCGGCGAAGGTGTCGGACAACACCACCTCGTCCTCGCTGCCGGGTTGCACCATGCGCCCGCGCTTGAGATGGAGGGCGTTGAGCGTCGGCTCGTCGCCATCAGGCACGGACAGCAGCAGGCCGGTGATGGGGTCGGAAAAACCTTCGACCTCCAGCTTCACCCCAGCCACCACCCGCGTCTCCAGCCGCTCCACCCCGGGCAGGGCGCGCAGCCGCTCCGCCAGCGACTCCGGCGCGCGCTTGAGCTGGGCGAATACCTCGGCGAAGCGGTATTCGCGATAAAACCGGTCCCGCGTGTCGACCAGCGAGTCGTAGGTCGAGAGCGACATCACCAACGTCGCCACCCCGCCCATGATCACCGCCGCAATCGCCAGCACCTGGCCGCGCATGTGCCACAGATCGCGCCAGAGCTTGATGTTGAGTGCGCGCATCCCTACCAGCTCAATTCACGGGCAGGCTTGCGCAGAGGATTGGCACGGACCTCCGCGATGCGGCCGTCGGAGAGGCGGATCACCCGGTCGGCCATGGCCGCAATCCCCGCGTTGTGGGTGATGAGCACGGTGAGTGTGCCAAGCTCGCGGTTCACCTTCTCCAGCGCCTCCAGCACCACCACCCCGGTGGCCGAGTCCAACGCCCCGGTCGGCTCGTCGCACAACAGCACGGAAGGGTTCTTGGCAATGGCGCGGGCAATGGCCACCCGCTGCTGCTCCCCGCCGGAGAGCTGGGCCGGGAAGTGGTCCAGCCGCTCACCCAGGCCCACCAGTTTCAGCGCCTCCTCGGGTGGCATGGGGGAGGGCGCAATCTCCGTCACCGCCGCCACGTTTTCGCGCACGGTGAGGCTGGGGATGAGGTTGTAGAACTGGAATACAAAGCCCACATGCTCGCGCCGAAAGCGCGTCAGCTCGGCTTCCGAAGCGCCGCTGAGCCGCTGGCCAAGGTAGAAGACCTCCCCGCTGCTGGGCGTATCCAGCCCACCGAGGATATTGAGCAGGGTCGATTTGCCGCTGCCCGAAGGCCCGAGCAGCACCACCAGCTCCCCGCGGAAAAGCTCCAGGTCAATCCCGCGCAAGGCCTGCACCTCCACCTCCCCCATGCGGTAGGTCTTGGTCAGGCCGCGGGCGATGAAGACAGGTTCGGTGGGGGGAGGGGCGTTCATGGGCGAAATCCTAGGCTTCTCCAAGCATAGGCCATCGTGCCATGACGGCACGCCCATGGGGGAAGGTTCGCCGATTGGGAGGGAATGAAGCGTGGCCATGCGCTTGAGGTTATGCTGTGGTTTGCATTCATTCGAGAGGCTGGAACCATGAACCTCCTCGATCCTTCGGTGCTTTCCACGATCCCGCCCTTCGACCGCTTGCCACAAGACTTGCGCGCGCGCGCGGCGGCGGCGCTGGATATTGTCTACGCCCCACGCGGCGAGCGGCTGGCCGAGGTGGGGGAGCAGGCCACGGGGCTGTGGATCATCGTCAAGGGCGTGGTACGGGAGCATCTGGATGGCGAGGGGGATGTCCTCCACGGTCCGGGCGAGGCCGTGGGGGCGTCCGGGCTGCTTGCGGGCACGCAGCCCGGCCTGCTTGTGGTGGAGGAGGAACTGATCGCCCACTGGTTGCCCGCGCACGTCTTCCATGCCCTGGGCGAGCAGTATCCGGCCTTCCTGAACTTCTACCGGGAGGATCTTGAGACCAAGCGCCGGGCCCGGGCCAAGGCCCATGCGCAGGGGGAGCTGACCCTGCTGCTGCACACCCGTCTGTCGGAGCTGGCGTTGCAGCCGCTGCCTCGCCTCCAAGCCCCCGTGACCCTGCGCGAGGCGGCCCGCGCCCTGCACACTGCGGGGGCGAAGGCGCTTCTGGTGGAGGATGAGGTCGCGGGCTTCGGTCTGCTGACCCAGAGCGATGTGGTCGCCGCGCTGGCGCAGGCCGACGATCCGGGGGCGCTGCTCGAGGCCCGGCGCCCCCTGGTGGCACTGGCGGCCTCGGACGACCTCTTTGCCGCCCTGCAGCGGATGCTGCGCCACCACATCAGCCAGCTGGTGGTCTGGCGGGCGGATGGCTCGGCGGGCCTTGTGCGGCAGAAGGACATCCTGAGCCTTGTGGCCAGCCATGCTCCGCTGCTGGACCGCGAGATCGAGCGCGCAAGCTGCATCGATGATCTTCAGGGGGTCGGTGAACATCTGGTCGAACTGGTGCGCGGCCTGCACGGGCGAGGGGTGCGGGCGCGGCATATCAGTGCCTGGGTGAGCGAGTTGAACGCCAAGCTGTACGCCAAGGTGTGGGGCTTGGTTGCCCCGCAGGGGCTACGGGATACGAGCTGCCTGTTCCTGATGGGCAGCGAGGGGCGGGGCGAGCAACTGTTGCGCACCGACCAGGACAACGGCCTGCTGCTGGCGGCGGGGGTCGATGAAGACATGGCCGGGGAGGCGGCCGAGCGGCTGGTGGAGGCCTTGGAGCGGCTCGGCCTGCCGCGTTGCCCGGGCGGGATCATGGCGAGCAACCCGCTCTGGCGGCGGCCGGTCGATGGCCTGACGGACATGATTCGCCAAGCCGTGGCGAAGCCCGAGGGTGAGGCCCTGCTGCGGCTGGCGATGCTGGCCGACGCGCGCGCCGTGGCGGGCCGGGGCGAGCTTGTGCAGGCGATGCGCGCCGAGTTGCATGCGCAGTTGGCCGCACATCCCACCGTGCTGGCGCGCATGGCGGCCCAGGTCTTGGCCTTCGAAACCCCGTTGGGTGTTTTCTCAGGCTTTGTGCTGGAGAAGGGGGAGCACCGCGGCGAGCTGGACCTGAAAAAGGGCGGCCTGTTCCCGATCATGCATGGCGTGCGGGTCTATGCCCTGGAGGTGGGCATCGATGAGACCAACACCTTCGAGCGGATCGAGCGCCTGCGCGAGCTGGGGCGTTTCGAGCCGGCCTTCGCCCGCGACCTTGCGGGGGCCTATGACTTCCTGCAGAGCCTGCGGCTTGCCGCCATGCTGGAGGACGTGAGCGCGGGACGGCCCGCCACCGACAGCCACATCGCCCCGCAGAGGCTCGACCACTTCGAGCGGGATCTTTTGCGCGATGCCCTGCGCACGGTGGAGCGCTTCAAGCGCCTGGTGCACCACCACTTCAAGCTGCATCTGCTGAGCTGAGGCGGACGGCGCGGGCCTTCCGCGTGGCCTATGCTCTGGGCATTCCCTCCTGGGAGGATCGTCCATGCACGCGCATGTCCATCCCCAGCATCATCACCATCATGCAGCCGCTCACGCTGGACATCATGCCCACGGGGTGGAGGACTTCCAGCGCAGGTTTTGGGTTTCCCTGGCGCTGACCCTGCCTATCCTCGCGCTTTCGGGCCCGTTCTGGCACCTGCTTGGACGCCCTCCCTTACTGGCCTTCGCGGGCGATCATCTGGCCCTGTTCGCTCTCGCCAGCATCGTCTATCTCTACGGCGGCTGGCCCTTTCTGAAGGGGCTGGTCGGGGAGATCGCCGGGCGCTTGCCGGGCATGATGACCCTGATCGGCGTCGCGATCACCACGGCCTGGCTCTACTCGACGGCGGTGGTGTTTGGCCTTCCGGGCATGGACTTCTACTGGGAACTCGCGACCCTGATCGACATCATGCTGCTCGGTCACTGGATCGAGATGCGCGCGGTGATGGGGGCCTCAAGCGCCTTGGAGGCGTTAGTACGGCTGCTGCCTGTCGAGGCCCATCGGCTGCGGGACGATGGTCAGATGGAGGAGGTGCCGCGGGGTGCATTGAGGCCAGGCGACCGCGTGCTGGTCCGCCCGGGGGAGCGGGTGCCCACGGACGGTGTGATCGTGAGCGGGCGCAGCAGTCTGGACGAGTCCATGCTCACCGGCGAGTCGCGGCCGGTGGAGCGGGGCGAGGGCGAGGCGGTCATCGGCGGCTCGGTCAACGGTGAGGGGGCGCTCACCCTGGAGATCCGCAAGACGGGGGGTGAGACCTACCTTGCCCAAGTGATGGACATGGTGCGCCGCGCCCAGGCGTCACGCTCGCGCAGCCAGGATCTGGCGAACCGGGCGGCCCTGTGGCTCACCATCATCGCGCTGGCGGGCGGCACTCTGACCCTGCTGGTCTGGGTCGTCCTCGGACGCGATCTGGCCTTCGCCATCGAGCGTGCGGTGACGGTCATGGTCATCACCTGCCCGCATGCCTTGGGCCTTGCGGTGCCTCTGGTGGTGGCGATGAGCACCAGCCTCGCCGCCAGTCAGGGGCTCTTGATCCGTGATCGGGCCGCCTTCGAGCGGGCGCGCAACCTCGGGGCCGTGGTGTTCGACAAGACCGGCACCCTGACCGAGGGCCGCTTCGGGGTCAGCGAGGTGGTTCCCCTGGGCGATCTGGACGAGGCGTCCTGCCTGCGTCTGGCGGCGGCGCTGGAGAGCCCCTCGGAGCATCCCATCGCCCGCGGCATCACTCGCGCCGCCAAGGACCGTGGCATGGAATGGCCGCAGGCGACCGGTTTCCGGAACCTCACCGGGCAGGGGGCCGAGGCCGTGGTGGAAGGTCACAAGGTGGCCGTGGTCGGCGCAGGTTACGTGCGCGAGGCTGGCATCGAGGTCCGTCATCCGCGTCTTGCGGAACTCGCTGGTCAGGGCCGGACGGTGGTGTTCCTGTTGATCGACGGACGCCTCCTTGCCGCCATCGCCCTCGCCGACGTGGTGCACCCCGAATCGCGTGAGGCGGTGGCCGCGCTCAAGCGCATGGGCATCCGCTGCATGATGCTGACCGGTGATTCCCGGACGGTGGCGGAGGAGGTGGCCGACGAACTGGGGTTGGACGAGTTCTTCGCCGAGGTGCTGCCCGGGCAGAAAGCGGCCAAGATCCGCGAGGTGCAGGCGCGCGGGCTGAGGGTGGCGATGGTGGGCGACGGGGTCAACGATGCGCCGGCGCTGGCCCAGGCTGATCTTGGCATCGCCGTGGGGGCGGGCGCCGACGTGGCCATCGAGTCGGCCGACATCGTGCTGGTGCGCAACGATCCTCGCGATGTGGTGGCCATCCTGGGGCTGGCCCGCGCCACCTACGCCAAAATGGCTCAGAACCTGTTGTGGGCCACGGGCTACAACGTGGTGGCCATGCCCCTCGCAGCAGGCGTAGCTGCGGCTTGGGGGCTGCTGCTGAGCCCGGCGGTGGGGGCGGTGCTGATGTCGCTGAGCACGGTGATTGTGGCGATCAATGCGCGGCTCCTTGGGCGTCGCGTGGCCGTGCTGCGCAGAGTGGCGTGAGTACGAGGGGGGGGGCCCTCACCCCCGGCCCTTGGTTTCCCCTCTCCGTCCTTTCCGGCCTCCATGCCGGAAGCCCCTTCGGGGTGCGGCCGTCGAGAGTTCCCGCAAGCGGGAGAGGGGGCGGCGGGGGTGAGGGAAAAATTCCCCCTCAAGGCCGCCGTGATGCCAGGTTGGGCAAGGGGGTGAACCGGCCAAGGAGGGCCGGTTCAGCTTTGCCGGGGCAGGATGCCCCGTCAAAGCGGCCCCCTTGAACGGCCTGGCAGCACGGGAACCCGAAGGGCGGCCTTGCGGGGGCGCGTTCTTTTCGCCCCGCATCGAACGCGAACAAGAAAAGGGGCTCGCCCGCCACAACGAGCGACTCGACGAAGTCCCAACCTTGGAGGCGGGCGAAACAGCCCTACAAGCCTATCCCCAAGCGGCTTTGAACAACCGTTGAAGTGGTTTTTCGCCCGCTTTGAAGCTTGTTTCTTCGAACATGCACCCGTGCAAGCGGGCGAGTTACTTTTCTTGCTCGTGCAAGAAAAGTAACCCAAAGAACACGCCCCCGCGGGGCCGGCCCTTCGGGCAAACCCTGGCCTGACCTGCTCCAGCCGGGCCGCCCTGACGTGACATCCTGTCACGACAGGGCTGAATGGGCCATCCTTGGCCCATTCACCCGGCTTCCGCAGGCCAGGCCAGGGCGGCCCCAAGGGGGAGCCCTCCCTTCGTTCCGCTCTGGAGTGTCCAGAAAACCTTCATTTCTCGAATCTCAAACGCCCCATCCCTACTTCCCCCGCGAATGCCCGCAGGGCCTCGCCCACCGGGTCTCCCCCCTGATCCTGGTAGCGCGGGGAGCAGTGAATGGGGTGCAGGCGCTTCACCCCGGCTGCGCGGCCAAGCTGTCCGGCCTGCATCCCGGTCAGGTGCTGCTTGTTCGCCGCGTGGCTGGCATCGGCGGCGGTGAAGGCCGCCTCGATGTACAGCTCGTCTGCGTCACGGGCCAGCTCGATGATGCGCGTGCGGTTTTCCGGTGTGTAGGCGCAGTCCACCACGTAGGCGGTCTTGGAGCCGGGGGTGACGTCGATGATGGCGTCGCGCAGGCGGCCAAGGGGGAGGGTGCGGCCGTCATCGAGCAGGATCGGGGTGTCATCCGGGGCGTCCTGAAGTACCGCTTGCTTGAGTCCCTTGAGCCACGGGCCGGTGGAGAGCCCAAGCTCGGCGAGGCGGTTCTTGCGCACGCTGATGTGGCGCTGCTCTTCGAGGGCGAAGGCAAGACAGGGGATGCCATGGTCGAGGAGGGTGGCGCGCACGCGGAACCCGGGGGCCTGCAGCAGCACGTTGCCGGGCAGCTCGACGGTCCCTTCGGCCTCGCGGGTGAAGTTGTGGCGGCATTCGAAGCGGGCTGCGCGTCCCCGCTCGCCTTCGTGCAGCTCGGTCACGACGAGGGTAAGACTCTCCACGTAGCCCGCTGCGAGGTTCCAGGTGTAGCCGCGCAGGCGGTGTTCCACCCGGTCGATGAAGCCTTCCGGCCCGTACAGGCGCAGGGTGACCGGCCGGCCGAGGCAGAGGCGCACCAGCCAGTCGAAGTCGTTGAAGTGGTCCATGTGGGTGTGGCTGACGAAGATGTCCGTCAGCCGCATGATCTTGCGCGGCGGCAGGTTGCGGATCGTGCCGAGGTCAAACAGTAGGGCGCGGCGGTCGAACAGGAAGTCGACGTACACCACCGGATCGCCGAAATGGCCGTTGACCAGATGCGTCTGGAACAGGGGCTTCACGCCGCAACGCACACGTCGCAGCGGTGGGGCAGGTCGTCTTCCGTGTGCACCGGGGTCAGGACGGCGCCGCGCAGCGGATTGGGGCGAAAGACGGTGCAGCCCTTGAGGCCCAGCGCATGGGCTTCTTCGTACAGGCGGGCGAAGGCCTCGAAGGGGAAGTCTTCCCTGACGTTGATGGTCTTGGAGATCGAGTGGTCGACGAAGGGCTGCAGCGCGGCCTGCATGCGCAGGTGATCCCGCGGGTCGACCGCCTCGGCCGTGACGAAGGTTGGCGGCAGGCCCTCATGGCCGAATTCGCGCCAGCGGATCAGCGCATCGTCCGTGACCGCGAAGCGGCGGGTCTCGTCGGGTCCCACGCGCACCTCGCGCTCGGCTTGCTCGGCAAAGATCGGCTCCAGCCCGCTGGAGATATTCCCAGCCAAGAGGCTGATGCTGCCGGCCGGGGCAATGGCCAGCAGGTGACTGTTGCGCAGGCCGTGGGCGGCGATCCCATCCCACACGTCCTCCGGCAGGCCGAGGATGAAGGGACGGGAGAGATAGGCCGCGCGTTCGAAGAAGGGGAAGGGCCCCTTTTCCCGGGCAAGCTCGATGGAGGCGCGGTAGGCAGCATCGCGTATCGTCTGCATGGCGACGGCTGCGTGCTGGCGGCCGGCCTCGCTGTCATAGCGTAGGCCGAGCATGACCAGGGCCGAACCGAGGCCGGTGATGCCAAGGCCGATGCGGCGGCTGCCTTGGGCCTGTTCGCGCTGCGCTTCGAGGGGATAACGGGAGAGGTCGATGACGTTGTCGAGCATGCGCACCGCCACCTGCGTCACCTGCGCCAGCTCGTCCAGGTCGAGATGGGCCCGTGCGGTGAAGGGCTGGCGCACGAATCGGGTGAGGTTGAGCGAACCGAGGTCGCAGGCGCCATAGGGGGGGAGCGGCACCTCGCCGCAGGGGTTGGTGGCACTGATCTGCTCGCGCCAGCCGAGGTTGTTGAGGGCGTTGATCCGGTCGATGAACAGTACGCCAGGTTCGGCGGTGTCATAGGCGGCGCGCATCAGACGCTGCCACAGGGCGCGGGCGGAAACCCGCTTGAGTACGCGGCAGGGCACGGGGCCTTGCGTGCCCGTCCAGCGGCGCAGGATCGTCTCGCCGGGGCCATCGGCGAGGGGGGCCGCCGGGAATACCAGCGCCCAGTCCGCGTCCGCCTCCACCGCGCGCAGGAAGTCGTCGCTCACCTGCACGGAGAGGTTGAAGTGGCGCAAGATGCCCGCGGCGCGCTTGGCGTCGATGAAGGCCTCGATGTCCGGGTGGTCACAACGCAGGGTGGCGATCATCGCCCCGCGCCGGGCGCCTTGAGAGAGCACGGTGGCGCACATGGAATCCCAGACGTGCATGAAGGAGAGCGGGCCCGTGGCGATGCCGGCCGCGCTGCGCGTCTGGCTGCCCATCGGGCGCAGGGTGGAGAAATCGTAGCCTACGCCGCCGCCCTGCTGCATGGTCAGCGCGCCTTCCTTGAGGGCCTGGAAGATGCTGTCCATGGAATCCTCGATCACGCCCATGACGAAGCAGTTGAACAGCGTGACCTTGCGCGCCGTGCCGGCCCCGGCCAGGATGCGGCCGCCGGGCAGGAAGCGGTAGTCCGCCAGGATGGCGCGGAAACGCGCCGCCCAGCCGTCACGGTCGTGCGCCTCGCAGCTTGCGAGGGCGGTCGCCACCCGGTTCCAGCTGTCTTCGATCGAGCGCTCGCCGGCCTGGCGGTATTTCACTTCCCATAGGGTACGGGCGAGGTCGTTCATGCCCTTAGCCCTTGATCACGATCATCGGCTCGACCTTGCAGACCAGGCGCGCAAGGCCGGCGTGATGGGCGGCCCAGACCACGTCCGTGACGTCCTTGTAGGCGCCCGGGGCCTCCTCGGCCACGCCGCGCAGGGAGGGGCTGCGCACCAGGATGCCGCGCGCGGCGAGTTCGTCCTCGACCTGGCGGCCGCGGAACGCGTGGGTGGCCTGATGGCGGCTCATGCTGCGCCCCGCACCGTGGCAGGCCGACCCCCAAGCCTTGCGCATGCCCTCCTCGGTGCCGGCGAGGATGTAGGAGGAGGTGCCCATGGTGCCACCGATCAGCACCGGCTGGCCATGCGGGCGCAGGGGGTCGGGCAGGGCCGGGTGGCCCGGGCCGAAGGCGCGCGTGGCACCCTTGCGGTGGACGTACAGCATGCGCTTCTGGCCGTTGACCATGTGCTCCTCCAGCTTGCAGGTGTTGTGCGAGACGTCGTAGAGCAGGTCGAGCCGGGCGCCGGGGAAAAATTGGGCGAATACCTCACGGGCGAGGTGGGTAAGGATCTGGCGGTTGGCCAGCGCGCAGTTGATCGCCGCGCGCATGGCGCCGAGGTAGCGCTGGCCGACATCCGACTTGATGGGTGCGCAGGCGAGTTCGCGGTCCGGCAGCACGATGCCGTAGCCCTGCGCGGCCAGGGCCATGCTCTTGAGGAATTCGCTGCCGATCTGGTGGCCCAGCCCGCGCGATCCACAGTGGATGCTGACCTTGATGTCGTCCACGCGGATGCCGAAGGCGGCGGCGAGGGTCTCGTCGTAGATCTCCGTGACGTGCTGCACCTCAAGGTAGTGGTTGCCTGAGCCGAGGGTGCCCATCTCGTCGCGCTGGCGCTTCTTTGCCTGCGCCGAGACTTGTTCGGGGTCGGCACCGGACATCTGGCCCATCTCCTCGATGTGGGCGAGGTCCTCCGGCACACCGTAGCCCCGCTCCAGCGCCCAGCGCGCGCCGCCGCGCAGCATGGCGTCCATCCCGGCATCGTTCAGGTGGATGGCGCCGGTACTGCCCACGCCAGCCGGGATGCGGTAGAACAGGGCGTCGGCCAGGTCCTTCTGGCGTGCGCGGATGTCTTGCGGATGGAGGCCGGTGTGCAGGGTGCGCACCCCGCAGGAGATGTCGAAGCCGACCCCGCCGGCGGAGATGATGCCGCCCTGCTCGGGGTCGAAGGCCGCCACTCCGCCGATCGGGAAGCCATAACCCCAGTGGGCGTCCGGCATGGCATAGGCCGCCTCGACGATGCCGGGCAGGGTGGCGACGTTGGAGAGCTGCTCGTACACCTTGTCGTCCATGGCACGGATCAGGGCCTCGCTGGCGTAGATGACGCCGGGTACGCGCATGGACCCCGTCCGCGGGATGCGCCAGGTGTAGTGGTCCACCTTCTCGAATTTGCCGATGTCCATGGTGCCCCTCACAAGCGAATGGTCAGACATCCACCACGCATTGAGCGAGCCATTGCCCGTTCTCCTCGCGTACCGCGAGTTCGGTCAGGGTGGCCCCCTTCACCTCCACCACCGGCTGGTGTCGCGCACGGTCCAACGGCTCGCCCCAGGCCGTGGCATGCAGCCGACCATCCTGGATCTCGACCTCGAAGCGGCCAAAGAGCATGTGGCGGGTGGCCATGGTGTAGACCAGGGCGTTGATCCAGTCGTAGAACAGGTAGTCGAGGTCGGCCCCCTCAAGATCGACCGTAACCCTCTCCCTGGACTCGACCGCCCGGGGGTCGACGATGAGCGCGGTCAGCGCGAGCGCCGCCTGGGCAAAAGCCTCGGCCGCCGTCGGCCCCAGTCCACGCACGCCGATGTCGGCGACATGCTCGAAATGTTCCCAGTGTCCGCGCGTGTCCATCGTGGCTCCAGCATGGTTCTTCTCGAGTATGGCTTACGGATGACAAGGCGCAAGGCGGCAACTGAACTTGGCTTCCGCCGTGCCCGGTGCTATTAATTCAACCAAGGATTCATCAAAGGCTTCGCCCGGACATCGGGCATGACGAGGAGACGACCATGCAGCTTCCCCTGCAAATTACCTTTCGCGACATCCCGCCTTCAGAAGCCATTGAAGCCGCCATCCGCGAAAAGGCGCAGAAGCTCGAGCGTTACTTCGATCGCATCACCAGTTGCCGCGTGATCGTCGAGGCTCCGCACAAGCACCATCACAAGGGCAAGCTCTACGAGGTGACCATCGACATCACCATCCCGGGTCACGAGATCGTGGTCAGCCGCGACAACCACGACAAGCACGCGCATGAGGATATCTATGTCTCCATCCGCGATGCCTTCGCGGCCGCCCAGCGGCAGCTGGAGGCCTACGTGGGAAAGATGAGGGGTGAGGTGAAGACCCATGAGATGCCCGCTCATGGCCGCGTGATCGAGATCACTCCCGATCACGGCACCATCCTCACCCCCGACGGGCGCGAAGTCTATTTCCACCCCAACAGCCTGCTGAACGAAGAGTTCGAGGACTTGGAGAAGGGCGCTGAGGTGCGCTTCGCCGAGGAGGAGGGCGACAAGGGGCCGAAGGCGACCACCGTGCACGTGATCGGCAAGCATCACATCGAGTGAGTGGTGTCAGGCCTGGGTGTGGGAGGTGATGGGCGCTGCCAGATCAGTTCCCCATCCCGCCAGACCTCCCGAATGCGATGCAGGGGAACCTCGTGGGGTTCCCCTTTTTCGTCCCACAGGATCACGGAAAAATGCTCGCCTTCGCGCAAAAAGGGCTCGCGCAGATCGCCGTGGACCAGGCCGCCCGCCAGCCGGTCGATGTAGCCCAGCCGGAAACGGGCCGCACCGAAGGCCGGATCCCAATGGATCCGATTCAGCAGCTCGTGGATCGGCATCATCGCTCACCTCCCGTCGTTGCGGAGAATGCATCCCATGAACGTTGAACTGGTCAGCTGGGCGTCCTTCCACCGGCTTGCCCGCGAACTTGCCCTGCGCATCCGCGCCTCCAACTTCCAACCCGACATGATCGTCGCCATCGCACGCGGGGGCGTGGTGCCCGCCCGGGTGTTGTGCGACTACCTCGACGTCATGGACCTGGCCTGCGTCCGCATCGAGCATTACCGTGCCCGCCACAAGGCGCCAGAGGCGCGGGTCAAGCACCCCTTGAGCATCCCCATCGACGGTCGACGCATCCTAGTGGTGGATGACGTCAGCGACACCGGCGATAGTTTCATCGCCGCGCTGAATCATCTGCGCGAAAAAGGCCAGCCCGCCGAGGTGCGTACCTGTGCCCTGCAGCACAAGATCGTCTCCAAGTTCGTGCCCGACTACTACGCGCGGGAGATTACCGAGTGGCGTTGGGTGACCTATCCCTGGGCCGCGATCGAGGACCTCGGGGAGCTGATCGAGGATGGCGGGCTGCTGGAGGCGAGTGTGGCACAGATCGGAGAGGCCTTGCGCGAGCGGCATGGTATCGAACCGTCGCAGGAGCAGATTGAGGATGCCCTGGCGGCCTTGAATCTGAAGCAGGGTGTGGATTCGTGGAGATAGGAGGGGAAGGCTAGCTGAGATCGTGGGTAGGCCGTGCCATCAACGCTGGTATACATTCCTGCGGTTGCCGATGCGCACGATGAGGATACGTAAAACGTCATCTTCGATGTTGGCGATGATGCGCCAGTCACCCACGCGGTACTTCCAGAAGGCTCCCAGCTTGGAGCCCTTGAGGGCCTCACCGATGCTGCGCGGGTCATCAAGCTTGGCAACTCGTTCACGCAAAAAAGTAGTGATGCGCTTGGCAACCGTCTTGTCCAGCGCGGCCAAGTCCTTCTTGGCCTTGTCGTCGACCTCAATCCGCCAAACCAAGATCGCGTTCCACTTCTTCCAGCGTGTAGGTGCGGCTATGGCCTGCACGAATGTCGCTCAGGCGTTGCTCGGCAAGATGCAAATCTTCAAGGTCATCCAAGTACTCAAGGATGGCCTCACGGGCATGGAAAGTCTTCGTGCGTCCCGTGGCCTTGGCCAGGGCCTCGAGGCGCGCCTCCACCTCGGGAGGAAGTCGGATGGCAAGCATGTTCAGGCTCCTGATCTTGCGATGCCAAACGAATATAGCATGGCCCCCAATCGCCAGGTTTGCCCTCAGGGGGGCATGCGAAGGCATGCCACCTCTGCCGTGGCGTTAGCCCATCCCAAGGACAGGCAGCATTTCCGCAATTTGCCCCTCCGCCGGCGCATCGCAACGCATCGGTAGGGCGAGGCGCTTTTCCCCGTCGTCCAGGGGCTCGGCACGTTGTTGCTGGGCGGTGAGGACCTCCAGCGTGGCCTCGGACGGGTCGCCGCCGGCACGGGTGCGGGCGAGCAGGCGTTGGCGCAGGGTGTCCTCGGGGCAGTGCATGGCGAGGATGTGGAAGGGCGCGCCTAGCCTTTCGGCCAGTGCGCGGGCGGCCTGGCGTGGAGCGGCCGCAAGGTAGGTGGCGTCGAGGATGACGCCAAAGCCGGCCTGGATGACCTCTTCGGCCAGAGCCAGCAGGCGGGTGTAGGTCTGTTCGGTCGCCTGCGGGCTGTAGCGCCCGGCGAAGAGCCCCTCCTCGCCGCGCTCCGGGAAGAGGCGCTGGCGTTCGATGTCGGAGCGGATGCGGATCAGGCCCCTGCTCTCAGCCAGGATCAGGGCGGCGTGACTTTTGCCGCTCCCGGAATAGCCGTGGGTGATGAGAAGCTGTGGTTGGCCGGGCTGGGTGTAGCGCTCGGCCAGGTCGACGTAGCGTGCATAGCGGGTTCGGGCCTCCATGATCTGCTCCGGCGTGCCGCCGAAGGCGACGCCGAGCAGGGCGACTTTGGCGCGGACCATGGCGCGGTAAGTCTGGTAGAAACGCAACAGGGCCAGCCCCGCATAGTCGCCGGTGTGTTCCAGATAGCGGTTGAGCAGGCGATGGGCATGGGCGGGCAGGCCGCGGTCCTCCAGGTCCATGAGCAGGAAGGCCAGCTCGCTCATCACGTCGATCCAGCGGAAGCTGTCGTTGAACTCGATGGCGTCGAAGATGACGATGGCATCGTCCACCAGGGCCATGTTGCCGAGGTGCATGTCGCCGTGCAGTTCGCGCACGAAGCCTTCCCGCTTGCGGGTGGCAAGGGTGGACGCAAGGCGCGCGTAGGCGGCCTCGGTCCACAGGCGCAGACGCTCGAGCTGTTCATGGCGTGGGGCATCGTCCGGATCGAGCAGTGGCTTGATCTGCTCGAAGTTCTGCGCCATCGGCGCATACACGGTCGCAGGCTCGCCCAGGGGGCTGTCCATGCCGACGCGGGGCGCGGCGGCATGGAAGGCGGCGATGCGGTCGGCCAGCTCGTCCATGCGCGCAAGCGGCAGGCCCTCGCGGGTCAGGACCTGATCGAGCTGGGCGCCGTCCGGGAAGCGGCGCATGACCACCGCCGCCTCGAGCACCTCGCCTTCGCCGTCGAGCCTCGGGGCCTCGGGTGTGCCGCGAATCAGCGCCACGTCAAGATAGAGTCCGCCGCCCAGGGTGCGATTCAGGCGCAGTTCCTCATGGCAAAAGTGGATGCGCTGGGCCAAGTCAGTGAAGTTCAAAAAACCGAAGTCGACGGGCTTCTTCAGCTTCCAGGCGCGGTCTCCCGCCAGGATGACCGAGGAGATATGCGTCTCGACCAGGCGCGCGGCCGGATCCTGGGTCTGGAGTTGCTGGAGGAGGGCGGCAACGAGGGTGCGGTGCGCATCGAGGGCGGCGGACATGGTGGGTTCACATAAGTTAATATGCCGGAAGCATAAATCAGCACGCCTATTGCATCCATTCCCATGACCTCCCGCCGTTCCCGGCCCGCCCATGCCCGCTCGGGCATCGTTGCCTTCTTGCTCAAGCTGGCCCTTGCCCTCCTGCTTGTCGGCGGGCTGCTGCTGGCACTGTACGCCACGCATCTCGATCGCCGCGTGCAGGAGCGCTTCTCCGGAAGCCTGTGGGCCCTGCCGGCTAAGGTCTATGCGCGGGCGATGGAGTTGTGGGTCGGTCTGCCGCTTTCGCCCATCCAGCTCGAGCGCGAGCTGGGCCGGCTGGGCTATCGCCAGACGGACGGCCATCCGCAGCCTGGTGAGTACCGCAAGGCAGGTGTGGACTTCGAGGTGTATGCCCGCCGCGCGCAGCATGTGGACGGTGAGGAGCCAGAACGGCTGCTGCGCATCCGCTTCGATGGCAACCGTGTCGCCGGTCTCTGGGATGAGGCGCGCAAGCCGGTGGACCTGGCCCGTCTCGACCCGCCGGTGATCGGCAGCTTCTATCCGGACAAGCAGGAGGATCGTGTCCTGCTCCGCCTGCAGGACACCCCGCCGCTGCTGGTTCAGACCCTGCTCGCGGTGGAGGACCAGTCTTTCTTTGAGCATCACGGCGTCAACCCGTGGGCCATCCTGCGCGCGATGGTGGTCAACATGGTCAGCGGCCAGCTGACCCAGGGCGGCAGCACCATCACCCAGCAGCTGGCGAAAAACTTCTTCCTCAGCAACGAGCGCACGATCTCGCGCAAGCTCACCGAGCTGATCATGGCCATCGAGCTGGAGTGGCACTACAGCAAGGAGCAGATCCTCGAGGCCTACCTGAACGAGGTCTGGCTGGGGCAGGACGGCAACCGCGCCATCCACGGCTTTGGCCTCGCGAGCGAGTTCTACTTCGGCCGTCCGCTGAGGGAACTGGACCCAGACCAGCTCGCCCTGCTGGTCGGCATGGTCAAGGGGGCGTCGTACTACAACCCGCGCCGCAACCCCGAGCGCGCGCTCGAGCGGCGCAACGTCGTGCTCGGCGTGATGGCCGAGCAGGGCCTGATCTCGCCGGACCAGCGCGACATACTCCGCCGGCAGGACCTGGGCGTGAGCAAGACCGCCGGCGGGGGGCAGGGGCTGCAGCCGGCCTTCATGCAGCTGGTGCGTCGGCAACTCAAGCAGGAATACGATGAGCAGGCGTTGCGCACGCTGGGCCTGCGCATCTACACCACGCTCGACCCGGAGGTGCAATGGCAGGCCGAGCAGGCGGTGGCGGCGCAGCTTCCGCAACTGGAGAAGGCGCGCAAGCTGCCGGCTGGGAGCTTGCAGGCCGCGGTGATCGTCACCGAGCCGACCTCGGGCGAGGTGCTGGCCGTGGTCGGCGACCGAGAACCCCGTTTCGAGGGCTTCAACCGCGCGCTCGACGCGCGCCGCCCAATCGGCTCGCTGGTCAAGCCCGCCATCTATCTGACGGCCCTTGAGCAGCCGCAGCGCTACGGTCTTGGCACTCTGCTCGAGGATGCGCCACTCACCCTCGAGCAGCCGGGCAGTCCGCCCTGGTCGCCGGAGAACTACGACCGCGAATACCGAGGCCGGGTACCGCTGTTCCGGGCCCTCGCGCACTCGCTCAACCTGCCGGCGGTGAGGGTGGGGCTGGACCTTGGGGTGGACAACGTCGCCTCCACCCTGCGCCGCCTGGGCGGCACGCCGCCCGACAAGCCGACCCCGGCGATGATGCTCGGTGCGGTCGAGATGGCCCCGCTCGAGGTGGCGCAGATGTACCAGACCCTGGCCGCAGGCGGCTTTCAAACCCCGCTGCGCGCCATCCGCGGGGTGCTCGATGCCGATGGTCGCCCGCTGGCCCGCTACGCCCTGACGGTCCGCCAGGCGGCCCAGCCCGCACCGGTGTTCCTCGTCACCACCGCGATGCAGGGCACCGTGCGCGAAGGCACGGCGGCCGCCCTCGGCAAGGCCCTGCCGGGGCTGCAGCTCGCGGGCAAGACCGGCACCACCAACGATATGCGCGACAGCTGGTTCGCCGGTTTCTCGGCCGACCGTTTGGCCGTAGTCTGGGTGGGGCGTGACGACAACCAGCCGACCAAGCTCACCGGTGCCAGCGGCGCCCTGCCGATCTTCACCCAGCTGATGCGCGCCCTGCCGCAGCAGCCGCGCTCCAACCAGGCCCCGCCGGGGGTGGAGTGGGTCTCCATCGACCCCAGCACCGGGCTGCTGGCCCCACCCGGTTGTCCGGGCGCGGTCACGTTGCCCTACATCGAGGGCACCGCGCCGCGCGAAATGAGCGGCTGTGGCGAGGCGCCCGTCGAGCAGGGCAGCCATGAAGAATCCCTGATCAACTGGTTCAACCAACTGCTGCAATGAACATCACCCGCCTGACAGCTCTCGCCACCGCTGCTCTCATGTTGGCCGCCTGTTCCTCCGCGCCTTCGGTGCGTAAGGAGATCGAACAGCCCGTGGCCAAGCCCAAGCCCCTGCCTGGGCCCACGGCCACGGCGCCCAAGGAGCCGGTCGTCCGTACCCTGCCGGGAGAGGGCATGAAGGAGACCCCGCTGACCGTCAAACCGTTGCCGCAGGCGGCCCCGCCCGCCGTACCGGCTGCGCCGCTCACGCCAGCCATCGAGCGGGCGCCGATGGCCGAGCTCCCGCCGCCGGCGCAGCCGGCCCCAGCCTCATCCCCCGCCCCGGCCGCAACCCAGCTCGCCCTCGCCACACCCGCCCCCAGCGGCGGCCCGGCGGTGATGGCGCTGACCAAACGGGCCGAGGAGGACATGCGCGCGGGGGATCTCTCGGGTGCAGCGGCCACGCTGGAGCGCGCCCTGCGCATCGAGCCGAACAATGCCGGCCTGTGGTCGCGCTTGGCCGAGGTGCGCCTGCGCCAGGGCGACAAGGCCCAGGCCGAGCAGCTGGCGCTGAAGTCCAGTGGCCTCGCGGCCGGCAACGCCGCGCTCAAGGCCCGCAACGACCAGATCATCGCGCAGGCGCGCGCGCGCTGAGTCTGGCATGCGCCCCTCCGAGCTCCTCGGCCCGCACGGCCCCTTCACCGAGCAGAACCCCAGTTTTGCGGTGCGCGAGTCGCAGGGCCGCATGGCGGATGCGGTGGAGGAGGCGCTCGAGCAGCAATCCACCCTGGTGGTGGAGGCGGGCACCGGGGTCGGCAAGACCTTCGCCTACCTCGTCCCTGCCATGCTCCATCCGGGCAAGGTGATCATCGCCACCGCCACCCGCCACCTGCAGGATCAGCTGTTTCTCAACGACCTGCCTCGGGTCAAGGCCATCCTGCGCGCCAGCCGCGACGTGGCCCTGCTCAAGGGGCGGTCGAACTACCTCTGCCGCTACCGGCTGGAGGGGGCGAAGACGCTGGAGTTCATCCGCTCTGGCGAGCTGCGCGAGCAGCTGCGCACCATCGACGCCTGGACGATGCGCACCCAGAGCGGCGATCTTGCCGAATGTGTGGGCGTGCCGGAGGGCTCGCCGATTCTCGGCATGGTCACCTCGACCACGGACAACTGCCTCGGAAGCGACTGCCCCAACTTCCAGGACTGCTTCGTGTTCGAGGCCAGGCGGCGGGCGCAGGAGGCAGACCTCGTGGTCATCAATCACCACCTCTTCTGCGCTGACGCCCAGCTGCGTGAGGAAGGCTTCGGCGAGTTCCTGCCGGAGGCCGACGCATTGATCTTCGATGAGGCGCACCAGTTGCCGGAGATCGCCAGCGCCTTTGCCGGGCAGACGCTCACCTCGCGCCAGCTGCTCGACCTTGCGCGCGACACGCTCAACGAACAGCTGCGCGACGCGCCGGAGATGGGCGCACTGCGTGATCTGGCCGGCGCGCTGGAGAAGGCCGTGGCCGATTTCCGCCTCGCGTTCGAGTTGCAGCCCCCCCGTGATGCCTGGAGCGCGGCGCGCGACAAGCCCGTCCTGATCGATGCCCTGCATGCGCTTGAGTGCGCCCTGACCGCGTTGCGCGAGGGGCTTGCCCTTGCCGCGCCGCGCGGCAAGGGGTTGGAAAACGCGCAAAAGCGCGCCGAGGCCGCGCTTGCCCTGTTTGCCCGCTTCAGTCAGGCCGAGAACGCCGAGGAAGTGCTCTGGTACGAGCTGAGCGCGCGCGGTTTCGCCCTGCACGTTACGCCGCTGGATGCCGCCGCCGGACTCGCCCGCGCGCTGCACGGACGACCGCGCGCGCTGGTGTTCGCCTCCGCCACCCTCACCGCGCAGGGGCGGTTCGAGTTCTTCACCCGCCGGGTGGGGCTCGGCAAGGAGACGGTCACGCTGCGCCTCGACAGCCCCTACGACTACCCGCGCAACGCCTTGCTCTACCACCCGCCCAATATGCCGGAGCCGAACAGCCCGGCCTACACCCGCGCCGTGGTCGAGGCGGCCTTGCCGGTGCTTGCGGCTAGTGGTGGCCGCGCCTTCCTGCTGTTCACCAGTCACCGTGCCCTCAAGGAGGCGGAGCAGCTGCTGCGCCACCACCTGACTCACCCCATGCTGGTGCAGGGCGAGATGCCGCGCCATCGGCTGATCGAGCGTTTCCGCGAACTCGGAAACGCCGTTTTGCTTGGTACGCAGAGCTTCTGGGAGGGCGTGGATGTGCAGGGCGAGGCGCTCAGTCTGGTCATCATCGACAAGCTCCCCTTCGCCATGCCGGATGACCCGGTGCTCAAGGCGCGCATGGACGCGATGCGCAAGCAGGGCCTGGAACCCTTCGTCCACCACCAGCTGCCGCAGGCCATCCTGACCCTCAAACAGGGGGCGGGACGGCTGATTCGCGGCGAGCAGGATCGTGGGGTGCTGATGTTGTGTGACCCGCGCATCCGCAGCAAGCCTTATGGCAAGCAGTTCCTCGACAGCCTGCCACCCATGCGGCGCACGCAGTCGCTGGAGGCGGTGCGCGCCTTCTTCGGCAAGCCTGCTGAATGATAGAAGCCGTCAATGCCCCGCATTGAAACAAACCACTGCAGGCGGGCAGGGCATGGTCTAAGGTTATTGGCACCACCTCACCAGAAGGAGATGCACCATGGCCAAGAAGAAAAGCATGACCCTCGGTCCCATCAACATCGGCCTGGATGACAAGCAGCGTCAGGCCATTGCCGGCGGACTCGCCCGCCTTTTGGCTGACTCCTACAGCCTGTTTCTGATGACCCACAACTTCCACTGGAACGTGGTTGGCCCGCAGTTCAACGCCCTGCACACCATGTTCGAGGCGCAGTACACCGAGCTGTTCACCGGCATCGACGAGATTGCGGAGCGGATCCGTTCCTTGGGTGAACCGGCCCCGGGCACCTTCAAACAGTTCGAGAAGCTGGCCTCGTTTGGCATCCCGGAAGGCACGCTGGATGCGCATGGCATGCTCATCGAGCTGGTCAAAGGCCAAGAGGCCGTGGTGCGCACCGCGCGTGACATCCTGCCGGTGGCCGAGAAGGCCAACGACCAGCCGACCATCGACCTTCTGACCCGGCGCATGGAGACCCACGAGAAGAACGCGTGGATGTTGCGCTCCATGGCGCAGGAGTGAGGGCCTACGCCGGCGGGCTCGACCTGTTTAGGTTGCGTCCGATCAGCTGCTCATAGAGCTCCACCAGCCGTCCGGCCACCCGCTCTTCTCGCCAGGCTTCGGCGGCCAGCACGGCCTTGGCTGCAAGCTGGGCGGCTTGGTGCGGGTGGTTCAGCAGTTCGAGCACGCGCGCGGCGAACCCCGCCGGCTCATGCGGTGCGACCAGTCCTCCCTCACCCTCCTGCACGATGTCGCGCGTGCCCATTTCTGCCAGGGCCACGACCGGCGTGCCTAGGGCCATGGCCTCGATGAGCACCAACCCCTGGGTCTCGGTGGTGGAGGCGAAGACGAAGGCGTCAGCGGCACGGTACAGGGCCTGCAGTGCGCCATCGCGCGGCAGGTAGCCGACGAATCGCACCTGCTCCTGCAAGCCAAGCAGACCGACCTGCCGGCGCAGGTGGGCCTCGGCTGGGCCCTCTCCGGCCAGCACAAGGCGGGCGTCCGGTCGTTGGACGAGGACGTGGGTGAACATCCCGAGCAGGAACTCGATGTTCTTCTCGAACGCCATCCGGCCGACATAGAGCAGCATCGGCTGATCCGCGGTCAGTCCCAGGGCGGGGCGGGGATCGGGGGCCTCCGGCCCGCGCCAGGCGGTAAGGTCGATGCCGGTCGGGATCACCTCCACGGGGGTGCGTACGCCATAGCGCAGCAGCTGGTCGCGCATGGCGAGGGAGGGGGCGATGAGCGTGTCGACCGCATTGCCCTGGCTCACCGTCAGGCGGCGCGCGGCCAGGCGCAGCAGCGCACCGGGCAGGAAGGGGATGTAGTGCTCCAGGTATTGCTCGAAAAAGGTGTGGTAGGTCTCGACCACCGGCAGCCCCAGCGAGCGGGCCAGGCGCAGGCCGGCGTAGTGCGCGGCGAAGGGGGTGTGGATGTGCAGCAGATCGAACTCTTGGGCGGCGAGGTTTCGGCCAAGCCGCATCAGTTCGCTCCAGCGCATGAGTCGGTCCTCGGGGTCGAACAGCACCCGGCGGCCGGGAATTCTCACCAGGCTTTCGTCGTCCGCGTGAGGCTGGGGATAGGCCGGCGCGATCAGCGTGACCTCGTGCCCGAGCCGACCGAGGGCGCGGCGCGTGGTCTGGATGGAGGTCGAGACGCCGTTCACGCGCGGGAAATACACGTCGGAAACCATCAAAAGGCGCATGGGGCCCCTCGCAGCGCGGGTGTAGCGGGTAAAATCCTGCCATCGTTCCCTTCCGACATGACAGGCGCGTGAACGGCGCCGCTGTAAAGGAGTGACTCATGCGTGCCATGCTGATGACCGCCGCCGGCGGGCCCGAGGTCCTGCAACGGGCGGATGTTCCCGAGCCCGCCCTATCCCGCCCGAGCCAGGTGAAGGTGCGCCTGCGCGCAGCCGGGGTCAACCCCATCGATACCAAGCTGCGTGCCCGGGGAGTGTTCTATCCCAACGCCCTGCCGGCCATCCTCGGCTGCGACGGGGCGGGCGAAGTGGTCGAGGCTGGCGCGGAGTCCGGTTTGGCTCCTGGCGATCGGGTAGCCTTTTGCCATGGCGGGCTGGGTGGGGCCCCGGGCAACTATGCCGAGTACACCGTGCTCGAGGCCGCCGAGACGGGCCTCATCCCGGATGGGGTGAGCTTCGAGCAGGCGGCAGCCTTGCCGCTGGTGCTCATCACCGCCTGGGAGTCCTTGTATGACCGCGCCCGCCTTCAGGCGGGTCAGACCGTGCTCGTCTTGGGTGGGGCGGGCGGGGTGGGACATGTCGCCATCCAACTGGCCAAGCTTGCGGGAGCGCGTGTTCTGGCCACCGCAGGCACGCCGGAGAAGGCTGCGTTCGTGCGCATGCTGGGGGCGGACGAGGCCATTCTTTACCCCGAAGAAGACTTGGTCGAGCGGGTGATGCGCCTGACCGGTGGGCGTGGTGCGGACGTGGTGTTCGATACGGTGGGCGGGACGTCGTTCAACCAGGGGATCGCCTGCACGGCCTACGCCGGCGATGTGGTGACCTTGCTCGAGCCGCCGGCGGACGCGCCATGGAAGGAGGCGCGCAGCCGCAACCTGAGGATCGGCTTCGACCTGATGTTGACGCCGATGCTGCAAGACCTGCCCGAGGCGCGCGCCCACCAGGTCGACATCCTGCGCCAGGGGTTGGGCATGCTGGCCGATGGCCGGCTCACGGTGCATGTCGGGGCGGTCCTGCCGCTCACGGAGGTGGCCGAGGCGCATCGGCGGATCGGCACGGGACATACCCAGGGTAAGATCGTCCTCGTGCCCTGAATGGGACATTTCTTGGCCCAATGGCCGGGGCGGTGCTTCAGTCCGCGTCGAGCGACAGTTTGATGCCGGCCAGGGGCATGAGCAGGGCTTTCCAGTCTCGACCGTCGCCGCTTCCCGCCTCAATGGCGACGCCCAGGCTGTAGCCCGCACCCACGGCCTCGCACCAGCGGATCTGGCCGCGCAGGAGAAAGGTGCCGGGTTGGCTCGCCAGGCGGAGCCAGAGCTGGACGGGGCGCCCCACGGCGAGGGAGCGGTCGGCGGAGAGGCGCAGTCCTTCCGCCGAAATGTCGAGTGTCTGGCAGGGGAAGGTCACCTTCGGCTCGTCCAGTGTGCTGACGAAAAGGGCGTCGGAATACGCCCGCCTTGGCTGCTGACGGCGTTCGATGTTCGAATGGCTCATGCTCAACGACGCTCCGTACCGGGTAAAGAGGTGGAGATATGCTGCCGTAATTGCCTGAGGGCATGGGCGTGACGTTCGTCCTCGAACACGGGGTGCGAGCGTCCGGCCAGCACGTCGTCGATGAACTGGCCGATGGGGCGCTCCAGCACCGGCTGCTCCAGCCGGTCGGCGAACACCAGCACGCCCAGGGTCGTGTCCACATGGTAGGCCTTGAGGCGGCGCGGAACCTGGCCCTCGGCGACATGGACGAGG
Source organism: Thiofaba sp. EF100 (assembly GCF_039822285.1). Classification (NCBI taxonomy): domain Bacteria; kingdom Pseudomonadati; phylum Pseudomonadota; class Gammaproteobacteria; order Chromatiales; family Halothiobacillaceae; genus Thiofaba; species Thiofaba sp. EF100. Next base: position 80,689 of record NZ_JBAJEY010000003.1, on the reverse strand, counting down.
AACCAGTCCCCGGGCTGAAAGGCCATGCGGATGAATTCGTCCACCACGCGCTGGGGCAGGGCGAGGGAGGGCTGCGGCAAGGCGGGGGGCTGCGCAGGCGGTGGGCTTGATTCGGAGGCGGGTGGGGCTTCAGCCTCCGGTTTTTGGGTTTCCGGCGCTGTGCTCTCCAGGGCCTGGCGCAGTTCCTCGAAGGTCTTGTGGAAGCCTCTCTGCTCCAGGCCGTGACGTCTGAGGGTCTCTTGCATCCTCTGCAGCAGGGGCTCCACGCCTTCCGGACGGCCCGCATCCCCAGCGGCCGATAGACTTACCAGCTCCCGCATCATGCCGTGGGCTTGCTCCCAGTCGTCGCCCTGCGGGCCCGTTCGCTGGGCAATCAGCAGCATCAGCGGCCCCCAGGTCTGCAGTAGGAAGGTGCGCAAGGGCTGCGGAACCGTGCCATGCGATGCCAGGGTGGTGTGGATGGCCTGGGTGGCCGCGGTGCGGGCCTCGTTGAAGCTCACCACGGGGGTACGGTGCGAGGCAGCCCGCTCCATGGCCGGGGCGATGTCGCGCGGTAGGTACTCCGCGGTGCGCAGTTTTTCCAGCGCTGTGGAGAAGATGCCGAGGTCGTGGGCGAAGTCGCTGCACAAGCTGCCGATGATGCGCTCCACGCGTGGCCGCCATGGGGCCTGTTCGGCATTCGGAGCCCGCGCCAGATCGACCAGCCGGCTCCATAGCTGGCGCACAGGATGCTTGACGTCGTGCAAGACCTCGCGGTCAAGCAGGGCGGCCTTCATCAGCGGCAGGTGCATGCGCAGCAACATGCTCTTGAAGCTGAGGGAGAGGCCGGGATCGGTCACGGCGTCGTAGACCATGAGGCCCATCAGGTCCATCAGGCGTTGGAGCTCGGGGGCGAGGGCGACGTCGTGCGGCAGCTCGGGTATGCCGCGGAGCTGGTGCAGTTCCGTGACTTGGTCGGGGATCCGGCTGCAGACGCGCGACTGAATGGCATCCAGATGGGCGAGCAGGGCGTTGCGCTCCATCACCCCGGTGGCCGTATGGTCGACCGTCTCGCCCGGGGCGTGTCCCTCGCCCGCGCGGCTGTGCGGTTCAAGAACCTGTTTGATGCGTTGGTACATCTCGTCCATGGCCGGGACGAGCAGCTGGTCCAGCAGGCGGACCAAAAGCAGCTGGACGGGGGGAGGGGCGGGCTGTTCGGCCAGATAGGCCGCGATGGCCGAGGTGAAGGCCTGAGGCCTGAGGTCGTCCATCGAAAAGGCCGCTTCGGCACCGGCGGCCTGGAGGCCCCGCTCGATGGCGGCGAGCGCCTCGAAATGCACAGCTTCTGCATGGACGGCGAGCCGGCCAAGGGCCTGGCTCACCAGCGGGTCCACTTCCGCGTCGGCTTTCCCGCCTTCCCACTGCTCCGCAAGATGCCGGGTGATGGCCTGGGCGCCGTCGCTCCGGAGGCTGCGCAGATAGCGCAGCGTATCCAGATGCAGGTCGACCGCACTCCCTTCGCTCGACTGTCCCGCAAGGGCGAACAGGAGTTCCTCGGCTTGCAGGAGGATCGCCCCGAGGGCGTCGCGGAAGGCTGTGAGACACGCTTGGCGCAGAGGGGTGATCGGGTTCATGCATGCGCTCCCGCCCGAGCAGGCTCGGCGTCAACGATGCGCACGGTGCTCCATGGGCTGGATGCGGTATGCATGATCAGTCATTGCCCTCCCAGCAGATGGGCCTCGGCCCGTTCAAGTTCCTTCTCGGTTCCGTAGAGGATCAGGGTGTCATCCGCCTGGAGCACCGTGGTCGATTCTGGCATGTCCCCCTTGATTCCGCCACGGCGGATGGCGTCGGGCAGGACATCCAGTCCGGCGAGGGCCTCGCCAAGGGTGCGCCCCACGGCCCAGGCCCCGGGGGGAAGGGTGATGCTGGCGAGCGAGCCGCGCAGGGCATTGGCGGCATCCACGGAATCGCCGCGGCCCTGGAAGATGTGGCGCAGCAGGCTGTAGTGGTCGTGGCGGATGCGCTGGGCCCGGTGCAGCGCGCGCCGCATCGGAACGCCCAGGCGGGTGGTCAGGTGGGCGCCCAGCATGAGACTGGCTTCGAAGGCATCCGCCACCACCTCGGTCGCCCCCGCCCGGAGGAGGTCGTCCATGCGGTTGATGGACAGCACGCGCACGAACACCGGCAATTCCTTATATTGGAGCCGGACCACGTTGAGGGTCTTGAGTGCCGCCTCGGCATCGTGATGGGTGATCACCAGCGCGCGTGCCTTGTCGATGCCGGCAGCGCGCAGCAGGTCGATGTGGGTGGCGTTGGCGAAATGGACGTTGTAGCCCGCGCGCTGGGCCTTCTGGATGATGTCGGGATCGACCTCGAGCGCAATGTAGGGGATGTCCTCCTGCTCGAGCAGGTAGGCAAGGTTCTGTCCCACGCGGCCGAAGCCTGAGAGGATGACGTGCCCCGTGAGTTCGGCGCTCTGCTGGGCGATCTCCTCGCGCCGTTCGACATAGGTCTGCCGGTAGCCGCGGATCAGGGCCTTGGTGATGCGGCCGTTGTAGCGCACCAGGAAGGGGGTGGCGACCATGCTCAGCAACACGGTGGTGAGTACGACCTGCACCGCCTCGTGCGACAGCAGGCTGCCGCGCGAGGCCAGCGCCAGCAGGGCAAAGCCGAATTCCCCGCCCTGTGCCAGCACAAGGCCGGTGCGCAGGGCCACGCCCGGCTCCTCGCGCAGGGCGACGCCCACGCCGAAGATGATCAGCGTCTTCATCAGCACCATCAGCACCAGCAGGCCGAGGGCGCTCGGCAGGATATGGGGCAGGGCCTGCATGTCGAGTAGCATGCCGATGGTGATGAAGAACAGGCCGAGGAGGACGTCCTGGAAAGGGCGGATGTCGCTCTCGATCTGGTGGCGGTAGGCGGTCTCGGACAGCATGATCCCGGCGAGGAAGGCGCCGAGTGCCATCGAGAGGCCGGCCGCATGGGTCAGCGCGGCGGAGGAGAGGGCCACCAGCAGCACCGCCAGGGTGAACAGCTCCGGCGAACGTGCCTTGGCGATCTCGTGAAACAGCGGGCGCAGCAGCCAGCGTCCGGCGGCGAGCAGGAGGCCGGTGACCAGCACACCCTTGCCCAGGGCGATGGCCATGTCCTGACCGATGTGATCCCCCCCTGCGGCCAAGGCCGGGATCAGAATCAGGAACGGGATGACCGCGAGGTCCTGGAACAGCAGGATGCCGATCGCGGCCCGTCCGTGGCGGGAGTTGATCTCCAGTTGTTCGGTCAATAATTTGATGACGATGGCGGTGGAGGACATGGCCAGCACGCCGCCGACCACCAACGCCCCGGGAATGGAAAGCCCCAAGGCCCAGGCCGCACTGCCCGCGACCAGTGCGGTGATTGCCACCTGCGCGCCGCCCATGCCCAGCACCGCGCGCCGCATGGCGACCAGCCGGGTCAGCGAGAACTCCAGGCCGAGGGTGAACAGCAGGAAGACCACGCCGAATTCGGCCAAAAATCGCGTATTTTCGGTATCCGGCACCCAGCCGAGGGCATGCGGTCCGACCAGCGCGCCGACGCCGAGATAGGCGAGGAGGGGCGGCAGGTTGAGGCGGCGAAAGAGGGTCACCGCGAGCACGGAGGCCGCGAGTAGGAGGAGGACGTCGGTGAGGGGGCTGTGATGCATCGCTTGAACTTATCGGTGCGCGCAGGTCTTGGCAAGCGGCGTTTGAACGCCCTCCGTACCCGGCCTATCATGGCCGGCATTTTCTGCTTCCGAACCGATCCTCCAGCCCCATGACCGCGCAAACGACGACCCGTCCGGTGGTTCTCTCCGGTATCCAGCCTTCCGGCAACCTGCTCATCGGCCACTACATCGGCGCCATCCGCAACTGGGTGAAGCTGCAGGACACCCACGACAGCCTGTTCATGCTGGTCGACCTGCACGCGATCACCGTGCGTCAGGACCCGAAGCTTTTGCGCGAGCGCAGCCTGGACTTCATCGCCCTCTACCTCGCCTGTGGCATCGACCCGGCCAAGTCCACCCTGTTCGTGCAGTCACATGTGCCGGCGCATGCCGAGCTTGGCTGGATCCTCAACTGCTATGCCTACATGGGCGAGCTGTCGCGGATGACCCAGTTCAAGGACAAGTCGCAGCAGCACGAGGCCAACATCAACGTCGGCCTGTTCGACTACCCGGTGCTGATGGCGGCTGACATCCTGCTCTATCAGTCCAACCTGGTGCCGGTGGGCCACGACCAGAAACAGCATCTGGAGCTTGCGCGTGATCTCGCCATCCGCTTCAACAATCTGTACGGCCCGGTGTTCACCGTGCCGGAGCCGATGATTCCCGAGGTGGGGGGGCGGATCATGAGCCTGCAGGACCCGAGCAAGAAGATGTCCAAATCCGACCCCAACGAACAGGCCTCCATCGCCCTCCTGGATGATCCGGCCAAGGTGCGTAAGAAGCTGATGCGGGCGGTGACCGATTCGGAGACCGAGATCCGCTTCGACCCGGAGCACAAGGCCGGGGTGTCCAACCTTTTGACCCTGCTCGCCACCGTCACCGGCCAGAGCATCCAGCACTGGGAGGCACAGCTCGCCGGGCAGGGCTACGGCACCCTGAAGAAGACCTGTGCCGATGCCGTCATCGCCTTCCTCGAGCCGGTGCAACAGCGTTATCGCGAGCTGCGCGGGGAGGGGGGTGAACTGATGCGCCTGCTCAACGACGGCGCGGACAAGGCCGCGGCGCGGGCCGAGGTGACCCTGCGCAGCGCCATGGATGTGCTCGGTTTTATCCCGCGCCGATGAGCCAGCCTTCGCCTCTCCTCCTCACCGACCTGCGCGGCATCCTGCCGCCGCGTCGGCGCGACAGCCACAAGGGCGACTACGGCCATGTGCTGGTGATCGGTGGCAACCATGGCATGGCGGGGGCTGCAAGGATGGCTGCCGAGGCCGCCGCCCGCCTCGGGGCCGGGCTGGTGAGCATCGCCACCCGCACCAGTCATGCCCCTTTTCTCGGTGCCACCCGGCCCGAGCTCATGGTGCACGGGGTGGAGCGCGCCGAGGCATTGCAGCCGCTGCTCTCCCGCGCCACCGTCCTCGTGCTTGGCCCCGGCCTTGGCCAGGACGCGTGGGCCGAGGCGTTGTTCGCGGCCGCATTCGCGGCTGGGCTGCCGATGGTGGTGGATGCCGATGCCCTGAACCTGCTCGCGCAGTCCAGGCAACGGCTCACTGCGCCTGCCATCCTCACGCCCCATCCCGGTGAGGCCGCGCGCCTGCTCGCTACAGGCATCGACGTCATCCAGGCCGATCGCATGGCGGCCGCCCACGCCTTGCAGGCCTCCTTCGGTGCGACCTGGGTACTCAAAGGCGCGGGCAGCCTCATCGCGGATGACGCCGGCCTCGTTCGCTGTGAGCACGGGCATCCGGCCATGGCCAGCGGCGGCATGGGCGATGTGCTCTCCGGCATGCTCGGCGCCCTGCTGGCCCAAGGGTTGGCGCCGGGGGATGCGGCCCGTCTTGGCGTCTGCCTGCATGCCGCAGCGGGTGAGGCTGCGGCTGCGGAAGGGCGGGGCGTGCTCGCCCTCGACCTGCTGCCCCATGCCCGCCGCCTGCTCGAGGAAATCGCCCCATGCTGAGGCTCACGCTTGCCGACGAGGCCGCCACCGAGGCCCTGGGCGGCGTGCTGGCGCACACGGCGCCGCGCTCCGGCTGGGTGGCCCTGCATGGTCAGCTTGGGGCAGGCAAGACGACGCTGGTGCGGTCCTTCCTGCGCGCCCTGGGGTATGCGGGGCGGGTGGTCAGTCCCACCTACACCCTGGTCGAGCCCTACGAGATCGAGGGGCACCGCATCGCCCACTATGACCTCTACCGCCTGGCGGACGCGGAGGAACTGGAGTGGATGGGCGCGCGCGAGGACTTCGGCGCGGACACGCTCTGCCTCGTCGAATGGCCGGAGCGCGGTGAGGGGGTATTGCCGCCGCCCGACCTGGCGATCCGCCTGGAGCACCAGCCCGCGGGGCGGGCGTGTTTTCTGGAGGCGTTGAGCCCCACCGGGGCCTCTTGGTTGGTCCGAGTTAAGGATCGGCTCAAGGAATGGGGCTTATCTCCTTCATAGCATTGAACTTTCGCCGCCTCTCGACTATAAAAACACGCATGAGTCCGTTGAGTGCGCGAGGTGGGTCATGACTTCAGCCCATGAAAGCAATGCCCGTCGTCGTTTCTTGCTTGGTCTGTTGGGCGGCGGGGCGTCGCTGCTCTGGCTGCCCGAGTCCGCCTATGCTGGGGTTCGTGCCTCCGTACGCGAGGCCAGCACCAGCCTGAGCGAGCGCGGCACGCGTCTGGTCATCGACCTCACCGCGCCGGCGGATTACAAGGTCTTCACCCTCGGCAATCCGAACCGCGTGGTGCTGGACCTGAGCGAGACCAGCCTGCCGCGTGATTTCGACCTCAGGTTGCCGGATGGCTGCATCGTCTCCCGCCTGCGCAGCGGTATCCAGAACGGCAGTGACCTGCGCCTGGTGCTGGATGTGCACCAGCCCACCAAGCCCAGTGCCCTGCTTTTGCCCAATCCCGACGGCAAGGGCTTCAAGTTGGTGCTGGACATGCCGCACCCGCCGCTCGGCATGGCCGCTCCGGCCAGTGTGGCGAAGGCTGAGCCACCGGCCGCCCGCCCCGCGCCGGTCGCGGTCGAGCGTCCGGTGCCGGTGCGCGAGGCCCCGCGCGGCGGCCTGCGTGACCTTGTGATCGCCATTGACGCCGGGCATGGCGGCAAGGATCCCGGTGCCGTGGGGCGCGACGGCACCCGCGAGAAGGACGTGACCCTCGCCATCGCCCGCAAGCTGGAGGCCATGCTGCGCGCGGAGCGCGGCTTCAAGCCGGTGCTGACCCGCAGCAGCGATGTCTTCATCCCGTTGCGCGAGCGCACCCGCATTGCGCGCAAGCACAAGGCGGACATGTTCATCTCCCTGCACGCGGACGCCTTCAGCGACCCGGACGCGCGCGGTGCCTCCGTGTTCTGTCTCTCGCTCAACGGCGCAAGCTCGGAGGCTGCGCGCTGGATGGCCGATAAGGAAAACGCCGCCGATCTGGTGGGTGGGGTGAGCCTCAGTGACCGCAACGATACCCTTGCATCCGTCCTGCTCGACCTCTCCCAGACCGCCAGTATGCAGGCCAGCCTGGATGCCGGCCAGCGTGTGCTGACCGAACTGGGGGAGATCGGTGCGGTGCACAAGCGCGAGGTGCAGCAGGCGGGCTTCGTAGTGCTCAAGTCGCCGGACATCCCTTCGCTTTTGGTCGAGAGTGCCTTCCTCTCCAACCCGGAAGAGGAGCGCAAGCTGCGTACGCCAATCCACCAGGAGAAGGTGGCGCGCTCGGTGTTCCGCGGCCTGCACAGCTATTACGCGAGCAAGGCGCTGGAGGGCACCCATTTTGCCATGCTCTGAGCGTGTGTTTACGCACCGAAGGTTTTCTTGCCCCCTCTCCCGCATGCGGGAGAGGGGTTGGGGTGAGGGTGCTTTTCTCTCACCACCGGAGGTCTCGTTTCGCCCGCCTCTAAGGTTCGCGCTTCGTGGTAATGCTCGTTGAGGCGGGCCCCGGGCCCTGTTGCTGGAGGCCTTACAACGTTTGGCCATCAGGCGTGCCACTTGATCCCGACCGTCAACACCCCCATGCTGATCGGCTGATTGCACCCGTCAACCGTTCGGCATGTCCAGAATCCAGGTCCTCCCACCCCAGCTGATCAACCAGATTGCCGCCGGCGAGGTGGTCGAGCGCCCGGCGAGCGTGCTCAAGGAGTTGGTGGAGAACAGCCTCGACGCAGGGGCCTCGCGGATCGAGGTGGACATCGAGGGCGCCGGAGTACGCCTTTTGCGGGTGCGGGACGACGGACGGGGCATCGAGCGCGAGGACCTGCCGCTCGCCATCGCCAGCCACGCCACCAGCAAGATCCGCAATCTCGACGACCTACTGCGCGTCGGCAGCTTCGGTTTCCGTGGCGAGGCCCTGGCCAGCATTGCCTCGGTCTCGGATTTCAGCCTGACCTCCCGCGCGGTGGGGGCCGAACATGCCTGGCGCATCCACAGCCCGGGCGACCCGGGACGGGCGGAGGTGGTCCCGGCCGCCCACCCGCAGGGCACCACGGTGGAGATGCGCGATCTGTTCTTCAACGTCCCCGCCCGGCGCAAGTTCCTGCGCGCCGAGCGCACCGAACAGCACCACCTGGACGAGACCCTCCGCCGCATGGCGCTCGCCCGGCGCGATGTGGGTTTCACCCTGCGCTCGGGGGGGCGGGTGCTCTGGCGCACGGAGGCCGACGAGCCCGCCGAGGCGCGCCTGGCCGCCATCGGCGGCTCATCCTTCGCATCCAGCGCCATCTTTTTCGAGCAGGAGATCGATGGTCTCAGGCTGTGGGGCTGGCTGGAGCCCCCCACCCACGCGCGAGAACGTGCCGAGGTGCAACACTTCTTCGTCAACGGCCGTGCCGTGCGCGACAAGGTCGTCCTGCACGCCGTGCGTCAGGCCTATGCCGATGTGCTGCACGGCGCACGCCAGCCCTCCTACGCGCTGTTCCTTGCACTCGACCCGGAGGGCGTGGATGTCAACGTCCACCCGGCCAAGCTGGAGGTACGCTTCCGCGAGGCGCGCCGGGTGCATGACTTCCTGTTCTCCACCCTGCACCGTGTGATCGGAGAACTGCGCCCCACGGCAGGGCCAGTGCGTGTTGCCTCGGCGCTCGGCCTCGCCTCGGGCCAGGTGGGGACACCCTCCCTTCAGCTTCAGGAATCCCAGACAAGCTATGCCCCCCCTCGGCAGAGCGGTCTGCCGTTGCAGCCCAGCCGCTTCGAGGTACGCGAAACCCTCGCCGCCTACCAGGCCCTCGCTGAGCCTTCCTACCCCTCGCCCTCTGGGAGAGGGGAAGGGGTGAGGGACGACGCTTCCCCCAGCGATGCCACCATCCCCCCGCTCGGCTACGCCATCGCCCAGCTCCATGGCGTCTACATCCTGGCCGAGAACGCCGAGGGTCTGATCGTGGTCGACATGCACGCGGCCGCCGAGCGCATCGCCTACGAGCGGCTCAAGCGCGCCCTGGAGGAGGATGGCATCCGCCGCCAGCCGCTGCTCGTCCCGCTGCCGCTGGAGGTGGATGCCCGCCTGATGGATGCGGTGGAGGAGGGCCGGGAGGCCCTGACCCGGCTGGGGCTCGTGCTCGATGCCATCGGCCCGACCACCCTCGTCGTGCGCGAGGTACCCACCCTGCTGGCCCATGCCGACATCGCAAGTCTTGCCCTTGATACCCTGGAGGAAATCGCCCGCCACGGCGATTCCCGCAGGATCGAACAGGCCCTCCACGCCGTGCTCTCGCGCATGGCCTGCCATGGCTCCGTGCGTGCCGGTCGCAGGCTCACCCTGGCGGAGATGAACGCCTTGCTGCGCGACATGGAGGCCACCCCGCGCGCCGACCAGTGCAACCACGGCCGCCCCACCTGGACCCGGCTGACCATGGCGGATCTCGATCGCCTCTTTCTGCGCGGGCAGTGAGTGTTGCGCTATTAACGTTGGGCGTTAATATCGGGACATGATCAAGACGTTCAAATGCAAGGACACGGAATCCTTGTTTCAAGGAAAACGGGTGGCACGATTCGCGCAAATCGAACGTGCGGCACTGCGCAAGTTGGAGCAGCTCGAGCTCGCCGAGACCATCGAGGACATGCGTGCGCCCCCCGGCAACCGACTCGAGCCTCTGAAGGGCGACCGCTTGGGGCAATGGAGTGTGCGCATCAATGCGCAATGGCGGGTCTGTTTTCGCTTCGAGAACGGGGCGGCCTGGGATGTCGAGATCGTGGACTATCACTGAGGCTTATGACCATGAAACGCGAACTTCCGCCGGTATCGCCCGGTGAAATGCTGCTCGAAGAATTCCTCAAACCCGCGGAGCTGTCCCAATACGCCTTGGCCAAGGCGATCGGGGTCCCGCCGCGCAGGATCAATGAGATCGTGCACGGCAAGCGTGCCATCACGGCGGATACCGACCTACGCCTGTGCCGCTTCTTTGGCCTAAGCGACGGTTGGTGGCTCAGGCTGCAGGCCAAATATGACACCGTGCTGGCGAAGGAGCGCCTGGCGGATGAGTTGGCGAAGATCCAGCCCATGCGTTCTGAGCGGCAGGCCGCCTGATCCACGCGCCCATCGGTACGATGCAATCCATCTGGCTCATGGGCCCCACGGCCTCCGGCAAGACGGGGCTTGCGCTGGAGCTCGCGCGGCGCCTGCCGGTCGAACTCGTCAGCGTGGACTCGGCCTTGGTCTATCGCGGCATGAACATCGGCACCGCCAAGCCGGATGCCGAGACCCTGCGTGAATTCCCCCATCGGCTGATCGATATCCTTGACCCGGCCGAGGCCTATTCCGCCGCCCGTTTCCGTCAGGATGCGCTGGCGGCGATGCGCGAGATCCACGCGGAGGGGCGCATCCCGCTTCTGGTCGGCGGCACCATGCTCTACTACCGCGCCCTGGAGCATGGCCTGGCCGAACTGCCCGCCGCCGATCCCGAGCTGCGTGAGGCGATCCAGGCTGAGGCAGAGGCGCGCGGCTGGGCCGCCCTGCATGCGGAGCTGGCCCGGGTCGATCCCGAGGCCGCGGCGCGCATCCATCCCAACGACCCTCAGCGGCTGGGGCGGGCGCTGGAGGTGTGGCGCCTGACCGGGGTGCCGCTCTCCGTGTGGCAGGCCCGTGGGCGGGCGCAAGCGGCTCCGGAGGTCGGCCGGGTGTTGAAGCTCGCCCTCATCCCCCCGCGTGAACTCTTGCGTGAGCGGATTGCCGAACGTTTTACCCAGATGCTCGAGGCCGGGTTCATCCAGGAGGTCGAGGCCCTGCGCGCCCGTGATGACCTGCATCTTGGCCTGCCGTCCATGCGTTCGGTGGGCTATCGCCAGGTCTGGGAATATCTCGATGGTGCCCATACGTATGAACGGATGGTGGAACTGGGCGTGACCGCGACCCGGGGCCTGGCCAAGCGGCAGATGACCTGGCTGCGCAGCGAGCAGAAACTGCATGAGCTGGACATGGAGGTGGCCCCCGACCGGCTGGCCGCGGGGCTGGAGTCCTGGCTCGCCGGGGGCGGTTTTGTCGCGTGCTAACATGTACTAAGAACGATTTGAGGACGATTTCATGGCCAAAGGCCAAACCCTGCAAGAACCCTTTCTGAACGCCCTGCGCCGCGAGCGCGTGCCGGTGTCCATCTACCTGGTCAACGGCATCAAGCTGCAGGGCCAGGTCGAATCCTTCGACGCCTACGTGGTGCTGCTGCGCAATACCGTCAGCCAGATGGTGTACAAACACGCCATCTCCACCATCGTGCCGGCCCGTCCGGTGGCGATGGACATCCCGTCCGACGGGCAGGAGGTCGAGACCGGCCATCCTGACCTCAACGAAGGCATCTGAAGCGCGGATGGAATTGTTCGAACGCCCCGGGGTGAAGACCACCGGGGAGGGTGAGAAGGCCGTCCTGCTGCACGTGCGCTCGCGCACGGATGAATCCCCCGAGGCGCTCGATGAGTTCGTCGAGCTCGCCCGCTCCGCCGGGGCCGCCATCGAGAGCGTGCTGGTCGTCACCCGCACCCAGTTCGATGCGCGCACCCTGATCGGCAGCGGCAAGGCGGAGGAGCTCCGGCAGGAGGTCGAGGCGCGCGGGGCGAGCCTGGTCATCGTCAATCATGACCTCTCCCCGAGTCAGGAGCGCAACCTCGAAAAGCTGCTCGGTTGCCGGGTGCTCGACCGTGCCGGGCTGATCCTCGACATCTTTGCCCAGCGTGCCCGTTCGCATGAGGGCAAGCTGCAGGTCGAGCTGGCCCAGTTGCAGCACCTCTCCACTCGTCTGGTGCGCGGCTGGACCCACCTTGAGCGCCAAAAGGGCGGCATCGGCTTGCGCGGCCCGGGCGAGACCCAGCTGGAGACCGACCGGCGTCTGGTCGCGGTGCGGATCAACCAGCTGAAGAAGCGGCTGGAGAAGGTCCGCGCGCAGCGGCAGGAAGGCCGCAAGGGGCGTCAGCGTGCCGAGGTGCCCACCGTGGCCCTGGTCGGCTACACCAACGCCGGCAAGTCCACCTTGTTCAACCGCCTGACCGAGGCGGGTGTGTACGCTGCCGACCAGCTGTTCGCCACCCTCGATGCCACCCTGCGCCGCGTCGAGCTGCCGCAGGGCGGGGCGATGGTGCTGGCGGACACGGTCGGTTTCATTGCCGACCTGCCGCACGAGTTGGTGGCGGCCTTCCGCTCCACCCTGGAGGAGACCCGTGAGGCGGACCTGCTGCTGCATGTGATCGACGCCCAGAGCGAGGGGCGGGAGGAGCGCATCACCGAGGTCGAGTCCGTGCTTGCGCAGATCGGTGCCGACGAGGTCCCCGTGCTTGAGGTCTACAACAAGATCGACCTGATGGGGCGCGAGCCGCGCATCGAGGTCGACGAGGAGGGGCGTCCGCGCAGGGTGTGGATCTCGGCGGCCAAGGGGCTGGGTCTTGATCTGCTCATCGAGGCCATCGAAGCCTGCCTGGCCGAAGAGATCGTGCGCCTCGACGTGTCTCTTACGCCCGCGGAGGCCCGTTTGCGGGCCCGCCTGTATGCCGAGGGGGCAATCACCTCGGAGCGCATGGACGAAGAGGGCGGCTGGCATCTCGGTCTGCGCCTGCCCGCCGTGCGCTGGAACCAGTTGCTGGCCCACGAACCGGGTCTCCGGCTTGCGCTGGATCGGTGACTTTCCTTGCCTGGGCCTGCAACCTCCCCATAAAATCCCCGATCTTGAAATCAAATGCCCTTTAAGAGGACAGCTTATGGCGTGGAATGAGCCTGGCGGTGGCCCCCAGGATCCGTGGAAATCGCCCCGTCGTGGCGGCGAAGGCCCGAATCTCGACCAGTGGCTGAAGGACCTCGGCGGCAAGCTGGGCGGCAAGGGCGGCGCCAGGGCTCCCGGTGCCGGCGGGATCGGTCTGCTGGCTGGCATCGGTCTGGCCGTGTGGCTGGCCTCCGGTATCTACATCGTTAATGACGGCCAGCGTGGTGTGGTGATGCAGTTCGGCAAGTATGTCGGCACCAGCCTGCCTGGGCCGCACTGGCATCTGCCGTACCCGATCCAGACCGTGGAAGCGGTGGATGTAGACCAGTTCCGCAGCAAGCAGATGAAGATGCAGATCCTTACCTCGGACGAGAACATCGTCGATGTCGAGGTGGCCGTGCAGTACAACGTCAAGGATCCGGCCCAGTATCTGTTCAATGCCCGCGATCCGGATGGCACCTTGCAGGAGGCCAGTCAGAGTGCGGTGCGTGAGGTGATCGGCAAGAACACCATGGATTACGTTCTCACTGAAGGACGGGCGGAGATCCCCGGCCAGGTGAAGTCCGTGGTCCAGGAGATCCTCGACCGTTACGCGACCGGGCTGGACGTCAAGTCGGTCACGCTCCAGGACGCCCAGCCGCCCGAGCAGGTGCAACCGGCCTTCGCGGATGCCATCAAGGCGCGCGAGGACGAACAGCGCTTCATCAACGAGGCCGAGGCCTACGCCAACGGCATCATCCCGCAGGCCCGTGGTCAGGCCCGGCAGATGGTCGAGGAGGCGCGTGCCTATCGCACCCGCGTGAGCAAGGCTGCCGAGGGTGAGGCCAAACGCTTCAACGACCTTTTGGCCGAATACCGCAAGGCGCCGGAGGTGACCCGCAAGCGCCTGTATCTGGAAACCGTCGAGAACGTGCTGGGCAAGAGCAGCAAGGTGGTCATGGATGTGCAGGGTGGCAACAACGTTCTCTATCTGCCGCTCGACCGCATGATGCAGGGGGGCAAGCCTGCCGAGGCCCCTGCCGCGGCCCAGCCGTCCGCACCGGCCCAGGCGCCCACCCAGGCCCTGCCGCGCATGGATTCGCGCGCCCGCACTGACCTGCGCTCGAGGGAGACCCCGTAATGTCCGCGCGTAACCTCATCCTGCCTGCCCTGGCGCTCGGCGCTGGCCTGCTGGCCATGTCGGCCTTCACCGTGCGCGAATATGACCGCGTAGTCATGTTCCGCCTGGGTGAGATCGTCAGGACCGATTTTGCTCCGGGGCTGCATTTCAAGCTGCCGCTCATCCACAGCATCCGCCGTTACGACGGCCGTCTGTTGAGTCTGGATGCGCCGCCCGAGCGTTATCTGACCAGCGAGAAGAAGAACGTCATTGTCGATGCCTTCATCAAGTGGCGGATTGCTGATGTGAGCCTCTATCACCGCTCCACCCGGGGCGATGAGCGGGCCGCAGCCGCGCGCCTGTCGCAGATCATCAAGGATGGCATGAAGAACCAGCTTTCCTCGCGCACCATCCAGGATGCGGTGACCGGGGCGCGAGGCGAGATGATGGACGCCGTGCGTGCGGCGGCCAATACCGAGGCCGCCAAGCTCGGCATCGAGGTGGTGGATGTGCGCATCAAGCGCATCGACCTGCCCTCGGAGGTCAGTGATTCGGTCTACCGGCGCATGGAGAAGGAGCGTGCCACGGTGGCCAAAGCCTTCCGCTCGCGCGGCGAGGAGCAGGCGAAGAAGATCACCGCCGATGCGGAGCGCCAGCGTGAGGAGATCCTCGCCAACGCCTACGCCGAGGCTCAGGCCATCCGTGGTGAAGGTGATGCCGAGGCCGCCCGTCTGTATGCCGAGGCCTATGGCAAGGACCGTGATTTCTTCGAGTTTTATCGCAGCCTCGAGGCCTACGGAAAGTCCTTCACCAGCAAGGATGATGTCCTGGTGCTGCAACCGGACAGCGAGTTCTTCCGCTACTTCGGCAGCCCGGCGGGTTCGGGCAAGCGGTAATCCCGTCCATGTCCGACGATTTGTGGGCCGCCCTGGCCCTGGTGCTGGTGTTCGAGGGGCTGCTGCCCCTCATCAGCCCGAGGGTCTACCGCCAGTCGGTTGAACAGCTCGCGGCCTTGCCGGATCGCACCCTGCGACTGGTGGCCCTGGGGATCATCATGCTCGGCCTCGTGCTGCTCGGCCTCGTGCGTGGGTGAATAGGCAATGACACAAGAAAACCGCTGGCTTCTTCCGGCTGGCATCGATGAACTTCTGCCGCAGGCGGCGTGGGCCACCGAGGCCCTGCGTCGCAGCCTGCTCGACCATTTCCGCAGTTGGGGCTACGAGCTCGTCATCCCGCCGATGATCGAGTACGTCGAATCGCTGCTGATCCATCCCGGGGATGACCTGGACCTGTCGACCTTCAAGCTGATCGACCAGCTCACCGGTCGCCTGATGGGCGTGCGTGCCGACATGACGCCGCAGATGGCGCGCATCGACGCGCACAGCCTGCGCCAGGAGGGGCCGACCCGGCTCTGTTACCTCGGTACCGTGCTGCACGCCCTGCCCGGCGGTTTCGCCGGCACCCGTGCCCCGATGCAGGTGGGCGCCGAGCTGTTCGGCCATGCCGGCACCGCGAGCGACATCGAAATCCTGCGTCTGATGCTGGAAACCCTGGAGGTGGCTGGGGTGCGCGAGGTCTGGCTGGACCTTGGGCATGTCGGCATTTACCGCGCCCTTGCGCGCCAGGCCGGTTTCGATGCGGAGGATGAGGCAGGCTTCTTCGATCTGTTGCAGCGCAAGGCCGTGCCGGAGATCGAGGGCTTCATCGCCGCCCGCCTGCTTCCGGAGGGGATCGCGGCCATGCTGCGCGCCCTGCCGGATCTGCATGGCGAGGGCTTGACCGTCCTGGATGAGGCCAGCCGCCTTCTGGCGGTGGCCGGGGATGAGGTGCAGCAGGCCCTGGCCGACCTCGGCGCGGTGGCCCGTGCCCTGCAGGGGCGGGGCGGGGCGGTCCGGCTGCATTTTGACCTGGCGGAACTGCGCGGCTACCACTACCACACCGGCATCGTGTTCGCGGCCTATGTGCCGGGACAGGGGCAGGCGATCGCGCGTGGTGGGCGTTACGACGGCATTGGCGAGGCCTTCGGCCGCGCTCGCCCGGCAACCGGTTTTTCCGCGGATGTGCGTGCACTGGCAGCCTTTGCCGCCCCGACCGAGGAGGGCAGGGGCGCCATCCTGGCCCCCTCCGGGGATGACCCTGAGTTGACCGCCCTGGTGCGTGAACTGCGCGCGCGGGGCGAGCGGGTCGTGTACGCACTCTCCGAGCAGGGGCCGACCCCTGAACGCTGGGCGGAGCTTCGCGCGCACGGTTTTGACCGTGTGATTGCATGCGAACACTCCGCCTGGATCGTCAAAGCATTACCCAAAGATTGAGATTTGACCTTCATGGCCAAAAGTATTGTGGTTCTGGGCTCCCAGTGGGGCGACGAGGGCAAGGGCAAGGTCGTTGACCTTCTGACCGATCAGGTCGCCGCCGTGGTGCGTTTCCAGGGCGGTCACAACGCCGGTCACACCCTGTGGGTGAATGGCGAGAAGACCGTCCTGCACCTGATCCCCTCCGGCATCCTGCGCGAGGGGGTGGAGTGCGTGATCGGCAACGGCGTGGTGCTTGCCCCCGATGCCCTGCTCAAGGAGATGACCCAGCTCGAGGCACGGGGCGTGCCGGTGCGCGAGCGCCTGAAGCTGTCCGCCGCCTGCCCGTTGATCCTGCCCTACCATGTCGCGTTGGATCAGGCCCGCGAGCGTGCCGCCGGTCGTGGCGCCATCGGCACCACCGGGCGCGGCATCGGTCCGGCCTACGAGGACAAGGTGGCGCGCCGCGCCCTGCGCCTGATCGACCTGCTCCACCGCGAGCGCTTTGCCGAGAAGCTCGGCTCGGTGCTGGACTACCACAACTTCGTGCTGAAGCACTACTTCCACGCCGACACCATCGACTTCCAGCGCGTGCTGGATGACTGCATGGGCTATGCCGAGATCCTCGCGCCGATGATCATCGACGTGACGGAATACCTGCACGAGCTGCGCCGGGCGGGCAGGAACATCCTGTTCGAGGGCGCGCAGGGCACCCTGCTGGACATCGACCACGGCACCTATCCGTTCGTGACCTCCTCCAACACCACCGCCGGCGGCGCCTCCACCGGCACCGGTGTCGGCCCGTTGGAGCTCGATTACGTGCTTGGCATCACCAAGGCCTACACCACCCGGGTCGGCGCTGGCCCCTTCCCGACCGAGCTGGAGTACGATGCCGCCCAGGACGTCGGCGATCCGATCGGCAAGCATCTCGGTACCCGTGGCCACGAGTTCGGCGCCACCACCGGCCGTCAGCGCCGCTGCGGCTGGTTCGATGCCGTCGCCCTGCGCCGCGCGGTGCAGATCAACAGCATCAGCGGCCTGTGCCTGACCAAGCTGGACGTGCTGGATGGTCTCGATAACCTGCGCCTGTGCGTCGGCTACAAGGTGGACGGTCAGATCATGAAGGCCCCGCCGGTCGGCGCGGACGGCTTCGCCAGCATTGAGCCGATCTACGAGGACATGCCGGGCTGGAGCCAATCCACGGTCGGCATCAAGCGCGTCGAGGACCTTCCGGCCACGGCGCGCGCCTACATCCGCCGCATCGAGGAGGTGTGCGGCGTGCCGGTGGACATCATTTCCACCGGTCCGGATCGCGAAGAAACGATCATCCTCCGTCATCCCTTCGCAGCCTGAGTGGGATATGGGGAACGGTGCGTCATCGTCGTTCCCCCATCATCCGTCTGCGCCGCCGATCATGATGGCGCTTCCTTGCAAGATTTTCCGCCCATTCCGCAGCCGCTGCGGGACGACACCGCCACGATTCCCACACGATCGCGACGCTTGCGGTATGCTAAGCGTTTGTGATCTATCAGCCATTCCATCGAGCCCACGCCCGCATGACCTCCAAGCTTGATCCGCACGCCGAGCGCGAAGCGGAAAAGTACGAAAACCCGATCGCCAGCCGCGAGCTCCTGCTCGAAATGATCAAGGCGCATGGCAGCCCCACGACCTTCGAGCGCCTGCTCCTCAATCTCGGCTATGACGATGACGAGCGCATCGAGGCCCTGCGCCGACGCCTGCGGGCCATGGAACGCGACGGACAGCTGATCCGCAACCGCAAGGGTGGCTACGTGCCGTTGGACAAGTCCGAACTGGTGCGCGGCCGCGTGATTGGTCACAAGGACGGCTTCGGCTTCCTGGTGCCGGACGAGGGTGGGGATGACGTCTTCCTTTCCGCGCGCCAGATGCGCGCCCTGCTGCATGGCGACCGCGCGGTGGTGCAGATCACCGGCATCGATCATCGTGGCCGCCGCGAGGGGGCGCTGGTCGAGGTCCTGGAGCGCGCCAATGCCGAGGTGGTCGGCCGCCTGGTACTGGAATCCGGCGTAGCCTTCGTCATTCCGGACAACAAGCGCATCACCCAGGATGTGCTGATCCAGCCTGACGGACTCGGCGAGGCCAGGGACGGCCAGATCGTGCGTGTGCAGTTGGTCGAACAGCCCACCTTCCGTAACAAGCCGGTCGGGCGGGTGATCGAGGTGCTGGGCGATCACATGGCGCCGGGCATGGAGATCGACGTCGCCATCCACACCCATGGCCTGCGTCATGAGTGGCCGGAGGATGTGCTGGCGCAGATCGCGGGCCTCTCCGAGGAGGTGGCCGAGGCTGACAAGTTCGGGCGCGTCGACCTGCGTGATGTGCCGCTGGTCACCATCGACGGCGAGGACGCGCGCGACTTCGACGATGCCGTGTACTGCGAGCCGACCGCCAAGGGCTGGCGCCTGATCGTCGCCATCGCCGATGTCTCCCACTACGTCACCGTGGGCAGCCCGCTGGACCGCGAGGCCTTCTTCCGCAGCACCTCGGTGTATTTCCCGGGGCGGGTCATCCCCATGCTGCCGGAGATCCTCTCCAACGGCCTGTGCTCGATCAATCCGCACGTCGACCGCCTGTGCATGGTGTGCGAGATGCTGATCAACCGCGAGGGTGACATCATCCGCTCGCGCTTCTACGAGGGGGTGATGCGCTCGCACGCGCGCATGACCTACACCAAGGTGGCGAAGATCCTGCTCGACAAGGATGAAGCCTTGCGCAAGGAATACGCGCCGATCGTGCCCCACCTCGAGTCCCTGCATGGTCTGTATGGCGTGCTGCTGGAGGCGCGCACCCGCCGCGGCGCGATGGACTTCGATACCACCGAAACCAAAATCGTGTTCGGCGAGGGCCGCAAGATCGAGGCGATTGTGCCCTACGAGCGCAATGACGCTCACCGCCTGATCGAGGAATGCATGATCGCCGCCAACGTCGCGGCCGCGCGTTTCCTCGAGCGACGCAAGATCGAGGGCCTGTACCGCGTCCACGACCGTCCGGCGGCGGAGAAGATCGCTGACCTGCGCACCTTCCTCGGCGAGCTTGGCCTCACTCTGGGGGGGGGCGACAAGCCGGAGGCCAAGGACTTCAATGCCGTGCTCGAGGCCGCCAAGGGGCGGGAGGACCAGCACCTGATCCAGACCGTGGTGCTGCGCACCATGAAGCAGGCAGTGTATTCGCCGGACAATATCGGCCACTTTGGCCTTGCGCACGCCAATTACGCGCACTTCACCTCGCCCATCCGCCGCTATCCGGACCTTTTGGTGCACCGCGCCATCCGTCACGTCCTGCGTACCGGCGGGCCCGAGCATTTCCCCTATGCGCATGACGAGCTGGGCCTGATCGGCGAACACTGCTCCAACAACGAGCGCCGCGCCGACGAGGCCACCCGCGATGCCACCGACTGGCTCAAGTGCGAGTTCATGCAGGACCGCGTGGGCGAGGTGTTCGAAGGCGTGATCAGCGCCGTGACCTCGTTCGGCCTGTTCGTCGAGCTCAAGGGCGTATTCGTCGAGGGCCTGCTGCACATCACCGCGCTGGACAAGGACTACTACCACTTCGACCCGGTGGGGCACCGCCTGGTCGGGGAGCGCAGCGGCCAGGTCTACCGACTGGGCGATGCCGTCACCGTGCAGGTGGCGCGGGTCGATCTGGACGAGCGCAAGATCGACTTCGTCCTGCCCCGTGGTGAGGCCAAGCCGGCCGCGGCCGAGACCGCGGAGCAGGCCCCGGGCAAGAAGAAGCGCCGCCGGCGTAAGAAGACGGGCAAGGGCGGGGGCGAGGCGGCGGCCGAAAGCCATGGGCCCGTCTCGCCCGATGAGGATTTCGATGAGCACGAACCGGGCGATGTGAACGGCAATGTGCTGATCGAAGAGACGGAAAGCCAACCCAAACCGAAGAAGCGCCGCCGTCGCCCGCCGCGCCGGGCGAAGCCGGAATGAGCCGCAAGCCTTATCCGGAGGGGGGCGAGGAGCGGAAAGGACGCCGTGTCAGACCGCGCCAGGAGCGTGATGCATCCTTCGGAAGCAGCGACGAAAGCTGGTTGTTTGGCATCCACGCGGTCGAGGCCGCGCTGCGCCATGATCCGGCCAACATCGTCCGCCTGCTGTTTGCGCAGGGCCGGCGCGATGCGCGGCTGCAGGAGGTGGAGCGCTTGGCGACTGAGCTGGGACTCTCCATCACCCGGGTCGAGCCGCGCGAGCTCGACCGGCTGACACGCGTCGACCGCCACCAGGGGGTTGCGGCCCAGTACCGGGCGGCGCCGACCTATGACGAGAACGACCTCTACGCCATGCTGGACGGCCTGGATGAGCCCGCCCTGCTGCTGGTGCTCGATGGCGTGACCGACCCGCACAACCTCGGCGCCTGCCTGCGGGTGGCCGACGGGGCGGGGGCGCAGGCCGTCATCGCCCCCAAGGACCGCGCGGTCGGGTTGACCCCGACGGTGCGCAAGGTCGCCTCCGGTGCGGCCGAGAGCGTGCCCTTCGTGCAGGTGACCAACCTTGCGCGCACCCTTGAGGGGCTCAAACAACGCAACCTCTGGGTGATTGGCCTTGCTGGCGAGGCCGATCACAGCCTGTACCAGACCCATCTGGCCACCCAGCCTCTGGCCGTGGTGATGGGGGCGGAAGGCTCGGGTCTGCGCCGCCTCACGCGTGAAGCCTGCGATGAGCTGGTCAATCTGCCCATGCTGGGGGCGGTCGAAAGCCTGAATGTTTCGGTGGCCGCCGGCGTCAGCCTGTACGAAATCCGCCGACAGCGCCTCGCCGCCGGCTGACGGCTGACGGGTTTTGCCAGGGCGGAGTTTTCTCCTATAATCCCGCTTTTCCCGCGCCGGCCCTCCGGGTTGGGCGCGGTTCACCCTGCCTGACCGTGATGCGCGGCAGGCTGTTCAATCCGTAGGGAGTATCCATGCGACACTATGAAGTCGTTTTCCTGGTTCATCCGGACCAGAGCGAGCAGGTGCCGGCCATGATCGAGCGTTACCGCTCCATCATCGAAGCCGACGGCGGCAAGATCCATCGTCTCGAGGACTGGGGCCGTCGCCAGCTGGCCTACCCGATCCAGAAGATCCACAAGGCCCACTACGTGCTCATGAACATCGAGTGCGGCCAGCAGGCCATGAATGAGCTGACCGATGCCTTCCGCTTCAACGACGCGGTTCTTCGCAACCTCGTGGTCAAGATGAGCGGTCCGGTGACCGAGCCGTCGCCGATGGTCAAGGAAGAAGAGCCCCGCCGTGGCTCTGCAGTGGCTGATGCCGCTGAGTCCGCCTGATTCTGCTTGCGAGGTAAAGTCATGTCCCGTTATTTCCGTCGTCGCAAGTTTTGTAAGTTCACCGCCGAGGGCGTTGAGCACATCGACTACAAGGATCTCGCCACCCTCAAGGGTTTCCTGACCGAGACTGGCAAGATCGTTCCGAGCCGTGTGACCGGCACCAAGGTGCGCTATCAGCGCCAGCTGGCCGAGGCCATCAAGCGCGCGCGCTTCCTGGCGCTGCTGCCCTACACTGACCGTCACTGAGGGGAGCACGAGCAATGGAAGTCATTCTGCTGAGCAAAGTCGAAAACCTGGGCAACCTGGGTGACGTGGTGAAGGTGCGCAACGGTTACGCGCGCAACTTCCTGATCCCCTACGGCAAGGCCAAGGTCGCCACCAAGTCCAACGTGGCCGAGTTCGAAGCCCGCCGCGCGGAGCTGGAGAAGGCCGCCGCCGAGGCGCTGGCCGCAGCCCAGGCCCGTGCAGCCCAGCTCGAGGGTGTGGCCGTGACCATCGCCGGCAAGGCCGGTACCGAAGGCAAGCTGTTCGGCTCCATCGGCACCGCCGAGATTGCCGACGCCCTGACCGCCGCCGGCCATGCCGTCGAGAAGCGTGAGGTCCGTCTGCCGACCGGCCCGTTGCGTGCCGTGGGCGAGTATGAGATCGATCTGCATCTGCATACCGACGTCAACACCACCGTCAAGGTGAACGTGATCGCCGAGGCCTGATGGCCGTACGCGGTTGCGATGCGAGGGGCGCCACATGGCGCCCCTTCCTTTTTCTCGGCGTTGCTCCATCCGCGCTCTGTGCGTTGGTGAACGCGATCTCTGCGGTTAGAATGCCGCTTTAACCCTTGCGTGTGTCCATGCACCTGACGACCGTCGACCTCGTCCTGCTCGGTGTCATCGCCTTTTCCGCGCTGATCAGCGTGCTGCGCGGCTTCATGAAGGAGATGGTCTCTCTGCTGACCTGGGTTGCGGCCTTCGTCATCGGCATCCTCTACGCCGCTCACTTGGCGCCTTTTTTGCCGGCGAGCATCGACATCCCTTCGATGCGCCTCGCCATTGCCTTCGTCATCCTCTTCATCCTGACCCTGATCGTCGGTGGCATCATCAACGCCGTGATCGGCCTGCTGGTGAGGAAGACCGGCCTCTCGGGTTCGGACCGTAGCATCGGGGTCGTCTTCGGCCTGGTGCGCGGGGTGTTCTTGGTGTGTGTCCTGATCCTGCTCGGCAGCCTGACGCCGATGCCGCAGGATCCCTGGTGGAAGCAATCTCAGGTCATCCAGAACCTGAGTCCGGTCGCAAAATGGATGCGCGATCTGCTTCCGAACGATCTGGCGCAAAACTTCAAGCTTTGAGATAGCCCATGTGTGGAATCATCGGCATTGTCGGGCGCAGCCCGGTCAACCAGACCATCTATGATGGTCTGACCATCCTCCAGCATCGTGGTCAGGACGCCGCGGGCATCATCACCTGCGAGCAGGGGCGCCTGCACCAGCGCAAGGACAATGGCCTGGTCAAGGATGTGTTCCATACCCGCCACATGCGCCAGCTGGCCGGGAACTACGGCATTGGCCATGTCCGCTACCCGACGGCCGGCAACTCGTCCGCCGCCGAGGCGCAGCCGTTCTACGTCAATGCCCCCTACGGCATCGCCCTGGGGCACAACGGCAACCTGACCAATGCCGAAGAGCTGCGCAAGGTGGTCTACGCGCAGGATCTGCGCCACCTCAATACCACCTCCGACTCGGAGGTCCTGCTCAACGTGTTTGCGCATGAGATGCAGCGTTGTGGCAAGCTTGTGCCGACCTTCGACGACGTATTCGATGCCATCAGCCGCGTCCATCGTCGCATCAAGGGCGGCTATGCGGTCATCGGACTGGTGGCGGGCATGGGGATCTTTGCCTTCCGCGATCCGTTCGGCATCCGTCCGGTGTGCTATGGCGTGCGGGCGACCGAGGAGGGGCAGGAGGTGATCATCGCCTCCGAGAGCGTGGCGGTGGAGGCACTCGGCTTCAAGCTGGTGCGCGATCTCGAACCCGGCGAGGCCATCTTCGTCGGTGAGGACGGTAGCATCCATACCCGCCAGTGCGCCGACCACCCGACCTATGCCCCCTGCATCTTCGAGCACGTCTATCTGGCCCGGCCGGATTCCATCATTGACGGGGTGTCGGTCTACAAGGCCCGCATGCGCATGGGCGAAAAGCTGGCCGAGAAGGTCAAGCGCGAGTGGCCGGACCACGACATCGACGTGATCATCCCAATTCCGGACACCAGTCGCACCGCCGCGCTCGAGATGGCGGTCGCCCTCGGCGTGCCCTACCGCGAGGGCTTCATCAAGAACCGCTACATTGGCCGTACCTTCATCATGCCGGGCCAGGCGCAGCGCAAGAAGTCCGTGCGCCAGAAGCTCAATGCCATCGACCTCGAGTTTGAGGGCAAGAACGTGCTGCTGGTGGACGATTCCATCGTGCGCGGCACGACCTCGGCCGAGATCATCCGCATGGCGCGCGAGGCTGGCGCGCGCAAGGTCTACATGGCCTCCGCCGCGCCGCCGGTGCGCTATGCTTATGTCTACGGCATCGATATGCCGGCCCCGGAGGAACTGATCGCCCACGGTCGCAGTGAGGAGGAGGTCGGGCAGGCCATCGGCGCCGATCGCCTGATCTATCAGGACCTCGACGATCTGATCGACGCCGTGCGTCAGGGCAACCCCTCGCTTACCCGCTTCGACTGCTCCTGCTTCACCGGCGAGTACGTCACCGGCGATGTCAGCGAGGAATACCTCGCCTCGATCGCGAAGGCGCGTGCCGATGGAGCCAAGGAGCCTCGGCAGGAAGGCCGTTCGCGCGACATCGTGGCGGTCGGGCTGCACAACGCGGATTGAGGGAATGCGTACTTGGTTTTTGCCGCTGTTGATCGGGGTTTTGAGCATGGCCGGTCTCGCCACGGCCAATGACGCCCTACCGCCGCAGGGGCTCAAGGCATCGAATGCGGTGCGCGCCGTCGAGACGCAGTGGCAGCGTGCCGGACAGCCCTATGTGGTGGTCAGCATTGCCGCCCAGCGCCTGTACCTGATGCAGGAGGGCCGCCTGTTCAAAACCTATCCGGTCTCCACCTCCGCCTTCGGCCCCGGCGCCCAGGAGGGGAGTAACCAGACCCCCCTCGGGCTGCATCGTATCCGTGCCATGATCGGTGCAGGCGAGCCGCTGGGCATGGTGTTCAAATCGCGCAAACCGACCGGGCGCATCGCCGAGATCATCAAGGACCCGATCGACGTGCCCGAGGACGACGTCACCACCCGCATCATGTGGCTGGAGGGACTGGAGCCCGGCGTCAACCAGGGCGGCAGGGTGGACTCCTACAAACGCTTCATCTACATCCACGGCACCCCGGAGGAGGGCCTGATCGGCCGTCCCGCCTCGCATGGTTGCGTGCGTATGTACAACGCGGATGTGATCGACCTGTTCGACCGCTTGGGCGAAGGCACGCTGGTCTACATCACGAATTGACCGGGTTACTCCTTCGCTGAAAGGCACGACCACTTACCCCTCCCCCTTGATGGGGGGAGAGGGTGATCGCCGCTTGGCCCCCCTCTCCCTAACCCTCCCCCGCAAGGGGGGAGGGGACTTGCCCTATCCCAACGTATTCAGGGTTTCTTGGCCCTTCTCGTCTCCTTACCGAAGGGGCATGATTGCGGCCATGCAGTGTTTTCCCATGAGGCCGCCCCATGCATCCCGAGCAAAACGACGAACTCGGCTTTTCCACCCTCGCCATCCGCACCGGCCACCATCGCACCCCGGAAGGTGAGCACGGCGAGCCGATCTTCCCCACCTCCAGCTTCGTGTTCGCCAATGCCGCCGAGGCGGCGGCGCGCTTTTCCGGGGCCAAGCCTGGCAATATCTACGCCCGCTTCACCAACCCCACCACCCGCATCTTCGAGGAGCGCCTGTCCGCGCTGGAGGGTGCGGAGGATTGCGCCGCCACCGCCTCCGGCATGGCCGCCATCCTGAGCCTGGGTCTCGCCCTGCTCAAGGCCGGGGATCATGTCATCGTCTCCAAGCAGGTGTTCGGCACCACCACCGTGCTGTGGAACAAGTACTTCGCCAAGTTCGGCATTGAGGTCAGTCATGTCGATCTGACCGACCTTGCCGCCTGGCGCGCCGCGATCAGGCCCAACACCCGCCTGTTGTTCCTGGAAACCCCTTCCAACCCGCTGACCGAGATTGTCGACATCCGCGCGGTGGCCGAGATCGCCCACGGCGCGGGCGCCTTGCTTGCGGTGGACAACTGCTTCTGCACCCCGGCCCTGCAACGTCCGCTCACGCTTGGTGCGGACGTGGTCATCCACTCCGCCACCAAGTTCCTTGATGGCCAGGGCAGGGCCATCGGCGGCGCGGTGTGCGGGCCGAAGAGCATCACCGATGAGATCGTCGGCGTGCTGCGCACCGCCGGTCCCACCATGGCCCCGTTCAACGCCTGGATCTTCCTCAAGGGACTGGAAACCCTCAACCTGCGCATGAAGGCGCACAGTGCCAACGCGCAAAAGCTGGCCGAATGGCTGGCCGCCCATCCGCGCGTCTCCAGGGTCTACTACCCAGGCCTTCCCAGCCATCCGCAACACGAACTGGCCAAGCGCCAGATGAAAGGTTTCGGCGGCATTGTCGGCTTCGAGGTCGAGGGTGGGCGCGAGGCAGCATGGAAGGTCATCGACCACACCCGCCTGTTCTCCATCACCGCCAACCTCGGCGATGTGAAGAGCACCATCACCCATCCCGCCAGCACCACCCATGGCCGCCTGACCGACGAACAGCGCGCCGCGGCGGGGATCAAGGAAGGGCTGATCCGGTTGGCGGTGGGGCTGGAGGATGCAGAGGATTTGATCCGGGATCTGGCACGGGGATTGGATGCACCTCATGGATAAACCCAAACACGCCGTCCATGCAGAGGATGTGCCGCCACGAACCACGCCATCCAATTATCCGGAACCTTTCGCCTCACGCATGGCGGGGCGGATCAAGCGGCCGCTTGGCGACTTCTTCGGCCTGCGAAATTTCGGGGTGAACCTCACGCGCTTGGCGTCGGGTAGTGTATCGGCGCTTCGTCATGCCCACTCAAGGCAGGATGAGTTCATTTACGTCTTGCAGGGTTGCCCGACTTTGCTGACCGATGATGGTGCCGTGGAGCTTCAGCCTGGCATGTGCGCTGGCATGCCGGCGGGAACTGGGCGCGCCTACAGCCTGGTCAATCGAACGGATCAGGATGTCCTCTATCTCGAAATCGGGGATCGCACGCCAGGGGACGAGGTCACCTACCCGGACGACGATATTCAAGCCCGCCTGGAGGATGGGCGTTGGCATTTCGCGCATAAGGATGGCACGCCGTATGCCTGACGCCGGACCGGCTTGCCCCTGCGGGTCGGGGAGCATGTACGCCGCATGCTGCGGTCGCTTTATCGACCAGGGCATGCTGCCCGCAACCGCCGAACAGTTGATGCGTTCGCGTTACACCGCCTTCACCCAAGCCCATGAGTCCTATCTTCTCGCCACCTGGCACGCATCCACGCGGCCAAAGTCGCTGGACTTCGACCCCGCCGCGCCCGTGACGTGGCTTGGGCTGCGGATCGACAAGGTGGAGGAGGGGAGAACCGATGATGATCGTGGGCAGGTGTGCTTTGTTGCGCGCTGGCGTCTCGGCGGTGGCCGGGTACAACGGCAGCAGGAATGCAGCCGTTTCGTGCGCGAGCAAGGGCGGTGGTTTTACCTCGATGGTGATGTGCGCACGTGATCGCTCGCGCGGAAGCCAAGGCCATCCTCCGGTCCCTGCTTGAGGTGGCCTTGCATGCCGTGGACGGGCGTGTCCTCGTCGCCCGTGCTTTGCGTGCGCGGGCCGAGCCGGTCGCTGGGGTGATTGCCCTCGGCAAGGCGGCATCGAGCATGCTGGAGGGAGCGTTGCAGGCTCAGCCTGATGTTTCCGCCCTGCTCATCACCAAGGACGGTCATGTTTCGCCCAAGCTGAGGAGCCATCCTGGCGTGGAGGTAAGGGAGGCCGGACACCCCTTGCCCGATGGGCGCAGCTTGCAGGCCGGAAGGCGCCTGCTGGAGTTCATTGCAGTCTCCCCCAAGGATGCCCCCTTGCTGTTCCTGCTCTCCGGCGGGGCATCAAGCCTGGTCGAGGTGTTGCCAACGGGGGTCACGCTGGAGGACTGGCGCCGGGTGAACGCCTGGCTGCTGGCCAGCGGCTTGGACATCCATGCCATGAACGCGGTGCGCAAACGCCTCTCCTGCATCAAGGGCGGGCGCCTGCTGGAGCATCTGGACGGCCGGCAGGCGGTGGTGCTGATGATCTCGGATGTGCCGGGGGACGATCCCGCCAGTATCGGCTCGGGGCCCTTGGTGCCGAGCCCTGAGGTGCCGCTGCCGGATGGCTTACCGGACTGGATCGAACGGCTGCTTGCAACCGCACCACCGAGCCCTGCGCCGGAGGATGGGCGGTGGAGGCAGGTTGAGTCGCGCATCGTCGCCACGAATGGCATGGCCTTGGATGGGGCCGTGCAGGCGGCCATGGACCTGGGGATGCCCATCCACCGTCACGACGAGTTTTTGCAGGGCGATGCGGCCGAGGTGGGCGAGCGGCTGGCGCGCTGGCTCAGGGGCGCGGCCCCTCCGGGTTTGCACCTCTGGGGTGGAGAGACCACGGTGCGCCTGCCACCTGAGCCTGGCCGGGGCGGGCGCAACCAGCACCTTGCCCTGGGCGCGGCGCTCGCCCTCGATGGAACCACGGGCATCACCCTGCTTGCAGCAGGCAGCGACGGCACGGACGGCCCGACAGCGGATGCGGGGGGCTGTGTGGATGGGGCCACGGCAGCGCTCATCCGTGCAGCGGGCGTCGACCCCGTGCGGGCGCTCGGTGCCGCGGACAGCGGCACGGCCCTGGCCGCCGCCCAAACCCTGGTTCGCCTGGGGCCGACCGGGACCAATGTCATGGATTTTGTGCTGGCCCTCAAAGAGGCAGGGGCGCCCGCGCCGAAGGTTGAGGGGCACTGAGGATTGACCTATGCAACGTCTGACCCTCGAACGCCATCAGGTCTGGATTTACCTCGCTGCCATCGTGCTTGGCCTGGTCATCGGCAGTGGTTTCCAGGCGGCGGGGCCGGTGTTCGAGGCCCTGCTTTGGCCGGCCCTCATCCTGCTGCTGTTCGTGACCTTCGTGCAGGTGCCATTGCTGCACCTGCGCGAGGCGTTTCTCGACTACCGTTTCGCCGCTGCGGTATGGATCGGCAATTTCATCGTCGTGCCGCTGCTGGCATGGGCACTCGTGCAGTTCGTCCCTGATGACCCGGTGTTGCGGCTGGGGGTGCTCATCGTCCTGCTCGTTCCCTGCACCGACTGGTTCATCACCTTTACTGCGCTGGGCGGGGGATGCGTCAGTCGGGCGATCGCCGTGACCCCCATCAACCTCGCGCTGCAGTTGCTGCTGTTGCCGGTCTATCTCTGGCTGATGCTGGGGGAGGGGCTGGTGGAATCGCTGAGCCTTACCGAAGTCTGGCCGGCCCTTTCGATCGTGCTGTTGCCGCTGATGGCAGCGGCGCTGCTGGAGCGATGGATCGAGGCCCGGCCGGGGCGGGCGGCGATCCGTGAGCGCCTGGCGTGGTGGCCGGTGCCGATCCTGGCCGTGGTCGTGTTCCTCATCGCCGCCGCGCAGGTCGGTGCCGTGCGCGATGCGCTGGGCCTTCTGCCGGAGGTCATGGCCCTGTTCGCCGCGTTCCTGGTGCTTGCGGCACTCGTCGCCAAGGGGCTGGCGGGCCTGCTGAGGTTGCCGGCCGACCAGGGGCGCACGCTCGCCTTCAGCTTGGGCACGCGCAACTCCTTTGTCGTCCTGCCACTCGTTCTTGCCCTGCCCGCCGGCTGGGAGGTCGCCGCCGTGGTGATCGTAGCGCAGTCCCTGGTCGAGCTGTTCGGCATGCTGCTCTATCTCTGGTGGGTGCCACGGCGGCTGTTCCGTTCGAGCGAGGGGGGCGGTAGGGGGGAGACGCCCTGACCCCCTTCCGGCTTTGCTAAACTGCGCATCCTCGTCGCTCGCGCTGCGAGCCTGGCATCCCTATCCTTCGAGCCCGTCATGAAGAAGATTCGCACCCGCTTCGCCCCCAGTCCCACCGGTTACCTGCACATCGGCGGCGCACGTACCGCGCTGTTCTCCTACCTGTATGCACGGCGTCACGGCGGCGACTTTATTCTGCGCATCGAGGATACCGACCTCGAGCGCTCCACGCCCGAGTCGGTCAACGCGATCCTCGAGGGCATGACGTGGCTCAACCTCGAATACGACGAGGGGCCGTTCTACCAGACCCAGCGTTTCGATCGCTACAAGGAAGTCATCCAGCAGCTGCTCGCCAGCGGCCATGCCTACTACTGCTACATGCCGCGCGAGGAGCTGGATGCCCTTCGCGAGGCGCAGATGGCGCGTGGCGAGAAGCCGCGTTACGACGGCCGCTGGCGCCCGGAGCCCGGCAAGGTACTGCCCGAGCCGCCGGCAGGGGTGCAGCCCGTGGTGCGCTTCAAAAACCCGCTCGACGGCGAGGTGGTAATCGAGGACATGGTGCGCGGGCGGGTGGTTATCCGTAACGAGGAGCTGGATGATCTGATCATCGCCCGTTCGGATGGCACCCCCACCTACAACCTGACCGTGGTGGTGGACGACTACGACATGGGCATCACCCACGTCATCCGCGGCGACGACCACCTCAACAACACCCCACGCCAGATCAATATCTTCCGTGCCATGGGGGCCGAACCGCCGGTGTATGCCCACCTGCCGATGATCCTCGGTCCGGATGGCGCCAAGCTCTCCAAGCGCCACGGTGCGGTGAGCGTGATGCAGTATCACGAGGAGGGCTATCTGCCCGAGGCCCTGCTCAACTACCTGGTGCGTCTTGGCTGGTCCCACGGCGATCAGGAGGTGTTCAGCCGCGAGGAGATGATCCGCCTGTTCGACGTGGCCGATGTCAACCAGTCCGCCTCGGCGATCAACCCGGACAAGCTCTTGTGGCTCAACCAGCACTACCTCAAGACCAGCGATCCATCGCACGTGGCCCGCTACCTGAGCTGGCATTTGGGCAACCTTGGGGTTGACCCCGCGGAGGGGCCGGCACTGGAGGACGTGGTCGTTGCCCTGCGCGAGCGCGCCCGCACCCTGGTCGAGATGGCTCAGCAGGCGGCCTGCTACTTCCGCGATGAACTCGGTTACGACGAGGAGGCTGCGGCCAAGCACCTGAACGCCGCGGCTGAGCCCATCCTGCGTGCTGTGGTCGAGGCCCTGGAGCAGGTGCAGGACTGGCGCGTGCCGGTGCTTGAGACCCTGATCAAGGACCTGGTCAAGGCGCTCGGCATCAAGTTCCCCCAGCTCGCCCAGCCGCTGCGGGTCGCCCTGACCGGCTCCACCGCCTCGCCGTCGATCGACACCACGCTCGCCCTGGTTGGACGCGAGCGCAGCCTTGTACGGCTGCAGAAGGCCATTTCCTTCATCGAGGCGTCAAAATCGGCTTGACGATGCCGGGATGGGTGCGTAAGATGCGCACCCATCCCAACGCTGTGGGGCTATAGCTCAGCTGGGAGAGCGCTTGCATGGCATGCAAGAGGTCGACGGTTCGATCCCGTCTAGCTCCACCATCCAATTTCCCGTTTTCGGGGCTATAGCTCAGCTGGGAGAGCGCTTGCATGGCATGCAAGAGGTCGACGGTTCGATCCCGTCTAGCTCCACCAAACACCCAAAGGCCCGAATGCAAGCATTCGGGCCTTTTTGTTTCCGGGCTTTCCCATTTCGGCCTTCGATGGCAGGCTGGCGGAATCTTACACAGGAACGAACCATGAACCGCGCCTTCAAGATCATGCTCGTGCTCGGCATCATCCTTACCCTCGTCGGGGTGGGGGTCGGCTTCACGGCCATGTTCATCGATGCCGAGAGCGAGCTTGCGGTCTACTTCATCGGCATCGTGCCGGTCGGCTTCCTGCTGACCTTTGCCTCCCTGACCGGCTGGATCCTGGCCGGGGGGAAGTAGCCCGAGGGGGAATCAGGCGGAGCCGAGGGTCCGGCCGCTGGGCGGGGTTTCCCGCTGGCCACTCGGGCCGTAGAGGGGAGGTTGCGCCGGCAGGACGCCAAGCAGGCCAAGGCCCGCATAGATGCTGGCTGAAGCCTTGTGAAGGACCTGGGCGTGCTTGCGGTTGTTGAGGGCGACCAGGGGGAGTCTTTCCCGGATGGATTCCCACAGCGGTGCGAGATCAGCGGATGGGCAAGAGCCCAGCGCATCGTTCATTTGGTTGGTGCCGAACCCGAGCATCTCCAGGGCCTGGGTCCTGAGCGTCTCGGCCTCAAGCAGGCGGTCAAGCTGCTGGCTGTAATGCTGCAGCAGCTCCGGGGGCAGGGTGTTGCGGGGGAGCGCGTCATCGAGCCTTCCCTGAAGCTCGGCCAGTTGTTCTAGTCCGGCATGCAACCCCTCCAGCGCCGAGCGCAGGAAGGTGCATGGCGAAGGCGGTGTGGATTCCGTCATCACGCCTTGCCGAGGGATGACTCGAGCTCGATGAAGCGGTTCGCGATGCGCTGGGGATCGATGGCGTAGCGCCCTTCGGCGATCAGCGCCTTGATGCGCTCCACCTTGGCGCTGTCGAAGGCGGGGGTAGCAGCCATCTCGCGGCTCGCCGCCGTGATCTGACTGCCCGTTTCGGTCAGAGTGATGCTGTCTGCGGCCGCTTCGCCAGTCGGCTTGCTGTTGCCGGCGGCCGAACCTGCGCGGCTCCGCTCGCTGATGGATGTCTCCAGCGGACGGGGGCGGCCTGTCAGGTTGTCGATACTGGTCATGTGGGTTCTCCCCGGGCGTCATGCCCCTTTTAGTAAGCAGTATATCGGAAGCAGCCGCGGAAACTTTAGCAGGCCGTTGAAAGCGTTTTTCAGCGGCCTGCTAAAGCAAGCCCAAGGATGGCTTTCACGAAGGTCAATCACGATAAGTGGTTGATCTTCGGGGGCCATCGCGGACATGTGCCGCGACGAGATGAGTTGAAAAAGGGCGTCATGCCCTTTTTCAACATCCTGTTATGGGCAGAGGCGACATTGTCGGCGGCGCCTCAAAACACGATCTCCACTTCGCCGGCACCGCTGATGATGGCTTCGACGACGCGTCCGGAACTAAGGTTCCGCACCGGGATGCGATCCCTCAGCCCTCCGTCGCGCATGGCCTCGCCCATCATGATCACCTCGAAGGCCCCCGGGCGGGCGACGATGCGCACCTTGTCGCCCTTGTTGACCAGGGTTGGAGCCTGTAGATTGGACGTGCTCAGGATCTCTCCGCTGGCCAGCGGCCGCTTGGCGAGCATGCCGGCCAAGGCGTGAGGATCGGTGAAGAATCCGTCCGTCAGGCGTGTGATGTCCCTCTCCTGGAGTTCAACATCAGCGAGGTTGACTGGGCTTCCCTTGGGCAGGGGGCGGTTCGCGATGACTACCGGGCGGAAGACTTTGATCCGGGCCGAGACATAGATCTTCCACGGGCTGCTGCCTTCGCAGCGCACGCCCACGGTGAGCGATCCGCCGCCGAGCTGGCTGCCGGGGGTAAAGGCCTGCAGTGGCTTGTCGCATTCGGCAAGGCGCAGCCTTGGGTCCAGCGGGTTGATCTGGACCTCCCTGCGCATGTCCGGGCGGGGCGGCAGGGATTCGTCGATAAATTGGCGGACGGTGGCGTTGATGTCGTCGAGCGAATGGGCAGCATGGGCGATCGAGGGGACGAACAACCCCTGCCAGGCCAGCAGTGCTGCCAGCATGCCGAGATTTGATGGGACAAGGCTGCGGATATTCATGCCAAAGACCTTGCACATTGCGGGCCAAGATCGGATGTGCTCAAGTTGCAGGCATGTGTGCCGACATGATCCATGACCTCACAGGCCGTTGAAAACCGCTTTCAACGGCCTGTGAGGGCAGGCCAAGGATGGCTTGCACGAAGATCAATCACGATAAGTGATTGATCTTCGCGGTCTGTCGCGGACATGTGCCGCGACAAGACGAGTTGAAAAACGGCACGATGCCCTTTTTCAATATTCTGCTCATTCATGGAACCTGTGCATGAAAGATGTTTTGGCAACGGTTGACTCCCGGACCAAGCTTGCGGGGCATAACCGTCTTGAACTGCTGATCTTCGGCCTGGATGGCAAGCAACGCTTTGGCATCAACGTCTTCAAGGTGCGGGAAGTGCTGCGCTGTCCGCCTCTGACCCCGGTCCCCAAGGCCAATCCGGCCATCAAGGGCATTGCCGACGTTCGTGGTCACACGCTCACCATCATCGATCTTGCAGAGGCCATCGGCATGCCCGGGGTGGCGCCGGAGGAGATCGAGAATGCCTTCGTCATCATCACCGAATACAACCGCGCCGTGCAGGGCTTCCTGGTGCGCTCGGTCGACCGGATCGTCAACCTGAGCTGGCAGGAGATCATGCCGCCTCCCGTTGGCACCAGCGCCACGAACTACGTGACGGCGGTGACGCGTGTGGACGGGCAACTGGTGGAGATCATCGATGTCGAGCAGATCTTCAGCACCGTGGTCGGCATTTCGACGCATATCTCCGAGGACCTGATGCACGAGGTCGTGCAGACCGGGCCGCATGGCAACATGAAGGTGTTGGTCGCGGATGATTCCTTCGTGGCGCGTAACCAGGTCAAACATACCCTGGATGAGATGGGGCTGCCGTCGGTCCTGGTCAAGAATGGCGCCGAGGCGCTCAATCTGCTCAAGAAGTGGGCCTCCACGGGGAGCGACCAGCTGGACCAGCTGCTCATGGTGATTTCCGATATCGAAATGCCGATGATGGATGGTTACACCCTGACGTCCGAAATCCGCCGCGACGAGCGCCTGCAGAATCTCTACGTCGTACTGCACACCTCGCTCAGCGGAAACTTCAACCAATCCATGGTGAAGCAGGTTGGGGCCAACCGCTTTATCCCCAAGTTCCACCCCGATGACCTCGCGCAGGCGGTACTTGACCGCTTGCGCGATGTTCAGGCCCACGCCTGATGCAGTCCTCCGCCGACGAGCAGGCCTTCGCCTTTCTGCAGCGCTTCATTGAGCGCGAAAGCGGGATCGTCATCGCGGACAACAAGCGCTATCTGCTGGAGGTTCGCTTGGCGCCCCTCATGCGCAGCGAAGGGCTGGCCAGCTTCGGGGAGCTCGTCGCGGCACTGCAGGGGCCGCGTGGCGCCAGCCTGCGGCCGCGCATCATTGAGTCGATGACCACCCACGAAACGCTCTGGTTTCGTGATCGCTTCCCCTTCGAATTCTTCCGCGACCATCTCCTCAAGGAGCACGCCCAGTCGAATGACGGCCCCTTGACGGTGTGGTCCGCCGCCTGCGCCACAGGGCAGGAACCCTATTCGCTGAGTATCCTGGCCGAGGAGTTTGCGGCGATGTATCCTCGCTCGCATCTCGATGTCAAAATATTGGCCACTGACATCTCCACGGCTGCGCTGGAGACTGCCCGGCAGGGGGTGTACGACGCTCTGGCCCTGCGGCGAGGCATGGATGAGGTGCGTCTACGCCGGTTCTTTACCGAGTCGGCGGGCGGATGGAGGGTTAGGCCGGAGGTCGCGGCGCGCATCACGTTCCGCCCCTTGAACCTTCTTGCGAGTTTCCCTCACGTTGGCAAATTCCACGTCATTTTCTGTCGCAACGTATTGATTTATTTTACGGGCGATCGCAAGGCGGATATCCTCGATCGCCTTCTGCAGACCCTTCATCCGGGGGGGCATCTTGTGCTGGGTGCCTCCGAGACGATCCCCGAGCCCCTCATGCTCAAGCACCAGCTTGCCCGCCTGGCCCGTGGTGGTGGCATCTACCGCAAGCAGCCCGCCTCGGCCGGAAGACCCTGACGGCTCCGTAGGCCCTCCTGGCTGGCATGATAGATGCTTGGGATTCGGGCGTGATCCCATGTCAGGAGGCTGCGATGAGCACCATCCACGACCGTATCTTTTCCAGCCATGACGAGGCCCTGGTGCTGCGAGCGCAGCGGGCAAACGTCCTGGCATCCAACCTTGCCAATGCTGACACGCCGAATTACAAGGCGCGCGATATCGATTTCCGGGCAGCCCTGAGTGATGTCCAGGGGGCCGAGATGGGCCTGCAAAGAACCCGTGCGGGACATCTTCCCGCCGCAGAAGACCCCCTGCCGGGCGTGCGTCATGCCTACCGCGTCCCCACGCACCCCGCGCTGGACGGCAATACGGTCGATGCCCAGCAGGAGCAGGCGCGCTTTGCCGAGAACGCGGTGCAGTACCAGGCAACTTTGACCTTTCTCAATGGTCGAATTTCCGGTCTCATGGGCGCGTTGAAGGGTGAATGACCATGTCCCTGTTCAAGATCTTTGATATTTCGGGATCGGCCATGAGCGCGCAGACGACGCGCCTTAACACCACCGCCAGCAACCTGGCCAACGCCGATACCGTCGCGGGCAGCGCGGCCGAGGCTTACAAGGCGCGACATCCGGTCTTTCGCACGCATTTCCAGGACGCCCTCAGTGCGGGCGTCAACACGGCGGGCATCGTGGAGAGCCGGGCGCCGGTCCAGATGCGTTATGACCCAGGTCATCCCCTGGCCGATGCCCAAGGCTATGTCTACGGCTCCAACGTCGATGTGGTGGAGGAAACCGTCAACATGATGTCGGCCTCGCGCTCTTACCAAACGAACGTTCAGGTGTTAAATACATCTAAGGAATTGATGTTGCGCACCTTGAACCTGGGCAAATCCTAAAGGAGGGCATCGATGAGTGCGATTTCCACCGATCCGTACAGCAGCATCGGCCTCTCGCCGCCGCCCAAGGAGGAGTCCTCACGCAAGGGAAGCCTGGGGCAAAGCGATTTCCTCAAGCTGATGACCACCCAGCTGATGAACCAGGACCCCATGGCGCCGATGGAAAACGGTGAGTTTCTTGGACAGATGGCCCAGTTTTCCACCGTCTCAGGCATCCAGTCCTTGCAGGCCTCGTTTGAAAAGCTCGCCACCGCATTGCAAACCAACCGTGTGCTCGAGGCGTCCACCATGGTGGGCAAGAAGGTGCTGGTGGAGGCGGATCGTGCCGAACTGGGCTCCGATGGAGCAGGCCTGAAGGGCGTGGTGGAGGTCCCTGAGGGTGTCAGCACGGTGCAACTGACCCTGCGCGATGCACAGGGCGCGGTGGCACGGCAGCTCACCCTGGACGTGGGCGGCGCCGGTCCCATGGATTTCAGCTGGGATGGCCTGCTGCAGGATGGCACGGCCGCCCCCGCGGGCAGCTACACGGTCTCGGCCATGGCCCTGGTCAACGGTCAGAACACTCAACTGACCACCCGCTTGGCCTTGCCGGTCGTCAGCGCCTCCATCGCCGATGATGGGGTGGTCCTCAATACGTCCAAAGGCTCGGTGCGCCTGGCCGATGTGACCCGCATCTTTACCTGATCAGGAGGCTCTCATGTCCTTCAATACCTCGCTCACCGGCCTGAATTCGGCCTCCAAGGACCTCTCGGTCACCAGCAACAACATTGCCAACGCCAACTCCACCGGCTTCAAGAAGTCGCGCAGTGAGTTCGGCGATATTTACGCGGTCAGCGCCTTTGGGGCCTCCAAGACCGCGACCGGGCAGGGTACGGCCACCCAGATCGTGCGCCAGGTCTTCGGCCAGGGGACGCTGAACTTCACCGACAACACCCTGGATCTCGCCATCTCCGGCCAGGGCTTTTTTGCCTTCCAGCCCAATCTGACCTCGACCGAGATCGTCTACACCCGTGCCGGTGCCCTCGGGGTCAACAAGGACGGCTTCGTGGTCAACAGCAGTGGCCAATATCTGAAAGTCCTGCCCGTGGACCCGCAGACTGGCGCGGTGCAGTCCACCAGTCTGGCCACCTCCATCCCGCTGCAGCTTCCGGCGGGGGCAGGCCAGCCGGTGCCCACCTCGAACGTGAATGCATCGTTCAACCTCCCTGCGACGGCGACAACCCCAGCAACCACGCCGTTCGGCTATGCCGAAACCCCCGTGGGCAGCGGTACATGGAAGGCCGATCCGACCAGCTACAATCAGGCTACCAGTGTTCAGATTTTCGACTCGCTGGGTAATGCCCACCTCCTGACCATGTATTTCGTCAAGACGAACAACAACGAGTGGGAGGTCCATACCCAACTCGACGCGCAGGAGCCGGATAAGCACGGCGGTCCGCAAACTATCACCTTCGGGACGGACGGCAAGATCACGGCCGCATCAAGCTTTCAGCTGACCGTGCCTGATACGGATCTGAACAACGGCGCGGCAACCCTGAATTTCAACGTCAATATTCCAGCGACCGCGACCCAGTACAATTCACCCTTCCAGATCTACGACCTCAACCAAGACGGCCAGGCCCCCGGGCGCCTGAGCGGCCTGTCGATCGGTGAGGATGGCCTGGTGCGTGCCACCTACACCAACGGCAGCACCATGAACCTCGGCAAGATCGCCCTGGTGGACTTCAAAAACCCGAACGGCCTCAAGCAGATCGGCAACAATTCCTGGATCGAGACCGTCGATTCCGGGACGCCTCTGGTGGGCGAGGCCGGTACGGGCAGCTTTGGTAAGATCCAGTCCGGTGCCCTGGAGGCCTCGACCGTGGACCTGACCGCGGAGCTTGTGAATCTGATCGTCGCCCAGCGCAACTTCCAGGCCAATGCCAAGGCCATCGAGGCCAACAAGGCCCTGAGCGATACCATCATCAATATCCGCTAAAACCGCCTTTTCAGGCGTTTTATCCAAGGGGCTTCGGCCCCTTTCTTTATGCCTGCTGGTTTGATTGGCACGAACCCTGCTTGATGCTTTGATGTGTAACACATCGAGGAGGTGCGTCGTGGACCGCATGCTCTACATCGCCATGAACGGGGCCAAGAATGCCCTGCTCGCCCAGGCGACCACCAGTCATAACCTGGCCAATGCCAACACCGTCGGTTTCAAGGCCGATCTGGACGAGTTCAAGGCCCTGCCGGTCTATGGCCCGGTACTCGCCTCGCGGGTCTACAGCGAGGATACAAGGGTTGGGACCAACCTGAATGCGGGGTCGCTGATGACCACCGGGCGCGATCTCGACATCGCCATCCAGGGGGATGGATGGATCGCCGTCCAGACGCCCGAGGGGCAGGAGGCCTACACCCGTGCGGGTGAGCTGAAAATCGACAGCGCCGGATTATTGACGACGGCCACCGGGCATCCGGTGCTGGGCAACGATGGCCCCATCGCCATTCCTCCGGCGGCCAAGGTCCAGATCGGCGCGGATGGCGGGATCACCATCCTTGCCCCGGGCGATCCGCCCAATGCGCCGCTCCTGGTGGATCGCATCAAACTGGTCAATCCGCCGCGTGAGGCCATGGAAAAGCGTCTCGATGGGCTGATGGGGGTCAAAGCGGGGGTAACGGTCGATCCCGATGCCAATGTGCGCGTGGTGGCGGGGGCCCTGGAGGGCAGCAATGTCAATGCCGTGGATGCGATGGTGCGCATGATCCAGTACGCGCGCATGTTCGAAACCCAATCCAAGCTCATGCAACAGGCCGACACGAACGGTGAGGCCACCAATCGCCTGCTGACGCTGGCCTAATCGAGGAGATTGCATCATGACCGCTCCCGCCTTGTGGATCGCCAAAACCGGCCTGGATGCGCAGAACACGCGCATGTCGGTCATTTCCAACAACCTGGCCAACGTCAATACCACCGGCTTCAAGCGCGACCGGGCGGTGTTCGAGGATCTGATCTACCAAAACTACCGTCAGGTCGGGGCCAACAATACCCAGGACAACCAGCTGCCCTCCGGCCTGAACATCGGTACCGGCGTGCGGGTGGCGGCCACCGAGAAGCTGCACCTGCAGGGCAATCTGCAGCAGACCGAGAACGCCCTGGACGTGGCCGTTCAGGGCCGTGGTTTTCTCCAGGTGTTGATGCCGGATGGCACGATCAAATACACCCGCGACGGCAGCCTGATGCTCAACGCCCAGGGCCAGATGGTGACCGCGGATGGCTTTTTGCTCGAACCCGCCATCACCATCCCCGAGAATGCGCAGAGCATCACGATTGGCAATGACGGCACGGTGTCCGTCATGCTCCAGGGTCAGCCCGTGCCCACCCAGGTGGGGCAGATCACCCTGGCGGACTTCGTCAACCCGGCAGGCCTCCAGCCGGTGGGCAACAACCTGTTCCAGGAGACGGCGGCCAGTGGGGCCCCGCAGGTGGGGACGCCGGGACTCAATGGCATCGGCATGCTGCAGCAGGGGTTTCTCGAGAGCTCGAACGTCAATGTGGTGGAGGAGCTGGTGAGCATGATCGAAACCCAGCGGGCCTATGAGATGAACTCCAAGGCCATCTCCACCACCGACGGCATGCTGAGCTTCCTCAACTCGCGCGTGGGGGCCTGATGGTCATGGCTAGGGTGCTTCGTTTCATGCTGCTTGCGGCAGGCGGTGCGGTCCTGGCGGGGTGTGCCAGCCAGCCGCCTATGGTCAGCGATCCCACCTTCGCCGCGGTTCTCGAACCCGAGCCGCGCATGCTCGAGCCCAAGCGCAACGGCGCGATCTTCAATCCCGAGCTGCATGGCGGCCTGTTTGGTGACCAGAAGGCCTTCCAGGTCGGCGATGTGTTGACCGTCATGCTGCAGGAGAACACCGATGCCTCGAAATCGGCCAAGGCCACCACCAACAAGGGTGACAATGCCGAGTTCAAGGTTTCGCGCCTGTTTGGCGCGCCGGACAACACCCTGGGCAATATGAACGCCAACATCCAGGGCACCCGCAGCTTTTCGGGCAGCGGCGAGGCGGCGCAGAAGAACAAGCTCAATGGTTCGATCACCGTCACCGTGGCCCGGGTGCTGCCCAATGGCAACTTGGTGATCCAGGGCGAGAAGTTCATCGGCATCAACCAGGGGCTGGAGTTCGTCCGCCTCTCGGGCGTGGTCCGCCCGGCGGATGTGGCGCGGGACAATACCGTGCCCTCCACCCGCGTGGCGAATGCGCGCATCCAG
The DNA here is from genome assembly GCF_039822285.1 of Thiofaba sp. EF100. Lineage (NCBI taxonomy): Bacteria > Pseudomonadati > Pseudomonadota > Gammaproteobacteria > Chromatiales > Halothiobacillaceae > Thiofaba > Thiofaba sp. EF100. The sequence continues at coordinate 40,172 of NZ_JBAJEY010000003.1, read as the reverse complement.
TACGGCGGGGAGGGCGCGCTCAACGACGCCAATACCCAGGGCTGGCTGGGACGGTTCTTCAACAGCCCGTTCTTCCCCATGTGAGACGGAGGATGAAGGTCATGCTCGAACGCCTCAGCAAGACGATCCGGCCCTGGGCCTTAGGGCTTCTCGCCCTGAGCCTAGCCCTGCCGGTCCAGGCCGAACGGATCAAGGATCTGGCCTCCATCGAAGGGATGCGCGGCAACCAGCTCATGGGCTACGGCATCGTCGTCGGCCTGGACGGTACCGGCGATTCCAGTTCCCAGGCCCCGTTCACCCTGCAGAGCATCCGCAACATGCTCGAGCGTTACGGCGTCACCCTGCCGCCCGGCAATATGCAGCTCAAGAACGTGGCCGCGGTGAGCGTCACCGCCGAACTGCCGCCCTTTGCCCGTCCGGGGCAGAAGATCGACGTGACCGTGGCCTCCATGGGCAACGCCAAGAGCCTGCGTGGGGGTTCCCTGATCATGACCCCGCTGCGCGGGGCGGACGGCAAGATCTACGCCATGGCCCAGGGCAACCTCGTGGTGGGGGGCTTTGGCGCGCAGGCCAAGGACGGCTCGCGCATCAGCGTGAATGTGCCGAGCGCCGGGCGCATCCCCCTCGGGGCGACGGTGGAGCGGGAGGTGCCCACCGACATCGCCGCCAATGGCACCATCCATCTGACCTTGAACACCCCGGACTTCACCACGGCCAAGCGTATCTCGGATGCCATCAACAAGGCCCTGGGCGGGGGTGTGGCCGAGGCCCTGGATGCCGTGAGCGTGCGGGTGGCGGCCCCCGCGACGCCCGATCAGCAGGTGGGTTTCCTGTCCTACCTGGAAAACCTCGACGTGACCCCGGCGGAGCCCCCCGCGCGGGTGATCGTCAACTCGCGTACCGGCACGGTGGTGATTGGCAGCAATGTGCGCGTGAGTCCGGCGGCGGTCACCCATGGCAGCCTGACGGTGGCGATCAAGGAAGGCGCGCAGGTCAGCCAGCCTGCGCCCCTGTCCGGTGGGCAGACGACGGTGACGCCGACCTCCGAGATCAACGTGCAGCAGGAGAAAAAACCCATGTTCCTGTTCGCCCCTGGGGTGACCCTGCAGGAGATCGTGCAGGCGGTGAACCAGGTCGGGGCGGCCCCGGGGGATCTCGTGGCCATCCTGGAGGCCCTCAAGGCGGCTGGGGCGTTGAAAGCCGAGCTGATCATCATCTGATCGAGGGAGGACACGCGCATGAGCACGATCCACGATCCGACGCTGGCCAGTGACTTCGGCAGTCTCACCTGCCTCAAGGCCGAGGCCGCGCGGGACCCCAAGGCGCAGGCCAGAACCGTGGCCGGCCAGTTCGAAGGCCTGTTCATCCAGCAGATGCTCAAGGCCATGCGTGCCGCAAGCCCCGGGGACCCGCTGATGGATGGGGCGGGGGTGCAGATGTTCCGTGACATGCAGGATCAGCAATTGGCCAATGGCCTGGCCAAGCAAGGGGGCATCGGGCTGAGTGACTTCATCCTGCGCCAGCTCACCCCGCAGGGCGGGGCATCCGGCAAGATCCTCCCTCCCAAGCCGGATGGCTTTCCCTCACTTGCGCTCAAGAAGCAGCGGGAGGCCGACACTCAAGAGGAGGATCCGGCCACACCCAAGCAGGTCCAGGAGAAGAGGGAGCCTGGCCACCTCAAGCAGGAGGCGCCGGTGCGCAGGGTTGCGGGGGAGGGGGTGAGCCTGCCGGCCGCGCTCGCCTTCCGGGCCTTGCCGCGCGCGACGACGGTGGAGTCCGTCCCGGAGGCCGGTGCACGGGTACGCTGGGAGGAACCGGCGCAGTTCATCAATGACCTCATGCCCCATGCCCGTGCCGCCGCGGCCCGGCTTGGGGTGGACCCGCAGGTACTGATCGCCCAGTCTGCGCTGGAAACCGGTTGGGGCAAGCGTCTGCCGAGCGATGCCAGCGGGCGGCCGAACATGAACCTGTTTGGCATCAAGGCCCAGGGCGGATGGAGCGGGGAGAAAACCGTGGCCTCCACGCTCGAGTACGAGGGGGGGGCGATGGTGCGCAAGAACGAGTCCTTCCGCGCCTACGGCTCCATCCGTGCCGCCTTCGACGATTATGTGAATTTCCTTACGACCAATCCGCGCTATACCGAGGCCCTCAAACATGCGGGTGATCGCGAGCGTTTCGTGCAGGAGTTGCAGAAGGCTGGTTATGCCACGGACCCGCGCTATGCTGAAAAAATCCTCGCCATCCTCCGTGACAGCCCCTTGAGCCAGCAAGGTTGATATTCGGCCTTAAAGTTTTGAGGCCTCTGGCCGATACTTGAGAAAAACCCGTGTGAGGAGCCATCCATGGCGGACTTCATCAGCACTTCGGTGAGCGGTCTGAGCTCGGTTCAGCGCGCGCTGGATGTGCTCAGCCACAACATCACCAATGCCTACACGGAAGGTTTTTCGCGTCAGACCGTGAGCCTGGTCACCCGCCCCGCCCAGGAAACCGGGCAGGGGGCGATTGGCAGCGGCGCCCAGATCGCCGGCATTGCCCGCACCTTCGATCAATTCCTCGGGCAGACCCTGCAAACAGCGATGACCGAGCAGGGCAGGCTGGCGGCACGGCAGGATGTGCTCGGGATGATGGATGATCTCATCGGCGGGCAGGCCGGCAATCTCAACGCCTGGATGACCGATTTCTTCAATGCCGCGCAGGACGTTGCCAACAACCCCTCGGATGTGGCCGTGCGCACCACCTTCCTTGGGCAGGCGACGCTCATGACCCAGCGGGTGCAAAGCTTGGACCGCCAGCTTGGTGCCTTGGATCAGCTCGTGGGGCGCCGGACCACTCAGGCGGTGCAGGACATCAACGGCATGACCCGCGAGCTTGCGGATCTCAATGCCCGCATCCTGGATATGCGCAACCGCTTCCCGGGTCAGGAGCCGAATGATCTGTTGGACCGGCGGGATCTTGTGCTGCGCAACCTCTCAAGCAAGCTGGATGTCCAGACCTACGAAGACGGTCGAGGCAATGTCCAAGTCAATCTGTCCAATGGCATGCCGCTGGTCCTGGCCGACCGCAACACGCCGCTGGGGGTGATGGCCTCGGGCACGCAGCTCGCCATCACCTTCGATGGCCAGGATGTGAGCCGATACATTGGCGGGGGCGAGCTTGGCGGCCTGCTGCAGGTCAAGCGCGAAGCGCTCGATCCCCAGCGCGCCGAGCTTGGGCGCGTGGCCTTTAGCCTGGCCCAGCGGGTCAATGAGGTCCATCGCCAGGGCGAGGGGCTGGATAGTCTCGATGGGGTAGCGGATGGGCGTGACCTGTTCAAGGCCCCAGTGCCGGGCGGTGGCTCTGCCAATTATCTGGCGCTCAATACCTTCATCGGCGCCGACCGCGTCGAGCCCTCGGCCTCCGGCGTGACCGTCGCCATTGCCGACGTCGCCAATCTCAAGGCCAACGACTTCGCCCTGCGCTACGAGGGTGGGGGCTGGCAACTCTACCGCCTGGGTGAGTCCCAACCCATGCAGACCATCACCCCCGGGGTGATCGACCTGAGCGGAAGCGAGGGCATCAAGATCGATGCCTCAACTCTGCCCGCGACCCCAGGGGCGGGGCAGCCGCGGGAGGTCATCCTGCGCCCGATGGGCGGCGTGATGGCCAGCCTCAGCCTGGCCATCCAGGACCCGCGCCAGCTTGCCGCCGCCGTGCCGGGCGGTGGGGCCGGGGACAACCGCAATATGCTGGCTCTGGGCGCCATTGCTAGCGCTCAGGATGTCGTGGGCGGGACGCAATCCCTGAGCTCCGCCTTCACTCAGTCCCAGGCCGCCTTCGGGGGCCTGGCGCGCGCCAACAAGGTGTCGCTGGATGCGCAGGACATCGTGGTCAAGCAGATCCGTGATCGGCGCGAGTCCGTCGTCGGCGTCAACCTCGACGAGGAGGCGGCCCACCTCATGCGGCTGCAGAACCACTACATGGCCCTGTCGAAGTCGCTCTCGGTGGCCGACAACCTGTTCCAGTCCCTGCTGCAAGCAGCATCATGAGGGTTTGAACCATGGATGCACGCATCTCCTCCGCCCTCTTCTTCCAGCAAGGCTTGAGCGGCATCCAGACCGCGCAGACCGGCATGGCCCGCGCCATGCAGGAGATTTCGAGCGGCAAGCGTGAGCTGAGCCCGGCCTTGGATCCCGTGGTGAGCACCACCGTCACCTCGCTGGAGCAGAGCGTCAGCCGTCTTACCCAGTATCAGCGCAATGCCGATGCGGCGAATGCGCGCCTGGGGCAGACGGAAAACGCCTTGCAGGGCATGACCGAGGTGATCAGCCGGGCGCGGGAGCTGGCCATCGAGTTCAACAAGAGCACGCATGATGCGGTGTCTCGCGGTGTCCTGCGGAACGAATTCGGCCAGCTGCGCGACCAGATGCGCGCGTTGTTGAACACCCAGGATGAGCGGGGGGAGTACATCTTCGCGGGGAGCAAGGTCACCACCCAGCCCTATCCACCGGGCAACCCCCAGACCTATGCCGGGGATGGCCTCGCACTCAACGTGCAGGTGGCCGAGGGGCGCACCCTCCAGGTGGGGCAGGTGTTCTCCGATCCCGTCAATCCGGACGAAATCAAAACCTTCCTCAACACCCTCGATGCCCTGGCCACCGGGACCGAGCCGGTAGCGAACGAGGCGGACCTGACCCCCATGCTCGCGGCGCTGGACAAGGCCGTCACCCTGCGCGCGCAGGTGGGCAATGCGATGAATGCGGTATCCCTCGCCCGTACCGACAATGAGGGCGAGTTGTATGGCTACACCACGACCCTTTCGGCCCTGCGCGATACCGACTACGCCTCCGCCATCACCCAGCTCAACCAGCAGACCCTCCTGCTCCAGGCGACCCAGAGCACCCTAGCCAAGGTGCAGGGGCTGTCGTTGTTCAATGTGATCTGATGCGTCCCGGCGGGGCCCCGCCAAGCCGCGCGCAAAGCGCGGTATCATGCCCGCTTTGCCGTAGCCGGGGCCGCTTGTGAACCCATCCTCAAACTCCCTGACCTTTTTCGCCAGCGCCGCCAAGGGGCTGGTCTCCGTCGTGGCCGAGGAGCTGCGCCAGCTTGGCGCGCAGAGCTTGCGCGAGCACCCGGCGGGGGTGCACTTTTCCGGCGATATGGCCCTTGGCTACCGGGCCTGCCTGTGGCTGCGTTCGGCCAGCCGGGTGCTGGTGGAGATCGCTGAGCTTGCGGCTGAGGATGTCGACCACCTCTACGTCGGCGTGCGCGAGCTCGACTGGCCGGCGTGGCTCGACCCTGCGCGCAGCTTCGCGGTCAGCTTCCACGGCATGAGTCCCGCCATCCGGCACACGGGCTTTGGCGCGCAGAAGGTTAAAGACGCCATCGTGGATGCCTTCCAGACCCGCCATGGCCGCCGTCCGCGGGTCGACCCCCGCTCGCCTGAGCAGACCATCCATGTCCATCTCTCGGGGAGGCGGGCGCGCATCGTCCTCGACCTGGTCGGGGTGCAGGCCCTGCACCACCGCGGCTACCGCCATCAGGCCGGTGAGGCCCCCCTGCGCGAGACCCTGGCCGCCGGCCTGCTGTGGCGCGCCGGCTGGCCGGCCATCGCGGCGGAGGGTGGGGCCTTTCTCGACCCCATGTGTGGCTCGGGCACCCTGCTGATCGAGGCCGCCTGGATGGCCGGTGACGTGGCTCCGGGCCTCTTGCGTCCTGCCTGGGCGCTGACGCACTGGCCGCAGCATGATGCGGCCCTCTGGAGTCGCCTGCTGCAGGAAGCGCAGGTCCGCCGTACCCAAGGCCTTGGCCGCATCCCTCCCATCCTGGGCTTCGACCGCGATGCGCGCATGCTGCCGGTGGCGCGTGCCAACCTCGAGCGGGCCGGGCTCGTGGAGCATGTCCGCGTAGCGCACGGTGCGGTCGAGACCCTGCGCCTGCCCGAGGATCGGCCCGCCCGCGGCCTGATGCTGACCAATCCGCCCTACGGCGAGCGCCTGGACAGCGTGGGCAATATGCCCGCCCTGTATGCCGCGCTCGGCGCGTTCATGGGCCGGGAGCTCGTGGGCTGGGAGGCGGCCGTGATCCTGCCGAAGGAGGCCGAGGCCTGGCATCTGGGCTGGCGTGCCTTTCGCTCGCACGAGGTGTTCAACGGCGCGCTCGAGTGCCGCCTGTTGCGCATCCATGTGCAGGAGGAGCAAAAGCTTGCCCCGCGCGTTGAGGACGACGGTTCGGCCGCGCGCCTGATCCGTGCCTGCGCCGCCATGGCGGAGTCTGAAGGTGCACGCATGGTGGCGAACCGGCTGCGCAAGAACCTCAAGGAACTGGGCCGCTGGGCGGCGCGCGAGGGGGTGACGTGCTACCGCGTCTATGATGCCGACATGCCCGAATATTCGCTGGCGATCGATCTCTACCATGATGTTACGGGCAAGCTCTGGGTGAACGTGCAGGAATACGCGGCCCCGCCCAAGGTCGATCCCGAGGCAGCCCGCCGGCGTCTGCGCGAGGCCATGGCCGTGCTGCCCGAGGTGTTCGAGGTCGCGCCCGAGCAGGTCTTCCTGCGTGTGCGCGAGCGCAAGAAAGGGGAGAGCCAATACGAGAAGCAGGCCGAATTCGGCATCTTCCACGAGGTCATGGAGGGCAAGGCCCGCCTCTTGGTGAACTTCACCGATTACCTCGACACGGGGCTTTTTCTCGATCACCGCATCACCCGCGGCTGGCTGGGCGAGTGGGCTAGCGGCAAGGACTGTCTGAACCTGTTCTGCTACACCGGGGTGGCGAGCCTGCACATGGGGCTTGGCGGCGCGCGCTCGACCACCTCGGTGGATATGTCCCGCACCTACCTGGACTGGGCACGCCGCAACCTCGAACTGAACGGCCTGGCGGGCGGCGCGCACCGGCTGATCCAGGCCGATTGCCTGACCTGGCTGGAGGAGGCCGCCAAGGCGGGTGAGCGCTTTGACCTGATCTTCCTCGATCCACCGACCTTTTCCACCTCCAAGCGCATGCAGGGCACCCTGGACGTGCAGCGCGACCATGTGGCGCTCATCCGCAAGGCGATGGCCCTGCTACGACATGGCGGGGTGCTGGTGTTTTCCAACAACCTGCAACGCTTCAAGCTTGACCATGCGGCCTTGGCCGATCTGCGCATCGAGGATCTGAGCCACGCCTCGATTCCGCGTGATTTCGCCCGCAACCCGCGCATCCACCAGTGCTGGAAGCTTGCCTTTGCCAGCTGAATGGGGATAATCCGACAAGTTTCATGGAAATGGACGGGAAGCGAGTGACCAAGACCGTCGCCCCCCGCTGGCTCCTTGCGCTGGCGATGATCACGGCCCTGGCCGGCTGCTCGGTGGTGACCGAGCGTGACGTATCTGCGCTGCGTGATCTGCCGGCCCCTGCCGCTGAATCCGCCAGTGCGGATGCCGGGGAGGCCCTCAAGGTGGCCCTGGCGCAGCGTGGGACCCGCTATCGACCCGGTGGCAATGCACCCAGTGAAGGTTTTGATTGCAGCGGCCTGGTGTACTTCTCCTTCAACAGCGTGGGCATCCGCCTGCCGCGATCCTCTCAGGACATGTTCCAGGCCACTCGGCGCATCGATAAGCCCCAGCTCCGTCCCGGCGATCTCGTTTTCTTCCGTCAGCGTTCCTCCCGCATCACCCACGTGGGCATCTATGCCGGCAACGGCCAATTCGTCCATGCGCCGACCAAGGGCAAGGATGTCGAATTGACCTCGTTGAGCGACCCTTACTGGAGCAAGCGCTTTGCCGGAGCAGGAAGGGTCGAGACCGGCAGTCCGACCCTAGCCTCCAACTGAGCTCTCCAGCTCCACGGACCTGACTTCGCAGCCCAAGCGGCCGTCCTGCATCCTGACCCGGATGGCCTCGCCCACGGCCAGTTCGGCCGCGCGCGTCACGGCCCTTCCTTCCTCATCCTCGATGATCGCATAGCCCCGATGAAGGGTGGCAAGCGGGCTGAGCACATGCAGGTGACCGGCCAGTTGGCGCAGGTGCGCTTCGTGGTTGGAGAGGGTCTGCGTCATGCAGTGGAGCATCGCCGTGCGCAGGGCCTCCAAGCGGGCCTCTGTCCGCTGGAGCCGCTGGGCGGGGTGTTGGCGCATCAGGCGCAATTCCAGCGTGGCGAGCTTGCCTTGGCGTGCGTGCAGGGTCTGGCGCCCACTGTGGTGCAGCCGTTCCGTCAGATGCTTCAAGCGTTCGCCCATCCGTTCAAGTCGCTGGCGCGGGTGCAGGGCGAACAGGTGGCGGCTGGCCGAGTCGAGCCGCTGGGCGCGGCGATCCAGGCCATCCTGCATGCGCCGCAGCAGACGCGCCTCGAGTGTGCGCAGCTGATCGGCCACGGCCAGGGCATCCGGTACGGCCAGGCTCGCCGCGGCACTGGGGGTCGGGGCGCGGGCGTCGGCGACGAAATCGGCGATGGTGAAGTCGGTTTCATGGCCCACGCCGCTGATGACGGGCAAGCGGCTCGCGGCGATCGCCCGTGCCACCCGCTCCTCATTGAATGGCCACAAGTCTTCCAGCGACCCGCCGCCGCGCACCAGCAGCAGCACATCGCAAGCCCCATCCTCATTGGCCCGGCGCAGGGCGGCCACGATCTCATCGGCCGCCCCGGCCCCCTGCACGCTGGTCGGATAGATGCGTAGCGGGATCAGTGGAAAGCGGCGCTCGAGCACATGCAGCACGTCACGCACGGCTGCGCCGGAGGGCGAGGTGATGATGCCGATGCGATGGGGCAGGGCAGGCAGCGGGCGCTTGCGCGCGGCCTCGAACAGCCCTTCGGTGGCGAGGCGCTGCTTGAGTTGCTCGAAGGCACGCTGCAAGGCGCCGAGGCCGGCCTCCTCCATATGCTCGACCACCAGTTGCAGGTCGCCGCGCGGTTCGTACACCGTGATGCGTGCGCGCACGAGCACGTGGGCCCCATCTTGCGGGCGGAAGCGCAAAAGGCTCGCACGGTTGCGAAACATGGCGCAGCGCAGTTGGGCGCCGGCATCCTTGAGGGTGAAATAGAGGTGCCCGGAGCCTGGGCGGGCGAGATTGGAAATCTCTCCCTCCACGAGGACGACCGGGAAGTTGCCCTCGAGCAGGGCCTTGATCTCGCGGACGAGGGAGGAGACGGTCAGGGGGGGAGGTGGCGTGAACATGCCGCCAGTCTAGCAGGGAGTTGAAAAAGGGCATCCTGCCCTTTTTCAACTCGTCTCGTCGCGGCACATGTCCGCGACGGACTCCGAAGATCAACCACTTATCGTGATTGATCTTCGTGCAAGCCATCCTTGGCCTGCTAGCAGCCCGAGGGCATTTTCACGCGCCCTGAAACGCCAAGCGCCGGGACAGGCCCGGCGCTGAAGTGGGGAGTCTGGCCTCGATCAGTTCTTGTAGGGGCCTGCGTTCTTTTGCTCGTTGGCCTGCTTGACCGCCATGTCGGCTTCGAACTTCACGCGCTTGGCCAGCTTGGTGGCTTCATCGTACTTGCCTTCGGAGGCGGCCTTCTCGGCGGCCTTCATGTGATCCTCGGTCTTCACCCATACGTTGTTGGCCTTCTTGGCCTCGGCCAGGGCTGCCTTGGCCTCTTTGATCGCGGTCTCGTAGGCAGCACTGTCACCACCCTCCGGGCCCGTGGCACAGGCGGTCAGGAGGGCGAAGGAGCCGGCGATAGCGAGGGTCTTGAGCAGGGCGTTGAACTTCATGGTCATCTTTTCCTCGTGGTGGCCGTGGGGCCTTGGTCTTGTAGTTTGTCTAAGGCCGTGTTCTGGATGAGCCGCTCATGACGCGCTGTCATCGTGGTCATGACCGATTCGTCCGGAACACATCGGAGCTTGTCCGAAGGGGGCCGGCCAAGGAAGGTCGGCATCCGCCCAGGTGCGGTGGTGGCACCGCCGAGGAATTCACGCCTGCCCGGAGGGCTTCGGCCGGGAAACCTCCTGGTCCTTGACGCGGTCGAGTTTACCGGGAATGGTGCAAACCCTATAATTGCAAAAATTTTTATTGCGGAAAGTCCCTCTTATGGTGCGCATTCTCGAAGAAGGCCTGACCTTCGACGACGTTCTTCTCGTCCCGGCACACTCCACCGTCCTGCCGCGGGATGTCTCCCTCACCACGCGCATCACGCGCAACATCACCCTGAACATCCCGCTGGTGTCCGCCGCCATGGACACCGTCACCGAGGCCCGTCTGGCCATCGCCCTGGCTCAGGAAGGCGGCATCGGCATCATCCACAAGAACATGACGCCCGAGCAGCAGGCCCGTCATGTGCGCCAGGTGAAGAAATACGAGAGTGGCGTGATCAAGGACCCGATCACCGTCACCCCGACCACCACGATCCGCGAAGTCAACGCCATGGCGCGCCTGCACAACATCTCCGGCTTCCCGGTGGTGGATGGTGCGAACCTGGTCGGCATCGTGACCCATCGGGACGTGCGTTTCGAGACCAATCTCGATGCCCCCGTGCACACGGTCATGACCGGGCGGGACAAGCTGGTGACCGTGCAGGAAGGTGCCAGCCGTGACGAGGTCCTTGCGCTGCTGCACAAACACCGCATCGAGAAAATCCTGGTCGTCAATGATGCCTTCCACCTGCGCGGCATGATTACCGTCAAGGACATCCAGAAGTCCACCGACTTCCCCAACGCCTGCAAGGACGCGCAGGGCAGCCTGCGTGTCGGTGCGGCGGTGGGCACCGGTGGCGACACCGAGGCGCGTGTGGCCGCGCTGGTTGAGGCCGGCGTGGACCTGATCGTGGTCGACACCGCGCACGGTCATTCGCAGGGCGTGCTTGATCGCGTGCGCTGGATCAAGCAGGCCTATCCCGAGGTCCAGGTGATCGGTGGGAATATCGCCACCGGCGAGGCCGCTCTGGATCTGGTCAAGGCTGGCGCGGATGCGGTCAAGGTCGGCATCGGCCCGGGCTCCATCTGCACCACCCGCATCGTCGCCGGCGTGGGCGTGCCGCAGATCACTGCCATCTCCAACGTCGCCAAGGCCCTGGAAGGCACGGGCGTGCCAATGATCGCCGACGGTGGCATCCGCTTCTCCGGCGACCTGGTCAAGGCCATCGTGGCCGGCGCCAACTGCGTGATGGTCGGTGGCATGTTCGCGGGCACGGAGGAGGCGCCGGGCGAGGTCGAGCTTTACCAGGGGCGCTCTTACAAGGCCTACCGCGGTATGGGGTCGATCGGCGCGATGCAGCAGGGCTCCTCCGATCGCTACTTCCAGGGTGACAAGGCGGCCGACAAGCTGGTGCCGGAGGGTATCGAGGGCCGCGTGCCATACAAGGGCCCCATGTCCGCCATCGTCCACCAGCTGATGGGTGGCCTGCGTTCCGGCATGGGCTACGTCGGCTGTGCCGACATCGAGGAGCTGCGTCGCAAGCCCTCGTTCGTGCGCGTGACGTCGGCTGGTATGCGCGAGAGCCACGTGCACGACGTGCAGATCACCAAGGAAGCGCCAAACTACCGGATCGATTGATCGGCAAGTCCGCGACCTCGCCCGGCCTTGGCCGGGCGTTTTGCTTTCATCGAATTGACGACCATGCAGCACGACATCCACTCCGACCGCATCCTGATCCTCGACTTTGGTTCGCAGTACACCCAGCTCATCGCCCGCCGGGTGCGCGAGGCGGGCGTATACTGCGAGCTCCATCCGTGGGACATGGATGAGGCCGCCATTCGAGCCTTTGCCCCCAAGGGCATCATCCTCTCCGGCGGGCCCGAGTCGGTGACGGCGGACAATCCGCCGCGCGCCCCCGAGGTTGTGTTCCAGCTTGGCGTGCCGGTGCTGGGTATCTGCTATGGCATGCAGACCATGGCGGCCCAGCTCGGTGGCCGGGTGGAGACCCACCACCACCAGGAGTTCGGCTATGCCCAGGTGCGCGCGCGTGGTCACACCGCGCTCCTGAAGGACATCGAGGACCATACCACCGAGGAGGGTTGGGGCCTGCTCGATGTGTGGATGAGTCACGGCGACCGGGTGGTCGAGATGCCGGAGGGTTTCAAACTCATGGCGAGCTCCGAGGGCGCGCCGATCGCCGGCATGGCGGATGAGACCCGTCATTTCTACGGCGTGCAGTTCCACCCGGAGGTCACCCACACCCGTCAGGGGGACCGCATCCTGCGCCGCTTCGTGCTGGAGATCTGCGGCTGCGAGGCCCTGTGGACCTCGGCCAACATCATCGAGGACAGCATCCGTCATATCCGCGAGCAGGTCGGCCAGGATGAGGTGATCCTCGGCCTCTCCGGCGGGGTGGACTCCTCCGTGGTGGCGGCCCTGCTGCACAAGGCGATTGGCGACCAGCTCACCTGCGTGTTCGTCGACAACGGCCTGCTGCGCCTGCACGAGGGCGATCAGGTCATGGCCACCTTCGCCAAGCACATGGGCATCCGCGTCATTCGCGTGGATGCCGAGCAGCGCTTCCTCCAAGAGCTTGCCGGGATTACCGACCCGGAGGAGAAGCGCAAGATCATCGGCCGGGTGTTCGTCGAGATCTTCGAGGAGGAGTCCAGCAAGCTCAGCAACGCCAAGTGGCTGGCGCAGGGCACCATCTACCCGGACGTGATCGAGTCCGCCGGCAGCAAGACCGGCAAGGCGCACGTCATCAAGTCGCACCACAACGTCGGCGGCCTGCCGGCACACATGCGCCTCAAGCTTTTGGAGCCCCTGCGCGAGCTGTTCAAGGACGAGGTGCGCAAGCTCGGGCTGGAGCTCGGTCTGCCCTACGAGATGGTCTACCGGCACCCGTTCCCGGGGCCGGGTCTTGGGGTACGCATCCTCGGCGAGGTGAAGAAGGAATATGCCGATCTTCTGCGCCAGGCGGATGCCATCTTCATCGAGGAACTGCGCAAGCATGACCTGTACGACAAGACCTCGCAGGCCTTCGCCGTCTTCCTGCCGGTTCGCTCGGTGGGGGTGATGGGCGATGGCCGGCGCTATGACTATGTCGTTGCCCTGCGCGCGGTGGAGACCATCGACTTCATGACCGCCCGCTGGGCCCACCTGCCCTACGACTTCCTTGACCATGTCTGCCGGCGCATCGTGAATGAGACGCGCGGCATCTCGCGCGTGGTCTACGACATCACCGGCAAGCCGCCCGGCACCATCGAGTGGGAGTGATTCTGCGCCTGGCACTAGTTGGCAACTAATAGCACAAGAACACACTTAAGCCTGCGCCGCTGCGGCCACGGAGATTAAACATTTAAAGGCTGATTCGGGCACATCGAAAAACCGTCACGAGCGGGCGGAGTGCAAGGAGCCCCACAGTGAACCCCCGAGACATATCAAATAGATAGGCAAGGGAGTGAGCGAGGGGGCGACGAAGCAATCCGCTCGCGCAGTGGGTTTTTCGAAGTGCCCATTCAACGATTCCGTTCAGCGTCATCGCGAAACAATACGAGGTGAATTGCTGACCATGATTTACAAAGTCACTTTCGTCAGGCAGCCTCAGCCGACGCGACAGGCCTGATAACCGAAGAAAAATGGACGCCAATATCAAGAATGGCTATGACCTCATCAACCGACGCCGAAATAACTGGTGCAACGAGGAGGAGGTGCGCCACGCCTGGATGAAGGGGCTCGAAGAGGCTTTGCAGATCGACCTGGATGCCGAGCGAGCCAAGCGTGACTCCAGCTACAACAATGTTGTCATCGAGTTCAAAGGCCCTGGCCTTTTCAAAGGCAGCGCGACGAGCCCCAAGTTTGTAGAAGCGACCGATGGCCGTCTCTTGAAGTACATCCGCAAGTTAGCATCCGAGCAAGGTCTGGACGAGAAGGACTACATCGGTATCGCCATCGATGGTGAGCATGTGAGCTTCGCACAAGTGCAGGATGGAAAGATCGTCCACCAGCCGCTGATGCCGTTTTCGATTATTACCTTCAGGATGGTGGTGGAAGCGCTGCGGGCCAATTTCCGGCGAGCGATCACATCCGAGAATCTAATCGAGGACTTCGGGCACCAGTCCAATACAGGTCGCGAGTTAATGCAGGAACTGTCCAATGCACTGGCAGATGCACTGAAAAAGCCGGGTAATCGTAAAATCAAGATGCTTTTCGAGGAGTGGTCAGCACTGTACGGGCAGGCCGCCGACCTGAGCATCCAACAGCGCAAAAAGATTAACGGATCGTTGGGCTTTGATTTCGCAGGCCCGGATGAAATTGACCTGCCTGCCAAGCTCTTTGTCACCCACACTTTTCATTCGTTGCTGATAAAGCTGATTGCAGCTGAGCTCGTGGCCGCGCACGGCATGGCGTCCAGCGCGTCACTGATTCACGGGCTGTTGGCTGTTGAGTCGGATATGGATCTGATCCGTGCCCTGAGGTCGGATGTTGAGAACGGTGGATTTTTCAACGCGGTGGGGTTACGTGGCTTCGTTGAAGAAGCCATCTTTAGCTGGTATCTGGACGCTGCAACCAAGAAGTGCATCCGCACGTCGCTGTGTCTGGCGATTCGCTCGCTGCTGGCCCAGCTTTCCGTTTATCGCTTCGACGCGATTAAGAAAACTGATCGATCACGCGATGTCCTACGTGATTTCTACCAAGACTTGGTGCCGGAGGAGTTACGCAAGAGCCTGGGAGAGTTCTACACGCCCGATTGGCTGGTCGAGCACTCCGTAGCCATGCTCGAATACAAGATGGAGAAGTGGCTTTCTGCTCGCCTACTTGATCCAACATGCGGTTCGGGATCGTTCCTTCTGGAGGTCATCGAACAGAAGCGTGGCGCAGCTCTTGAGGCGGGCTGGACTGCCGAGCAGACCGTGGACATGCTGACGACCACAGTCTGGGGCTTTGATCTTAATCCCCTCGCTGTGCAGTCGTCTCGCGTGAACTTCCTGATTGCGATTGCTGACCTATTACAGCAGTGCAAGGGCAAGGACGTAGAGATTCCTGTGCTACTGGCTGATGCGGTGTATTCACCAGCCCCCCATCCGGACGGTCACCAGAAGGTTATTGAGTACAGTATCGGGAGCCAGCACGCTAACCTTCAAGTCGTTCTCCCCAGCGACCTGGTCCGTGATCGCATATTACTGGACAAAGTGTTCCAGCTTATGGGCGAAGAGGTCGAGAAAGATTCGGAGTATACGACTGTCGCCGATGCGTTGGTAAAGGCTCGCATCCTCACCATGGAACAGGTCGACGAGTGGCATGACCATCTCAAGCTGACCTATGACCAAGTGCTCGCCTTGCACCGACAAAATTGGAATGGCATCTGGTTTAGGATCGTGCGCAACTTCTTTTGGTCAGCCACTGCTGGGCAGTTCGATGCAATCATCGGAAACCCGCCTTGGGTACGCTGGTCAAACCTGCCCGAGACGTACCGAAACCGAGCCAAGCCGACTTGCGAGAAGTACGCAATCTTTTCGGACACCAAGTTCCACGGCGGCAACGAGTTGGATATCTCTGCCATCATCACCTACACAACAGCCGACAAGTGGCTGGTCGATGATGGTCGGTTGGTGTTCGTCATCACGCAGACGGTTTTCCAATCCCCTTCATCGCAGGGCTTCCGACGTTTCCGCATTAACGCGAGCGACCGTTTGGTGCCGATATCGGTTCACGATCTGAAGGATCTAAAACCCTTCCCAGAAGCAGCCAACAAGACAGCTGTGGCGCTTTTTGCGAAGAAGAAGGAGGTACAGATCGATTATCCGTTGGATTATCGGGTTTGGCTCGGTAAGCCAAAAACGGATGTTGCTGGCAACCTGAAGATGGGGCGCAGTGGTCAAGTTGCTCGCTCGAAGGCTATCAATCCTCGCTTGCGCCTTGATCAGGTGATGAAGCTTGTCGACGTGGTCCAGATGGAGGCCAACCCTGTTTCGCAGACAATCGAGGGTGCGCCTTGGGCCATCATGAAGCCCGGTCACTTTGCCGCTTACCAGCCGTTATTTGGAGCTTCGACTTGGGTCAATGGAAGGAAGGGCATTACGACTGACCTCAATGGGGTTTACTTCGTCGAGGTGATCGACTCGAATCCAAGCACTCAGATGGTCAAGGTTCGTACACGCCCACACGAAGGCAAGACCAACTTGGGCCAGCCCCGCGACTTTTGGGTCGAGGCCGAGAGCTTGTTCCCACTCGCGAAGGGGGCAGGGGACTTGCACCACTGCTACTTCCAGCCCGAGAACAACCTGTACGCTTTCGTTCCCAACAAGGGCATAGACCGCAATTCGCTCAAAGATGCTGCGGAACGCTATAATGCTAACAATAACGCCAAGACTTTTAACTTCTTCAGTGCGTACAAGGCTTTTCTGGAATCCCGATCCACATTTAGGACTCGCATGAAAGGAGCCCCATTCTTCGCGATCTATAATGTAGGTGACTACACTTTCGCCCCCTATAAGGTAATTTGGGCCGAGATGACAGGAGACTTCTCGGCGGCTGTTGTTGAGTCAGGTATCGTACCTGGCTACGGGGATCGAGTATATGTGCCCGACCACAAGCTTTACTTCGCTGACTTCTATACGCCGGAACCTGCCTACTACTTGTGCGGCTTGTTGCACTCAGAGATCGTTAAAGAGATGATCGAGGCACACATCGTGTCGACTAACATTGGCGACATCTTCAAGCATGTAAATTTGCCAGCTTATGATGCGAACTCTAAAGATCATAATCTGCTTTATGAACTTGTGAAACAAGCTCACCAAGAAAACGATTTCAAGGTTCGGGCTCAGATTGTTGCAAAGGTTCGTAACGCTGCCTCAAACATCATCGAAGAGGAAATCGCGCGGCGTAGACTAACTGGTATCTGAGATGTCTGATACCTACTGGATGGATCAGGCCTTGGAGCTTGCCCGCCGGGCGGAGGCCGAGGGCGAGGTGCCGGTGGGGGCGGTGCTGGTCAGGGAGGGCTTGCTGGTCGGGGAGGGTTGGAACCGCCCCATCGGTGCCAACGACCCGACGGCGCATGCCGAGATCCAAGCCCTGCGCGACGCCTCTGAGCGGTTGGGCAACTACCGCCTGCCCGGCACCACCTTGTATGTGACTCTCGAACCCTGCCCGATGTGTGTTGGGGCGATGATCCACGCGCGGGTGGAGCGGGTGGTGTTTGGCGCGTCAGACCCCAAGACCGGGGCCTGTGGCGGGGCCTTGGATCTTGCCCATCACCCCAGCCATAACCATCGGCTGATCGTGGATGGCGGGGTCATGGCCGAACCCGCTGCCGAGCTGTTGCGCACCTTCTTCCGCCGCCGACGTGCGGAGTCCCGCCGTTCGCCGTGAACCCATGAAAAAAGGCCCATGCAAGCATGGGCCTTTTTCGTAGCGCAGCGGGGCGCTCGGCCCCGCCTGTCATGAAGATCAGCGGCTGCCGTAGACCAGCTCGGCGCGGCGGTTCTGGGCGTAGCAGGACTCGTTGTGCTGATCGCACACCGGCTTCTCTTCGCCATAGGCGACCACGGAGATCTGCTCGGCGGCGGCGCCCTGCAGGACCAGCATGTCGCGCACGGCGTTGCCGCGCTTCTCGCTCAGGGCCACGTTGTATTCGTTGCTGCCGCGCTCGTCGGCGTGGGCCTCGACGGTGACCTGGCGCTTCGGGTTGCCGGCCAGGAAGGCGGCGTGTTCGCGCAGCATCACGCGATATTTCTCGCCGACGGCGAAGCTGTCGTAGTCAAAGTAGACCACAGAGTTGGCCTGGGCCGGCTTGCCAGCGTACAGGGCGCTCTCGTCATAGCCGCCTGCGCCGATGCCGGCGGTGGACGCGCCTGCGCCATTCATGGCGCCTGCGGCGCCAGCTTCTTTCTCCGGGGTCGAGCTACAGGCGGCTACGGTCAGGGCAGCCAGCAGGGCGACGGAAAGTTTCACCTTGTTCATGTTTGAAATACCAGGTCTCGATGGGAGGGGTTAGGAAAAAGCCGTTGACGTTGGCCGGTGGTCCGGCCGAATAGGCGCCAAATTATATAGGTATTTGACGCGCTTTGAATGCCCCGCCGACGCGTCAGGGAGGGGGATGTGCTGCTTTCGGCGGGGCGGGCGCTCGTGGGGGATGTATAATGCGGACAATCTTCCGCAGTCATTCGCCCACAAGGCGCGTAGCCGTTTGAAACAGGCCCATCCATCTTCATCGCGCTCATCCACCACGCTGACTGTGCATATCGGGCGCAGTCTGCGGGAGGGGCTGTTCTACCTGATGCTCGCAGCAGCCATCTTCCTGCTGCTCGCGCTGGCCTCCTATGACGTGCGCGATCCTGGCTGGTCGCAGGCCTCGAGTAGCAACGAGCCACGCAACCTCGGCGGCTGGCTGGGCGCCTGGCTTGCCGACCTTTTGATCTATCTTGGGGGATACGGCGCCTATGCGGTCCCCGTCGGCTTGCTGGTGGCCGGCTGGCTGGTCTATCGCGGCCGCCGCGAGGATGGACTGTTTTCGCGCAAGTGGCTGGCGGTCCGCGCGGTCGGTTTCGTGCTGGCCTGGCTCGCGGCCGCCGCGCTGTGTTCCCTGCACTTGCTTGGTCCCCAAGCCGAGGTCTCGATGGGGGGCGGCGGGGTGCTCGGCCGGATGGTGGGCATGAGCGTGGCTAGTCTGCTCGGCCTTGCGGGTGGGACGGTGGTCCTGCTCGCCCTGCTGTTCTCCGGCTTCACCCTGTTCAGCGGCTTTTCCTGGTTGGCTTTGTTCGAGTTGATCGGCGGCTGGCTGCTGGCGATCCCGGAGCGCTGGTCGGCACGGTCAGAAGCGAGGACGGCTCCCGCCGGCTTCGAGTCCCAGGCGCCAAGCCGGGGCGTGCCTGCCATGGTCGAATCTCGGCAAGTCTCTGCCCCCTCCGCGGATCCCTTGTCGTGGGAGGCGTCGCCTGCTGCGGCCGAGATGGATCCCAGCCCGGAGGTCCGGACCGCCAGGACCCCGCCGGTGGAGTCCTCCCCCGAACCGCGTCCCCAGCCACGCCGCGCTCGTCCGACACCCGCCCGTGGCACCACGGGCGGGACCCTGCCGGACGTCAGTCTGCTCGACCCGCCGCGCCCGCGCATCGGTGGATACAGTGTCGAGACCCTGCAGGCCATGTCGCGCCTGATCGAGGAACGCTTGCAGGAATTCGGGGTGCAGGCGCGCGTGGTGGCCGCTCAGCCCGGCCCCGTGATCACCCGTTTCGAGTTGGAGCCCGCCGCTGGGGTGAAGGTCAGCCAGATCAGCAACCTGGCCAAGGATCTCGCCCGAAGCCTGGCGATGATCAGCGTGCGGGTGGTGGAGGTCATTCCGGGCAAGTCGACCGTAGGTCTCGAGGTGCCGAACGCCCAGCGCGAGGTGATCGCGTTCTCGGAGATCATCAATTCCAAGCCCTACCGCGATGCGGTATCGCCGCTCACCCTGGCGCTCGGCAAAGACATCGCCGGTGAGCCGATCTGTGCCGACCTTGCCCGCATGCCGCACCTGCTGGTGGCGGGGACCACCGGCTCGGGCAAATCGGTCGGCGTGAACGCCATGCTGTTGTCGATGTTGTTCAAGGCCACCGCGGATGAGGTGCGCCTGATTCTGATCGACCCGAAGATGCTCGAACTTTCCATCTACGAGGGCATCCCCCACCTGTTGGCGCCGGTGGTGACCGACATGAAGGAGGCGGCCAACGCCCTGCGCTGGGCGGTGGGCGAGATGGAGCGCCGTTACCGCCTGATGGCGGCGCTCGGGGTGCGCAACCTCGCCGGGTTCAACAAGAAGGTGCGCGAGGCGCGCGAGTCCGGCCAGCCGATCACGGATCCGCTCTACAACCATGCCGAGGCGCTTGACCCGGATCTTCCTCCGCCCGAACTCGAGCCCCTGCCGTACATCGTGATCGTGGTCGACGAGTTCGCCGACATGATCATGGTGGTCGGCAAGAAGGTGGAGGAGCTGATCGCGCGCATCGCGCAGAAGGCGCGCGCGGCCGGCATCCACCTGATCGTCGCCACCCAGCGCCCGTCGGTGGACGTGATCACCGGCCTGATCAAGGCCAATATCCCGACCCGCATCGCCTTCCAGGTCTCGAGCAAGATCGACTCGCGCACCATCCTCGACCAGATGGGCGCCGAGGCCCTTCTGGGCCATGGCGACATGCTCTTTCTTCCTCCAGGCACCGGCCTGCCCATGCGCGTGCACGGGGCCTTCGTCTCCGACCAGGAGGTGCACGCCGTGGTCGAGGCGCTCAAGGCGACGGGCGAGCCGCGCTACATCGAGGGCGTGCTGGAGGAGCAGTCCGTCACCCTGCCGGGCGAAAAGCCCGCACCTGGCGGGGAGGGTGAGGGGGGCGAGAGCGATCCGCTCTACGATCAGGCGGTCGCCATCGTGCTCGAATCGCGCAAGGCCTCCATCTCCTACGTGCAGCGCCGGCTCAAGATCGGCTACAACCGCTCGGCACGGCTGATGGAGGACATGGAGCGTGCCGGCGTCGTCGGTCCCCTCCAGGCCAATGGCCAGCGCGAGGTGCTGGTGCCGGCGCGTGAGTGATGCGATTGAACCGTACCTCCTGACCCGGCGTCCAAGCCACCGTATTTTCTACCGGAAATCCCCCATGCTTCGTTGGATCGTTCTGCTCATCGCCTCGCTTCCCCTTCTGGCCCAGGCGGGCGCCGGACTCGACAGCCTCGACGGCTTCCTCAAGGAGATGAAGACCCTGCAGGGCCAGTTCGTCCAGATCCAGTACAACGCCGATCGCCGGGAGACCCAGCGCGCCAGCGGCACCCTGGAGCTTGCACGCCCGGGCCGCTTCCGTTGGGTGTACAGCGAGCCCTATCACCAGGAGCTGGTGGCCGATGGCACCTCGTTGTGGATCTTTGATCAGGACCTCGATCAGGCGACCGAAAAGCCCCTGCGTCAGGCCCTCGGCCAGGCCCCCATCATGCTGCTGATGGAAAACCGGCCGCTGGATCAGGACTTCATCCTCACCGAGCTGGCCCCGGACAAGGGCATGGACTGGGTGGAGCTCAAGCCGCGCGGGGAGGGGGCGGACTTCCGCGAGGTCAAGTTCGCGTTCAAGGACCGGATGCTCGCCCGCATGCAACTGACCGACGCCTTCGGGCAGATCACCCTGATCGAGTTCTCCGCCATGCGCCTGAACCCCAAGCTTGCGGAGGAGCGCTTCCGCTTCACCCCGCCCCCTGGCGTGGACGTGGTGCGGGCCTTGAAGTAACGCATGGCGGATCTGTTCAGTCAGGACGCCCCGCCTTGGCGTCCGCTCGCCGACCGCATGCGGCCGCGCACCTTGGACGAGGTGGTCGGCCAGCGCCATCTGCTCGATCCGGGGCGCCCCTTGCGCCGTGCCCTGGAAGCCGGCCATCTGCATTCCATGCTGTTCTGGGGGCCGCCTGGCACCGGCAAGACCACCCTGGCCCGCCTGATCGCCGACAGCGTCAACGCGCGTTTTCTCACCCTCTCCGCCGTACTGGCCGGGGTCAAGGAGGTGCGCGAGGCCGTGGAAGAGGCCAAGCGGATCGCGGCCGAGGAGGGGCGCCCGACCCTGCTGTTCGTCGACGAGGTGCACCGTTTCAACAAGGCCCAGCAGGACGCCTTCCTGCCGCACGTCGAGGCGGGCGTGATCGCGCTGGTGGGGGCGACCACGGAGAATCCCTCCTTCGCCCTCAACAACGCCTTGCTCTCCCGCCTGCGCACCTACGTGCTCAAGCCGCTGGATGCCCAGGCACTGGCCAGCCTGCTGCGCCGGGCGCTGGATGACCGCGAGCGCGGTCTTGGCGAACGCGGTCTTTCGGCCTCCGATGCGGCCCTGCTCAGGCTGGCCCACGCCGCCGACGGCGATGCGCGGCGCGCCCTCAACATGCTGGAGATGGCGGCCGACCTTGCCGAGCATGGCGTGATCGACGACGCGGTGCTGGAGCAGGTGGCCGAGCAGGCCCCGCGCCGTTTCGATCACGGCGGGGACTACTTCTATGACCAGATCTCGGTGCTGCACAAGTCGTTGCGAGGTTCCGATCCGGATGCCGCGCTCTACTGGCTTGCGCGCATGCTGGACGGCGGGGCCGATCCCGAGTACATCGCCCGCCGCCTGGTACGGGTGGCCTCCGAGGACATCGGCAATGCCGACCCCCGTGCCCTCGGCCTGACCCTGGAGGCCTGGGAGGCCTACCAGCGCCTGGGCAGTCCCGAGGGGGAGCTGGCCCTGGCCCAGGCCACCCTCTACCTGGCCCTCGCCCCCAAGAGCAACGCCGTTTACATGGCCTTCAAGGCGGCGATGAAGGATGCGCGCGAGCAAGGCAGCCTGGAGGTGCCCATGCACCTGCGCAATGCCCCCACCAGGCTGATGAAACAGTTCGACTACGGCAAGGGCTACCGCTACGCGCACGACGAGCCGGAGGCCTTTGCCGCCGGTGAGGTCTACCTGCCTGACGCGTTGGTGGGAAGGCAGTACTATCAGCCGGTGGAGCGCGGCCTGGAGATCAAGCTGCGCGAAAAGCTCCTTCACCTGCGGCAGCTCAACGCGCAGGCCCGTCCCCAACAGAGAGATCCTTCATGAAGAAAAGCCTCTTTCTTGTCGCACTCCTGCCCATGGCCGTGTTGGCTGATGCCGACAAGGCCCCCGAGCGCGAGGCGCTCAAGCTCGCTCCGGAGTACGAGGCGCATGTGCGTTACGAGATGCGTGGTTTCCTCGTCTCCCTGCAGGGGATTAACGAGGCCCTGGCCAAGCAGGATTTCGAGGCCGTGGCGCGCTATGCCCGGCAGTCGGGGCGTTCGGCGCCTGCCCAAGGGCCGCGCGGACTGGGCAAGGCCCTGCCCGAGCGTTTCCGCGAGCTGGGCGGGGCCACCCATGCCGCCTTCGACCAGCTGGCCGTGGATGCCGAGACCATGGGCGATGCGCGGGTCATCGCGGAGCACGTCTCCAGCATCATGAAAAACTGCATCCAGTGCCACGCCACCTATCGCTTCGGTAAGTAAGACATGCAATTTTGGTTCGCCCTTGGCGCCGCCGGTGCCCTCGGCGCGATGGCGCGCTATGGACTTACGGTGTGGATCGCCCAGCAGTTCGGGCGGGGGTTCCCCTGGGGGACGCTGACGGTCAACGTGCTGGGCTCCGCACTGATGGGCTTTCTGGCCGTCTTTCTGCTCGATCGCCTGCACTGGCCGGTGGAATGGCGCACCGTCGTCCTCACCGGCTTTCTTGGTGCCTTCACCACCTTCTCCGCCTTCAGCGTGGATGCCATCTACCTGATGGAAAAGGGCGAGTGGCTCAAGTCGGGCGCGTACATCCTCGCTTCCGTGGCCCTCTGCCTGCTCGCCGCGCGTTTGGGCATGCTCGGCGCTGAGCGCCTCTGAGCTTCGTGTGAGCCTCGATCCCGGCGGACTGGTCGCACAGATCAAGGCCTGGGGCCAGGAGCTCGGCTTCCAGCAGGTCGGCATCGCCTCCACCGATCTGTCCGCGCATGAGGCGGGTTTCGTGCGTTGGCTGGACGCCGGAATGCACGGTGAGATGGACTACATGGCGCGCCATGGCCTCAAGCGCCTGCGCCCGGCCATGCTGGTGCCGGGGACCCGCAGCGTCATCAGCGTACGCATGGACTACATGCCGGAGGCGCTGGCCGAAGCCCCGCATGTGCTCAACGATGGGCGGCTTGGGTATGTCAGCCGCTATGCGCTGGGGCGCGACTACCACAAGGTGCTGCGCGCGCGGCTTCAGCGTCTCGCGGAGCGCATCGAGGCGGCCATCGGCCCCTTTGGCCACCGGGTGTTCGTCGATAGCGCCCCGGTGTACGAGACCGGCCTGGCCGAGCAGGCGGGGCTTGGTTGGAAGGGCAAGCACTCGCTGGTGCTCAGTCGGGGCGCCGGGTCGTGGTTTTTCCTTGGCGAGCTGTTCACCGACCTCGATCTCCCGCCCGACTCACCGCCCCCCCAGGGCCACTGCGGGCGCTGCACCGCCTGCATTGATGTCTGCCCAACCCGCGCCATCGTCGCCGAGGGGGTGGTGGATGCCCGTCTTTGCATCTCCTACCTGACGATCGAGCACCCGGGCGCGATCCCCATCGAACTGCGCCCCAAGCTTGGCAACCGCATCTACGGCTGCGACGACTGCCAGCTGACCTGCCCCTGGAACCGCTTTGCCCAGCCGACCAGGGAGGCGGACTTTGCCCCGCGGCATGGGCTGGAGGCGCCCGACCTTTTGGCCCTGTGGGCCTGGACGGAAGAAGCATTTCTGAGTCGCACCGAAGGCTCCCCCATTCGCCGCATTGGGTTTGAGCGCTGGCGGCGCAATCTCGCCGTGGCCCTGGGCAATGCCCCTGCCGATCCCGCCATCCTCGCAGCCCTGAAGCAGGCCCTGCCGGCGGCCTCAGCGCTGGTGGCCGAGCACATCGTCTGGGCCATCGGGCGACAGAAGTGTGGCTGAGTCAAGCAGGGCATGCGGACCCTCGATCGCGGCGATACGCCGCTCACACGGGAGCCGCGGGTAGAAGAGTAGGAGGCCCGCCCTCCAGGCTGTGTCAAAGGCTTTTGACACAGCCTGGAAATGCGAGCCATGGATGGCTCGCGCGAGAATCAATCACAATAAGTGATTGATTCTCGGAGCCCGTCGCGGGCGTGTACCGCGACGAGGCGAGTTTCAAAAGGGTAGGACAGCCCTTTTGAAACAGTCTGCCTCGGGCCGATGAATCAACACCTCAATCGCGGCGGGACGCCGCCCACCGGGGAGGGATCAGCCGGTGGGAGCCGCGTGCCGCGGCGAAGGGAAGGAGGTTAACGCCGTGGATCGAGGGTCTCGTGGGCCATGGCGAGCATGGCGTTGAACAGACGGAAGTCCTCGGCCGTCAAGGCCGGGGCGTCGAGGGGGCGCTGGGCGAGCAGCAGGCCGACGGGCTTGCCATCCATGCGCAGGGGGCTGATGAAGGTGTCGGCCTGGGCGAGTGGCCCACGCGCCTCCGCCGGTAGGCGGGGCAGGAAGGCCGCGCGATTGGCGGCATGCAGCCAGAGCGGTTGGTGCTTGTTGAGTAGCGCGCTGAACAGGTCGCCGCTGCTCAGTGGGACACTCAGGCCGCGTAAGGGATCCTGGGCGGGCAGGCCGACCGCGAAGCGCGCCTCGAGCTGGGCATGCGATGCATCGAGCATCAAAAGCACCAGCCGCTGGAGGCCGAGTTCGGCACGCAGGTGTTTGAGCAGCTGTTGCAGGATGGCGTTGCTGCCGCTTAGGCCGGACAGGGGCTCGCGCAGTGCGTCGAGCGGGGAGGGGCGTGCCGGGGCCTGCGGAGCAAGCGGAGCATCGAATGGCCAGGGGCTGTCATCCGCAGCGGCAAGGGTGTGGGCGCTGGGTCGCATCCCGGCGGCGAGCAGTCCGGTGGCGCCATGGACGGCGGTGCGCTGGCAGCGGGTCCATGCCACGGCCTCGTCCAGCGCCAGATGGTCGGCAATCGCGGGACGCAAGGCCTGGCTTGCCTTGGTGTGCCAGCCGTGGGCGATGCGCTCTGCCAGCGCACGGGCCAGGCGGATGCCGTGGGCCTGAGCCGACACGCTCTCCGCCGGGCTCCATACTTCGGTCAGCCAGGCTGGTAGGCCCCAGGGTTCGACCAGGCGGGCACAAACGGACGGCCAATCCTCGTCGAGCACGCGGCTTAGGGCCTGGTCGATGAGCAGACCGTCCGACTGGCTAAGGAGGTAGGCCTGCGCGGCCAGCTCGGGAGCCTCAAGCCAGAGGGCGAGCTCGGGAGCGCCGGCCAACAGGGCGGCATGGAAGTGCTGCTCGGCCACCGGCTCGCGACGCGCCAGGGCCCAGTCTTCCGCCTGTTGGGCGGCCTCGAGGGTGCGGGCCAGAACGGCGAGGTACCCGGCCTTGGGCAGGGGGTCGAGCAGGGAGGTGCAGAGCTCGGGCAGGCCGCGGACGATCTGTTTGAGCCGTTCACGGCCGAGCAGGCCAATGGCGGAGTCGAAGGTGGTGACATCCTCGCGCCGGAAACGGCGTGCCTGGCGGTTGGACTCGCCGAGCACGGCGAGGGCCAGGGCCGGGTCGCGGCGCAGGATGTCCTCGATCTGCCAGTTGGTGGTGTCCTCGCGCCCGACCAGGCGCGAGAGGCGCGCGTGGGTGTCCCGCAGCGCCGGGAGGGGCTTGGCGGCAAGACGCTTCGCCCAGTCGCCCATGGTCAGATGGCGCGTGCCTGCTGCTCGGCGTTGCCGAGGTAGCTCGCCGGGGTGAGGCCTAGCAGGCGGTCCTTGGCCTCGCGGGGGATCTCAAGCCGCTCGATGAAGGCGCGCATGACGGCCGCGTCCACCCGCTTGCCGCGGGTCAGCTCCTTGAGCTTCTCGTACGGCTGCTCGATGCCGTGGCGGCGCATGACGGTCTGCACCGCCTCGCCCAGCACCTCCCAGTTGGCATCCAGCTCGGCCAGCATGCCCTCGCGGTTGGCCTCGAGCTTGCCCAGCCCCTTGGCCAGCGACTGGTAGGCGATGGTGCAGTGCGCCAACGCAAGTCCCAGGGCGCGCAGCACGGTGGAATCGGTCAGATCGCGCTGCCAGCGCGAGATCGGCAGCTTCTGGGCGAAGTGGGTGAGCAGGGCATTGGCGATGCCGAGGTTGCCCTCGGCGTTCTCGAAGTCGATGGGGTTGACCTTGTGCGGCATGGTGGAGGAACCCACCTCGCCGGCCACGGTGCGCTGCTTGAAGTGGCCGAGGGCGATGTAACCCCACACGTCGCGGGCAAAGTCGATCAGCACAGTGTTGAGGCGTACCAGCGCATCGCAATACTCGGCGATGTAGTCGTGCGGCTCGATCTGGATGGTGTAGGGGTTCCAGCTCAGGCCCAGCCCCTCGACGAAGTCGCGGGCAAGCGCCGGCCAGTCCACCTCCGGGTAGGCGGCGAGGTGGGCGTTGTAGTTGCCGACCGCACCGTTGATCTTGCCGAGGATCTCGACGGCCGCCAGCTGTTCGCGCTGGCGCTTGAGGCGGTAGGCGACGTTGGCGAACTCCTTGCCCATGGTGGTGGGGGAGGCCGGCTGGCCATGGGTGCGGGAGAGCAGCGGGGCATCGGCCAGCGCGTGCGCCATCTCGCGCAGGGTCTTGAGGACGCCGTCGATGCGTGGCAGCAGCACCTGGCCACGGCCCTCGCGCAGCATCAGGGCATAGGCGAGGTTGTTGATGTCCTCGGAGGTGCAGGCAAAGTGGAAAAATTCCGAGATGGCCGCCAGTTCCGCGTTGTTCTGAACCTTTTCCTTGAGGAAGTATTCGACCGCCTTCACGTCGTGGTTGGTGGTGCGCTCGATGTTCTTGACCCGCTGCGCATCCTCCAGGGAAAAGTGATCGACGATACCATCCAGCACATGGCTGGCGTGCTCGGAGAGGGCGGGAACCTCGGCGATGCTGGGGTGGCGGGCCAGGGCCTGCAGCCAGCGCACCTCGACCAGCACGCGGTGACGGATCAGCCCGTATTCGCTGAAGATGGGGCGCAGCTCCTCACACTTGTCGGCATAACGTCCATCGGCGGGGGCAAGGGCGGTCAGGGTGGAGAGGGCGTGACTCATCGGCGTGGCTCGTTCGATCTGTGCATTGAAGTACTGGCCGGCGAGTTTAGCACGCTGCCTTCGTGATGGAGGCGGCCGTGGCGCCGCATCCGGATTTGTGGTTAAATGCTCGCGCCGCGCGGATGGTCGCGCCGGCAACCCCCAACCCACACGCGCATCGTCACCTGATCGGCGGGGTGCCTTGCAAGCCCGATGTCCATTCCGGGCTCGCAGGTCGCCGACGGGGTGCGCGGAGGCCCAACCCCAAGAGGAGTTAAAGCAATGGCTCAAGTCAGCATGCGTCAGATGCTGGAGGCCGGTGTCCACTTCGGTCACCAGACCCGCTACTGGAACCCGCAGATGGCGCCGTACATCTTCGGCGACCGCAACAAGATTCACATCATCAACCTGGAAAAGACCGTGCCCATGTTCAATGAGGCACTGAATTTCCTGGGTAAGGTGGCTGCCAACGGCGGCAGCATCCTGTTCGTGGGCACCAAGCGTTCCGCCCGCGAGACCATCGGTGAGCAGGCTGCACGCTGCGGCATGCCGTTCGTCAACTACCGCTGGCTCGGTGGCATGATGACCAACTTCCGCACCGTCAAGCAGTCCGTTCGCCGCCTGAAGACCCTGCAGACCATGGCGCAGGATGGCAGCTTCGAGCGCCTCACCAAGCGCGAGGCCCTGGACCTTGCGCGCGAGATGGAAAAGCTCGAGCGCAGCCTGGGTGGTATCCAGAACATGGAGCGCCTGCCGGACGTGCTGTTCGTGATCGACGTCGATCACGAGAAGATCGCCGTCAGCGAGGCTCGCAAGCTGGGCATTCCGGTGGTGGCCGTGGTGGATACCAACAGCTCCCCCGAGGGTGTGGACTACGTGATCCCGGGCAACGATGACGCCATCCGCGCCATCCAGCTCTACGTCACCGCCGCCGCTGATGCGATCGTCGAGGCCAAGAATGCTGTCACGGTCGCGGGCGATGATTTCGTCGAGGTGAGCGAGCCCGCTGCCTGAGTGCGCGCGCCGATCCGGCGCGGCCATCCATCCTGCAACGGGTCCTAGTGGCCCGTTGTTTTTATCAGAATCGAGGAAAAGTTCATGAGCACGATTACTGCGGCCATGGTGAAAGAACTGCGCGACCGTACCGGCGCGGGGATGATGGAGTGCAAGAAAGCGCTGACCGAGGTCGGCGGCGACATCGAGGCGGCCATCGAGTGGATGCGCAAGCAGGGCATGGCCAAGGCCGACAAGAAGGCCGGCCGTACCGCCGCCGAGGGCATGGTGGTGATCAGCGTGGCGGATGACGGCAAGAGCGCCGCCATGGTCGAGATCAACAGCGAGACCGACTTCGTCGCCAAGAGTGAAGACTTCGTTCAGTTCGCCAACGAAGTGGCGCGCATCGCCCTCAAGAACGCACCGGCCGATGTCGATGCCCTGCTGGCCTGCAAGATGGCGAGTGGCGAGGACATGAACACCGTGCGCTCCGCCCTGGTCGCCAAGATCGGTGAGAACATCCAGGTGCGTCGCTTTGCCCGCATCGAGACCACCGGTGTGATCGGTGCCTATCGCCACGGCGAGCGCATCGGCGTACTGGTCGACATGGCTGGCGGCAATGCCGAGCTGGCCAAGGACATTGCCATGCACGTGGCCGCCAGCCGTCCGGTGTGCGTGTCCGAGGCCGATGTTCCGGCCGAACTGGTCGAGAAAGAGCGCGAGATCTTCTCCGAGCAGGCGGCCCAGAGCGGCAAGCCGGCCGACATCATCGCCAAGATGGTCGAGGGCCGCATCAAGAAATACCTCGCCGAAGTGGCCATGACCGGCCAGCCCTTCGTCAAGGATCCCGACATGACCGTCGGCGCCCTGCTGAAGAAGGCCGGTGCCGAGGTGAAGAGCTTCGTCCGCTTCGAGGTGGGCGAGGGCATCGAAAAGCAGCAGACCGACTTTGCTGCCGAAGTCATGGCCCAGGTCAAGGGCGGCTGATCCGCCCCCGGCCCCGGTACGTCCGGGGCCCCTTATTCCCCAACTCCGTCAGGTGTGGATGATGCAAGCGAAACCCCTTCATTACCGTCGTGTTCTTCTCAAGCTGAGTGGTGAGGCGCTGATGGGGGATTTCGACTACGGGATCGACCCGGCCGTCATCAAGCGCCTGGCGGAGGACGTGATTGCCCTGCGTGCGCTGGGCGTCGAGGTCGCGCTCGTCATCGGCGGCGGCAACATCTTCCGCGGCGCGGGCCTGGCCGAGGGCGGCATGGACCGGGTGACCGGTGATCACATGGGCATGCTGGCTACGGTGATGAACGCCCTGGCGATGCAGGATGCCATCGAGCGCCTGGGAGGGCAGTGCCGGGTCATGTCCGGGCTGTCCATGCACCAGGTGTGCGAGGACTACATCCGCCGCCGCGCGGTGCGCCACCTGGAGAAAGGGCGCATCGTCATCTTCGCTGCCGGCACCGGTAACCCCTTCTTCACCACCGATACGGCAGGCAGCCTGCGTGCGGTCGAGATCGGCGCGGACCTGCTGGTCAAGGCGACCAAGGTCGACGGCGTGTATGACAGCGACCCGCGCAAGAACCCAGAGGCGCGCCGCTACGATCACCTGACCTTTGATGAGGCGATCAACAGCCAGCTGGGCGTGATGGACGCCACGGCTCTGGTGCTTTGCCGCGACAACAACCTGCCGCTGATGGTGGCGGACATCAATGTTCCCGGCCTGCTCACGCGCCTGGTGGCGGGCGAGCGGGTCGGCACCCTGGTCACTCGGGAGAACCAAGCATGATCGACGACATTCGCAAAGATGCCGAGCAGCGCATGGGCAAAAGCCTTGATGCGCTGAAGACTGAGTTAAGCAAGCTGCGCACGGGGCGTGCCCATCCTTCCATCCTCGACCATGTGAAGGTCGAGTATTACGGACAGGAGGTTCCGCTGTCCCAGGTGGCCAAGATTGTGGCTGAGGATGCGCGCAGCCTGACTGTCTCCCCCTGGGAGAAGGACATGGTGAGCAAGATCGAGAAGGCCATCATGACCTCCGACCTTGGCCTCAACCCGATGAGCGCAGGCATGGTCATCCGCGTGCCGATGCCGCCGCTGACCGAGGAGCGCCGCCGCGATCTGGTGAAAGTCGTCCGTCACGAGGGCGAGAACGCCAAGGTTGCCATCCGCAACATCCGCCGGGATGCCAACGGCGCGCTCAAGACCCTGCTGAAGGACAAGGCGATCAGCGAGGATGAGGAGCGTCGTGCCCAGGACGCGATCCAGAAGCTCACGGACAAATATGTCGCCGATGTCGACGCCGTACTTGCTGCGAAGGAGAAGGAACTGATGGAGGTCTGATCCCCTCCTGATGGTCCTTCCCATGTCCCTCCAAGAGAAGATCGACGTACCAGCCCACGTTGCCATCATCATGGATGGCAACGGGCGCTGGGCCGAACAGCGCGGCTATCCGCGCGTGCTCGGCCATCGCCGGGGCGCCACCGCCCTGCGCGCCACCGTGCGCGCCTGTGCCGAGCGCGGGGTGCGGGTGCTCACCGTGTTCGCCTTCTCGAGCGAAAACTGGCGCCGGCCCTCGTCGGAGGTCGGCGCCCTCATGCAGTTGTTCCTTCAGTCCCTGCGCCGCGAGGTCCGCCGTCTGCACGAGGCCGGCGTCCGCCTGCGCTTCGTCGGTGAGCGCGGCCGTTTCGATCCTGCCCTGCAGGCACGCATGGCCGAGGCCGAGGAACTCACCGCCGGCAATGAGCGCATGACCCTGGTGGTGGCCGTCAACTACGGCGGACGCTGGGACATTGCCCAGGCCGCGCGCGCGCTGGCGGGGGAGGTGGCGGCCGGCCGCCTTGCGCCGGAGGCGGTGGATGAGGTCGCCCTTGCCCGCCATCTCGCCTTGGGCGATCTGCCTGAGCCGGATCTCTTGATCCGCACCGGCGGCGAGCAGCGCATCAGCAACTTCCTCCTCTGGCAGCTCGCCTATGCCGAGCTGTATTTCACCCCGGTGCTGTGGCCGGACTTCGACGCCGAGGCATTGGACCGCGCCCTTGCTTGGTATGCTGGGCGCGAGCGCCGTTTTGGTCAGACCTCGGCGCAACTCCAGGAGTCCGCCCGTGCTTAAGCAACGCATCCTCACCGCGCTGGTGCTCGCGGGCCTTCTCATCCCCGCGCTGTTCTTCCTGCCTCGTGCGGGGTTTGCGGCGCTGGTGGGGCTGGTGGTGTTCGCCACCGCCTTCGAGTGGGCAGCCCTGGCCCGGCTTGCGGGGGGAGCCCGTCTCGCGTTTGCCTTGTTGCTCACTCTCGCGGGTATCCCCCTGCTCATGCTCGATGGTGCGCTCGGCTGGGTGCTTGGCGCCGCTGTGCTGCTCTGGCTGACGCTCAGTGTCCGCCTGGTATTCGGCGCGCGTGCCCCCGCCTTCGTGCACGGCCGTGCCTACAAACTCATCCTCGCGCCCTTGGTCCTGTGGCCCGCCTGGTTGGCGCTGGATGCGCTGCGCAACCTGCCGGACGGCCCCTTGTGGGTGTTGGCGACCTTCATGGTGGTGTGGGTGGCGGATTCGGCCGCCTACTTCAGTGGCCGCCGCTTCGGCCGCCACAAGCTGGCCCCTGCGATCAGCCCCGGCAAGACCGTCGAAGGGTTGGGAGGGGCGCTGGTGGCGGTCTTGCTGGTGGGCTGGGCGGCGCATACCGTCACCCCCTATGCCGCCTTGCCGCTGTTGCCCTGGCTGCTGCTCCTGTTCGTGGTCACCCTGATCTCGGTCATGGGTGATCTGCACGAGAGCCAACTCAAGCGCGAGGCCGGGGTGAAGGACAGCGGGTCCCTGCTGCCGGGGCATGGTGGCATGTTCGATCGGGTCGACAGCCTGCTCGCTGCCGCGCCGCTGATGGCCTTCGGTCTGTTGAAGCTCGGGGTGCTGCATGGCTGATTCACGTCAGGGGGTGTGCATCCTCGGGGCGACGGGCTCCATCGGCCAGAGCACCCTGGATGTGCTGCGCCGCCACCCTGCGCGCTGGCGGGTCGAGTCGCTCGGCGCGTGCCGCGACGTCGAGGGTATGCTGGCCGCCTGCCGTGAGTTTCGTCCCCGCTGTGTGGCCATGGGCGAGCGTGCCGCTGCAGCGCAGCTGCGTGAGGCTTTGCGCCTGGAGGGGCTCCCGATCGAGGTGCTCGAAGGGGCCACGGGCATGGAAGCCATTGCGGCGGATGCCGCCAGCCCCATCGTGGTGGCGGCCATCGTCGGTGCCGCCGGGCTGCGTCCGGCCCTGGCGGCGGTGCGCCAGGGCAAGCGGGTGCTGCTGGCCAACAAGGAGGCGTTGGTCATGTCCGGCGCCCTGTTCATGGATGAGGTGGAGCGCCATGGCGCCACCCTGCTGCCGCTGGATTCCGAACACAACGCCCTGTTCCAGTGCCTGCCGCGCCCGGATGCGGTGCGCCACCTTGAGCTCGGCGTGAGCGAGCTGATCCTGACCGCCTCGGGCGGCCCCTTCCGTCAGCGTCCGGCCGATCAGCTCGCTTGGGTGACGCCCGAGGAGGCCTGCGCCCATCCCAACTGGTCGATGGGGCGCAAGATCTCGGTGGATTCCGCCACCCTGATGAACAAGGGGCTGGAGGTCATCGAGGCGCGCTGGCTGTTCGATGTCCCGCCCGAGCGCATCCGCGTGCTGGTCCATCCGCAGAGCATCGTCCACTCGATGGTCGCCTACAGTGACGGCTCGGTCCTGGCCCAGATGGGCAATCCGGACATGCGCACGCCCATCGCCCATGCCTTGAGCTGGCCGGAGCGGGTAGAGTCAGGCGTCGCTCCGCTCGACCTGACCCGGGTGGCGGCATTGCAGTTCGAACAGCCGGACCTTGCGCGATTTCCCTGCCTGCGCCTGGCCTTCGATGCCCTGCAGCAGGGCGGGGTCGCGCCGGCCGTGCTCAACGCCGCCAACGAGGTGGCGGTGGAGGGTTTTCTCGCCCGCCGCCTGCGCTTCACCCAGATCCCGGCCCTGATTGAGGCGGTCCTCGAGCAGGCCCCCTCCGTCGCAGCCGACTCTTTGGAGGCTGTGTTCCGGTCGGACCATGAGGCGCGCGAACTTGCCGCGCGCTGGATGGCTGCGTACGGGGAGCGTCTCTGATGCACCTGCTCACCAGCATCCTCGGCTTCATCCTCGCGGTCGGTCTGCTGGTTGCGGTGCATGAGTGGGGGCACTTCTGGGTGGCACGCCGGCTTGGCGTCAAGGTGCTGCGTTTCTCCATCGGCTTCGGTCGCCCGCTGCGCACTTGGCGCAGGGGGGAGACCGAATACCTTATTGGCAGCCTGCCCTTCGGGGGCTACGTCAAGATGCTCGATGGCCGGGAGGGGCCGGTGGACCCGGCCGAGGCGCACCGGGCCTTCGACCGGCAGGGGGTCGGCAAGCGTGCCGCGATCGTCGCCGCGGGGCCGGCCGCAAACCTTGTCTTCGCCGTCGTCGCCTATGCCCTGATGTATATGGTCGGGGTCACCGGGCTTGCGCCCATCCTCGATGCCCCTGCTGCCGCGACCCCGGCGGCCCAGGCGGGCTTGCAGGGCGAGGCGGAGGTGCTGGCCGTCAATGATCGCCCGGTGCGCACCTTCGATGCCCTGCGTATCGCGGCGCTTGACGCCGCGACGGGGGATGCGCCCCTCCGGTTGCATGTGCGCGAGCAGGGGGTCGAGCGCACGGTCGAATTGCCCGGCGCGCCCTATGGCCTGCTCAAGGGCACCGATGACCCGCTCGCGCGCCTTGGCCTGCGCCCGTGGGAGCCGAACGGCGCGGTCGTCGTGCGCCGGGTGGAGGAGGGCGCTGCGGCGGATCAGGCGGGCCTGAGGGTCGGTGATGTGGTCACCGGGGTGGGGGGGGAGCCTGTTGATCGCGCGAGTGTACTGATCAAGGCCATCCGCCAGCATCCCGGCGAGCGCGTGGAGCTCGACATCCTGCGCGATGGGCAGTCACTTCACATCAGCGTGATACCCGGCACGCGCCGGTCCAACGGCGAAGTGGTCGGTTATGCTGGGGCCGCCTTCTCGGTCGATATTTCCGATGAGACACGGGCGCGGCTGCGGGTGGTGGAGCGCCTCGGCGTGCTGGAGGCGGTCCAGGCGGGCCTCTCGCGTACGTGGGACATGAGTGTGCTCAGCCTCCGGGTCATGGGCAAGATGCTTACCGGGGAGGCCTCGCTCGAGACCATCAGCGGGCCGCTCGGCATCGCTGATGTGGCAGGCAAAAGCCTGGTGCTCGGTCTGTCCAGCTTTCTCGCCTTCCTCGCCCTGGTCAGCCTGAGCCTTGCGATTCTCAACCTGTTGCCCGTTCCCGTACTGGATGGCGGGCACCTGTTGTTTTATCTTATCGAGGTTTTGCTCGGCCGGCCGTTGTCGGACCAGGCGCAGATGCTCGCTCAGCGCATTGGTATGAGTCTGTTGCTTGCGCTGATGGCACTAGCCCTTTTCAACGACCTGACACGGCTCTTCTTCTAGTAGTAGGCCCGCAACGACACCGCCCTTTTTGGACCCTAAGAATTCATGAAGATGTTCGCCCGCTCGATCCTACCGCTGGCCCTTGGCGTCGCACTCTCCGCCCAGGCAGCGGACCCCGCCTCAACGTTCACCCTGCGGGACATCGAGGTACAGGGGTTGCAGAACATCGCTTCGGGCACCGTATTCACCTATCTGCCCTACCGGGTTGGTGACACCTTCACCGAGGCGGACAGCACCCGGGTGATTCAGGAGCTGTACAAGACCGGCTTCTTCCGCCGTGTCGATGTCGCCCGGCGCGGCGAGGTGCTGGTGGTCAAGGTGGAAGAGCTGCCGACCATTGGCGAGCTGACCATCACCGGTAATGACAAGGTTGAAAAGGCCGACCTCGAAAAGGCGCTCAAGTCCGCCGGACTTGCCAAGGGGCGGGTCCTCAACCGCCAGGCCCTCGAGCAAATGGAGCAGGAGCTGCAGCGTCTCTATTTCAGTATGGGCCTGTACGGTGTGCGCGTGGACACCAAGCAGACCGAGCTCGAAGGCAACCGCGTCGCGCTGGAGGTGAATATCCTCGAGGGCACCCCGGCCAGCATCCGCACCATCAACATCGTCGGCAACAAAGACTTCAGCGAGAAGGAACTGCTCAAGCAGTTCGACCTCGGGCCGACGGCCTGGTATCAGTTTTTCTCCGACCGCGACCAGTATTCGCGCCAGAAACTGGCGGCAGACCTGGAGAAGCTGCGCTCGTTCTACCTCGACCGCGGGTACCTCAAGTTCAACGTCGATTCCACCCAGGTCTCCATCTCGCCGGATCGCAAGGACATCCACATCAGTATCGGCATCACCGAGGGCGAGCAATACACCGTCAGCGAGGTCGGCTTTGCCGGCAACATGATCCTGCCCGAGGAGGAGCTGCGCCGCCTCGTCACCATCAAGCCGGGCGAACGATTCTCACGCAAGGCCCTGACCGAGAGCACCAGCGCGCTGGTCAAGCGCCTGGGCAACGAAGGCTATGCCTTCGCCAACGTCAATCCGGTGCCCGAGCTGGATGAGGCCAACAAGAAGGTCAAGCTGACCCTGTACGTCGATCCGGGCAAGCGCGTCTACGTGCGCCGCATCAATATCGCCGGCAACTACAATACCGACGAGGAGGTGTTCCGCCGCGAGATGCGCCAGATGGAGGGCGCCTGGTTCTCCGGCGAGAAGGTCGAGCGCTCCAAGGAGCGCCTGCAGCGTTTGAGCTATGTCGAATCGGCCTCCATCGAGACCAAGCCGGTTCCCGGAGCGGCCGATCAGGTCGACCTGAACGTTGGCGTGACCGAGCGCCTGTCCGGCAGCTTCAGCATCGGCGCGGGCTACTCCCAGTCCGAGGGTATCCTGCTGAACCTGGGATTGTCGCAGGCCAACTTCCTCGGCACCGGCAACAATGTCGCGCTCAATGTCGAGCGCAGCGGCCTGCGCAACATCTACAGCCTCTCCTACCTCAACCCCTACTGGACGGTGGATGGCATCAGCCGCGGTTTCTCGGTCTACTTCAAACAAATGGATGCCACCAAGGTGACCCTGAGCCGCTACTTGATGGACTCCTATGGGGGGGATATCAAGTTCGGCATCCCGCTGTCCGAGTACACCGGCGTGCGCCTGGCGGTGGGCCTGGATCACAGCCAGCTGAAGCGGACCACCAACTCGCCGGACTGGGTCAAGGAAGAGAGTTACAACTTCTACACCCTCACCCCGAGCTGGTATTGGGATACCCGTGATCGGGCCATCTTCCCCAATCGTGGCGGTTACAGCCTGGCGAGTCTGGAAGTCGCGGGGCCGGGCAGTGGGCTCGAGTACTACAAGGCCAACCTCAGCCATGACCATTACTTCAGCCTGACCACCAACTACGTGTTCAAGGTGGGCGCCGTGGCGGGGTATGGTGACAGCTACGGCAAGGCCTACACCTATATCGACCAGGATGGCGTCGAACGTACCACCACCCTGCCGCCGTTCAAGAACTACTACGCGGGCGGTATTCGCTCCGTGCGCGGCTTCCAGGACTACAGCCTCGGACCACGCGACAACCTCGGCAACGCCATGGGCGGCGCGTTCAAGCTGTCGGGGACGGCCGAGCTGATCTTCCCGTTGCCCTTCCTCGGTGAGGAGAGTGCCAAGAACGTACGCATGGGCCTGTTCTATGACATCGGCAACGTGTTCTCGTCTTATGATGCCTTCAAGGCCGACGAGCTGCGCATGTCTGCCGGCGTGTCGCTGATCTGGCTCTCGCCGATCGGCCCGCTGACCTTGAGCCTGGCCCAGCCGTTGAATGACAAGCCGGGTGATCGTACCCAGATGTTCCAGTTCGCCATTGGCGCCGGTTTCTAACCATCCAACCCAACCAACCCAAGATCGGAGTTCAACCGTGTTCAAGCAGACCGCCCTCATTGCCGCAGCCCTGGCCCTGGCCCTCTCTGGCAGTGCCTGGGCCAAGGAGCTCAAAGTCGGCTTTGTCAATTCGGCCATGCTGCTCGATAAGGCACCGCAGGCTGAGGCTGCGCGCAAGCAGCTGGAGAAGGAGTTCTCCGCCCGCGAGCGCGAGTTGGTGGAAAACCAGAAGGCTGCCCAGGCGCTGGAGCAGAAGCTCTCCCGCGAAGGCGCGGCCATGAGCGAGGCCGAGCGTTCCCGTCAGGAGCGCGAGCTGAACCGCCGCATGCGCGAGCTGCAGCGCCAGCAGGCGGAATTCCGTGACGACCTGAACCTGCGCAAGAACGAGGAGCTCGCCAAACTTCAGCGCACCGTGTTCCAGGTGATCAACGAGATGGCCAAGGCCGAGGACTATGACCTGATCCTCAGCGACGGCGTGGTCTATGCCGGCCCGAATGTGGACATCACCAACAAGGTGCTCGACCGTCTGCAGACGGCTAAATAAGCCGGCCCCAGGCGAGCTCGGAAGAGGGGTTCCACGGTGAGGCTAGGGGAGCTGGCGGAACGGCTCGGGGCCCGGCTTTTGGGCGATCCGGCCCAGGATGTTCTGCGCGTTGCCGCGCTTGAGCAGGACGACCCAAGCGCCCTCGGTTTCGTCCAGGACGAGGCCTATCTAGTCCCGCTCGAGACCAAGAAGGCCGGTGTGGTGATCCTGCCGCCGGCCTTCGAGCAGGCCTATGCCGGCCCACGCCTGGTCAGCGACACCCCGCAGCTGAGCTTTGCCCGCGCTGCGCGACTGCTCCATCCCCGCCCTGTCCGGCAGGGCATTCACCCCTCCGCTTGGGTTGAAACCGGGGCGGAGGTCGATGCCACGGCCTGGATCGGCCCTCTGACGGTCGTCGGCCGTGGGGCGAGAGTTGGGGCGGGGGCCCAGATCGGACCGCAATGCTTTGTGGGGGAGGGCAGCAGCATCGGTGCCGGGACCGAGCTGGTCGCACGTGTCACGGTGCTGGACGGGGTGACGATCGGGGCGCGCTGCATCATCCATCCTGGGGCGGTGATCGGCTCCGATGGCTTCGGTCTTGCGCATGCGCGCAGCCATTGGGAGCGGGTGCCGCAGCTTGGCGGTATGCGTATCGGCGATGACGTCGATATCGGCGCCAACACCACGGTGGATCGAGGCGCCCTCGGCGACACCGTCATCGCGGACGGGGTCAAAATCGACAACCTGGTGCAGATCGCCCACAATGTGACAATTGGCGAGCATACCGCCATCGCGGGCTGCGCGGGGCTTGCCGGCAGCTCCCGTGTTGGCCGCCATTGCATGCTCGCGGGCGGGGTGGGCCTTGCCGGCCATCTCGAGCTTGCGGACGGGGTTCAGGTCACGGGCATGTCCATGGTCACCCGCTCCATTCACCAGCCCGGCGTCTATTCCGCAGGCACGCCCTTGGATACCAACCGGAACTGGCGCCGCAATGCCGCCCGTTTCAAACACCTTGACGACATGGCGCGCCGCATCGAGGTCCTCGAGCGAAAGTTGCGCAGCAAGGATTCATCAGAGGAGTGACGCGTGAGTCGCGTATTGAACATCCAGGAGGTCATGCAGCACCTCCCGCACCGCTACCCCTTTCTGCTCGTCGACCGCGTGCTCGACTGGGCGCCGAACGACTACCTGACGGCGATCAAGAACGTCACCTTCAACGAACCCTACTTCCAGGGCCACTTCCCGGTACGGCCGATCATGCCCGGCGTGTTGATCACCGAGGCCATGGCCCAGGCCACCGGCATCCTCGCCTTCGCAAGTCAGGGTGACAAGCCGAACGACGACAGCCTTTACATGCTGGTGGGCTTGGACGATGTCAGCTTCCGCCGCATCGTCGAGCCGGGTGACCAGCTCACCCTGCACGTGCGCCAGAAGCGTCTGATCCGTAACCTTGGCATCTTCGAGTGCGAGGCGAGGGTAGGCGATGAGGTGGCTGCCAGCGCCACCATCAAGTGCATTGCCAAGGATGTCACCGCATGATTGACCCGCGCGCAGTCATCCATCCTAAGGCGCGCATTGGCGAGCAGGTCAGCATCGGTCCGTTCTCGGTCATCGGTGCGGAGGTCGAGATCGGCGAGGGCACCTGGATCGGCCCGCACGTGGTCATCAACGGCCCGACCCGCATCGGGCGTGACAACCGAATCTTTCAGTTCGCTTCGATTGGCGAGGCACCGCAGGATCTCAAGTATGCTGGCGAGCCGACCCGGCTCGAGATCGGCGACCGCAACACCATCCGCGAGGGAAGCACCATCCACCGCGGCACCACCCAGGGTGAGGGCGTGACGGTCATCGGCAGCGACAACCTGTTCATGGCCACCACCCACGTGGCGCATGACTGCCGCATCGGCAGCCACGTCATCATGGCCAACTGCGCCTCGCTGGCCGGGCATGTGGTGGTGGAAGACTGGGCCATCCTCAGCGGCTTTTCGGTGGTGCACCAGTTCTGCCGTATCGGCGCGCACAGCTTTGCGGGGGGCGCGACCAAGATCACCCAGGACATCCCGCCGTTCGTCATGGTCGACGGCGCCCGTGCCCGCGCGATTGGGATCAACAAAAATGGCCTCAAGCGACGCAACTTCTCCGAGGAGACCATCCGCGAGCTGCACCGCGCCTTCAAACTGGTGATCCGCAACCGCCCGACCAAGGAAAACTGGGACGAGGCCGAAGAGATGGCCGCCACCTGCCCGGAGGTGCGTCAGTTCCTTGACTTCATCCGCGCCAGTCAGCGCGGGATTGTGCGCTGATTGAGCATGTAGAAAAGGAAGGTTTGCTGAATAGCGCGCTCCCCTCTCCCGCTTGCGGGAGAGGGGCCGGGGGTGAGGGAGAATCCCCCCTCAAGGCTGCCGGGGCGCCAGGCCGTTCAAGGGGGTGAACCGGCCAAGGAAGGCCGGTTCAGCTTTGCCGGGGCAGGATGCC
>NZ_JBAJEY010000002.1:465000-478451 GCF_039822285.1 Thiofaba sp. EF100 | reverse complement strand
ATGGTGCCCACGTTCACGTGCGGCTTCTTACGTTCGAATTTTTCCTTAGCCATGAAACACCCCCGGATGGGTCAAATGGACAAATGGGACGACGAAAAAAAGATGGAGCTCTTGACCAGAATCGAACTGGTGACCTCGTCCTTACCAAGGACGCGCTCTACCGACTGAGCTACAAGAGCAAAAACTGGAGCGGGTGATGGGAATCGAACCCACGTCATCAGCTTGGAAGGCTGAGGTTCTACCATTGAACTACACCCGCTTAAGGGAGCAATTCCCATCATCCGCTAGAAATCAGCGAATCTGGTGGTGGGGGAAGGATTCGAACCTTCGAAGGCAGTGCCAGCAGATTTACAGTCTGCCCCCTTTGGCCGCTCGGGAACCCCACCGCGTCAAACAGGTTGCGCATACTAGACAGACGGCGACGCGCTGTCAAGCATGGTGCCGGCAGTGGGACTCGAACTCACGACCTACCGCTTACA
The DNA here is from genome assembly GCF_039822285.1 of Thiofaba sp. EF100. Lineage (NCBI taxonomy): Bacteria > Pseudomonadati > Pseudomonadota > Gammaproteobacteria > Chromatiales > Halothiobacillaceae > Thiofaba > Thiofaba sp. EF100. The sequence goes on along the minus strand of NZ_JBAJEY010000002.1, from coordinate 477,972 downwards.
AGGCGGTTGCACTACCAACTGTGCTATGCCGGCAACGGGCGCGGATTCTATGCCATCCCTGCCGCGGGGGCAAATGGCTCAGCCGGCCTCGGCCATCAAGACTACGCCTTCCAGCACCAGATCCGGCCGCAATACATGCCTCCCACCCAGCGACGGGGCCAGGATGGCGGCATCGCCGCCGGTCAAATACAGGTGTGCACCCTCCCCCGCCTGTCCACAGGCGGCCTCGATGGCGTGCAGCACGCCCCCGACGAACATACAGCGCGCCCCGGCCGCCACGCCAGCCTCGGTACTCGCCTGCAGAGCCTCGCCTGCTGTGAGTGCGGGGAACGCCATGCCCGCGCTGACCGCCGCCGTGCCGCCGAGAAGGCTCTCGGACAAGAGGCGCAACCCCGGCATGATCACCCCACCAAGATGCCTCCCCTGCGCGTCCAGGGCATCCACCGTGACCGCCGTACCGGCATCCACCACCACGACCGGGACGCCCGCCGATCTGGCATGAGCTGCGACCAGCGCGGCCAGCCGGTCCACGCCGAAACGCTCGGGCCGCGCATAGGCCACCTGTACGCCGCAACATTCGGCCCGAGTGGCAAGAAAGGTGAGCGACACGCCGGGCCAGCAGTCCTGTGCCACCAGGCGGATGGCCTCGTCCACTGTTTCACCAGCCACACTGGCGACATGAATGGCCTCGGGGCGCGGCTGGTCCGTCCAGGCCTGGCGCAGCAAGGCCCGAAGGTCTCGCCCGCGATGCTCGACCGCCTGAGCCTCCCCCTGCCCGAACGCCCACTTGAGCCGGGTATTGCCGACGTCGATCACAAGCCTCATCCGCCCAACCTCACACTGACCTCGCCGGCATGGCAAAGGCGCTCTCCGCCCGGGGTGATCACACGCAAGGCTCCATCCCGCGTCACCCCGTTGGCCACGCCTTCCCAGACCTCGCCGCCCACCCCGCTCACACGCACAGGACGGCCGGCCAAGGCATCGCGACGGGCAAAGCGGTCACGCCACGCCTCATCGTCCGAGCCCATCTCCGCCAGGAGGGCATCGAGCACGACATCGAGCACCCGCGACCGCGGCGGGACACGCCTCCCGAGGCTATCGCTCAAACTGGTGAGCGGCTGCCCAACCCTGCTCCGCCAGCCCTGAGGGAAGGCGTGATTGAGCCCCACGCCGATGACGACCCCCATTGCGTTGCCCTCGACCAGGATCCCCCCCAGCTTGCGCCCCTTCACGAGAAGGTCGTTCGGCCACTTGAGGCGCACATTCCGCACACCCAGGCGCACGCAGGCCTGCGCCAGCGCCCCCCCGACCCGCAACGACAGCGCTGGGGGCGGCCGCCCGCCGGGCAGAAGCGCAGAGGGCCAGGCCAGCGACAACGCCACCCCGCCACCGAGGGGGGTGAGCCAGCGGCGCTCGTGCCGCCCCCTCCCCCGCGTCTGCTGCTCGGCCGCCAGGGCGAGAGGATGGGACACCCCCTGCTTGAGCGCCTGCAGCAGCTGGGCATTGGTCGAATCAGTCTCGAAGCAGGTCACTGCACGGATACGGACACGCCGGGGCGCGAGGGGCGTCACTGGGGCGCGCAGGCGCACGCCCCGCGCTCCATCGAACTGCAGGGGCGCCCCGCGCCGGGCATAGTCACGCAGGGCGCGACGCAGCGCCAGCGCCCCCACTCCGCAGGACACCGTACAGGACGCCAGGGCATGCCAATGGCCATCGCCAAGACAGACCAGCACGCGTCCCCAGAGGGCATCCTGACGACCATGCGGCCCATCGGACATGCAGCCGGACCTCATCCGACGCCCAGCCATTGCGCACGCCGGCGCGCTGCCTCCCCTTCCGCCTGCGGATCGAACGCCAGGGTGGCCCGGGTCATGGGGGGCGGATCAAGACAGAGCAAGACCTCGAGAAGCTCGTCGCGCCGGAAGGCGTGCACACGCACCTCCTGACCAATCCGCAGACGGCGAAGTGCCCCCTCAAGACCCGCTGCGTCGACCCGCAGACCATCGATGGCGACCAGCACATCGCGCGGGGCCAGCCCCGCGCGCTCGGCCGCTGCGCCGGCATACACCGTACCCAGCACCGCCTCCCCCTGTGCCCCGGCACGAACCTCCGCCCCGAGCCATGGGGTCTCGCGCTCCGCCCCCCAGATCAGGCGCAGACCCAGGGTCGTCGCCACCTGCTCCAACGGGAGCTCGGCGGTGCCGCGCAGACCCGCCTCGAACAGATCGGCGAGCTCCACCCCCGCCCGCACCTGAAGCCACGCCTCGAGCTCGTCCTCGCTGACCCCGCGCCCGGCCAAACCGTGTTCGTGCCAGAGGGCGCGCAACAGCTCATCCAGGCTTACGCGATCACGGCTGCGCCGGCGCAGCTCGGCATCCAGCACCCAGGCGAACAACGCGCCCTTGGTGTAATAGCTGATGCCCACATTGGCGGTGTTTTCATCCGCCTTGTACAGCCGCGTCCAGGCCGTGAGGCTCGCGTGCTCAAGCGACTGGCGCAGGCGTCCCGGCGCACGACGCACACGACTCAGCGTGGCCGCGAAGGTGTCGAGGTAGTCTTGCGGGGTGATCAGCCCCGCGCGGGCCAGCAGCAGGTCGTCGTAGTAGCTGGTCACCCCCTCGAACAGCCACAACAGGCGGGTGTAGGCCTCCGCGTCCAGCGGCAACCCCATCAGGGCCGCGGGGCGGATGCGCTTGACCAGCCAGGCATGCAGGTATTCGTGCGCACACAGGCCGAGGAACTCGCGATAGGCGGGCGTGGCCCCGGCCTCCCCCGGGAGCGGGAAGTGCTCCCGCCGGCACAACAGCGCCGTGCCTTCCCGATGCTCCAGACCGCCGTAGCCGTCGCCGGTGACCAGGGCGAGGAACAAGTAACGCGGGAAGGGCGGCGGTTCCGCGCCGAACAGGCCGACCACGGCCTCGCAGGCGCGCGCAAGATCCGAGGCGAGGCGCGCCTCGTCGAACGCGGCCCGCCCAAGCCAGGCGAAGCGGTGCGGCACGCCGCGCACCTCGAACTCCAACGCGCGCAACGGACCGAAGGCCACAGGCGCATCGAGCAGGGCCTCGAAGTCTTCGGCGAGATAGGTGCCATAGCCCTCGTCATCGACCGCCTCGGGCAAGAGCATGACGGCGGCCCGCCAGCCCTGCGCACACGGGCTTTGGGAGCGCTGCAACTCAACCCGGCAAGGGGCCCGCTCCAAGCCGAGCGGCCGCAGCCACAGGGCGGCCCCGTCCGCGAACCCCCACAGGGTATCGAGGTAGGCGGTGCGCACCGACAACTCGTACGCGTGCACCCGCCAGCGCAGGGTCAAAGGGCCTTCGCAAGGGGCGGCGCGCCAGGTCTGCTTGTCCACCCAGGTCAGCGGCACGACACCGCCCTCGGCGTCGCGCGCCTCGATGTGAGTCACGTGCCGGGCATGGTCGCGCACCATGTAGCTGCCCGGGGTCCAGGCGGCCATGGCGAAGCGCTGCCCCGTGGGATCGGGGGCGGGCACGGTCAGCTCGAGGGCGTATTCGCGCGCCTCGGGGTGGACGGGAGCGATGCGGTATTCCAGCATCAATCGGCCTGTTTGAGCAGGGATTCGTCGAACGAGGAGTCCATCACCATCAGATGATGCCCTGCCGGATGCACGCGGTGGTGCTTGACCTCATCCGGATGGGCATCGCGGATCGCCCCCACCTCGACCTCGAAATGCAGGGTGCGCCCGGCCAGCGGATGGTTGCCGTCGAGGATCACCATCTCGTCATCGAAGCCGGCGATGGTGAACTCCATGCGCCCCTCCGGCCCCATGGTCTGCACATGGTTGCCGATCTCGACCGCCACCTCGGGGCTCAGGGTGCTGCGCGGGACCTCGATCATGCCAGCCGGGTCGCGCTCGCCGTAGGCCTCCGCGGGCGGGATGGTGACCTCGAAGCGCTCACCGCTGGCGCGCCCTTCGAGCGCCCGCTCCAGCCCGGGAATGAGGTTGCCGTGACCATGCAGATAGGGAAGGGGATCGTCGCCGACATTGCTGTCGAGCACCTCTCCCGCCTCATCGCGCAGGGTGAAATGGATGTAAACGACCTTGTCCTTGCTGATGTTCATGCAGACCTCAACGATCAAATAAGCCTCAGGCACCGACCAGACCGTGCCAGAGCGGCAGGGTGAACAGGCTGAGCAGGGTGGAGAGGGTGGCCGCGGCGGCATACAGGCCGGTGTCGAGACCGTAACGGTCACACAACACCAGGCCGAGCACCATGACCGGCATTCCGGCCTCCAGCACCACGGTGGTCAATAATGGGGGCGAGAGGCCGAGCATCAAGCCTGCGCCCCAGACCAAGGCTGGGGCCAAGGCGAGCTGGATGACCAGCACCGGGCTGACCCGCGCGAGCGCGGCGGGCTGGAGGGCGTCCAGACGCAAGCCCATGCCGAGGGCGATCAGCATGAGCGGCACGACCCCCGCGCCAAGCCGGTCGAAGATGCCCCCGAGCATGTCCGGCAGGGGCACGCCCGACAGATTGAGGGCAGCGGCCAGCAGCGCGGCCCAGAGCGCGGGCACCTTCAGGATGCCGACCCACAGCGGCTGGTCGCCGTGGGGGCGGCCGTAGTACACCGCGATGGCGATGCCCAGGCTCAGCAGCAGGGGGGTGCAGGCAAACAGGTCGTACTGGACCGCCACGGCACGCCCGAAGTCGCCGTACAGCGACTCCAGCACCGGCAGACCGAGGTAGGTGGCGTTGGGGAAGGCGGCGGCCAGCAGCAGTGCCCCCGTCTGCCCGCGCGAGAGCCGCATGAAGCGCGCGACCCCGGCCATCAGCCCCATGCTCGCCAGCACCCCCAGGGCGGCAACCCCGGCGATGCGCAGGCTGTCGACCCCGAGCGGGGCGCGCCACAGCACCCCAAGCACCAGGGCGGGCAGCAGCACGTAATAGACGAGGGTGGTCAGGGCGCCGCGCGCCTGCGCGGCCTCCCAGCCACCGGGGCGCGCCCACTGCCACCACAGACCGACCAGGACCATGGCGGCCATCTGGCCGATGACAAGGATCATGCCCCCGCGTCACCCCTGGATGACGCGGCCAAGGCCGCATGCACCTCGTCCATGTCCACCGCACGCAGATGCCCGACCAGGGCGTCCAGGTCACCGGCCGAGAGCGCCCCCGGCCGCAGGTAGAGCACCAAGCCCTCGCGCACCCCCATCAGCGTGGGAATCGAACGCACGCCAAACTGGGCCGCCAGGGCGGGTTCGAGGTCGACATTGATCTTGCCAAAGACGGCATCGCTGGCCTTGGCCGCCGCCGACTCGAACACCGGCGCAAAGGCCTGACAAGGGCCGCACCACGGCGCCCAGAAGGCGACCACCAGCACCTCGTGCTCGGCAAAGGCGCGGGCGACGCCGGGCTCGTCGAGATGAATGACTCGGGATGCTGCCGACGGAGCGCTCATAGCCCCTCCGCCCACAACCCCAGGCGGCGCGCGACCTCCTCGACGACCACCAGGGCCTCGTCCAGCCTCGCGGCCTCGAGCACCGCCTGGCGCTCGGCCAGGCGCAGCGGCAGGCGCTCGGCCAGGCGGTAGACGACCCAGCGTGCATCGCTCATCGGCCCGACCGGCGGAGCACGCTCAACCTCCAGCAGGCTGGCGAGCAAGCGGCGCATCGGCTCGGGAGGCGGCTCGCGCGCGGGCCCCTCGTCCAGCCACTCGATCTCCGCCAGCACCAACCTGTCGGGCCGCGCCTCCATGCCGTGGATGCGGAAGCGGCGCTGGCCGCGGGTGTAGATGCCAAGCAACCCCTCTGCCCGCATGCCGGTGTCGATGATCAGGGCGGAGGTGCCGACCGCATACGGCATGGCCGGCTCGCCGACCTCGCTGCCCTCGCGAATCAGGCACACCCCGAAGGGACTCTGCTGGCGCAGGCACTCGCGCACCATATCGATGTAGCGCGTCTCGAAGACCCGCAGGGACAGATCCCCTTCGGGGAAGAGGACGGTATGCAGCGGGAACAGGGGCAGGATGGTCATGCTCATGCTCACTCCCCCCAGCGTGCCATCAGGTCATGCGGCAGCCGCAGATGGTCGAGGATGCGGGCGACGACGAAATCGACCAGGTCCTGGATGCTCTGCGGCCGGTGGTAGAAACCCGGGTTGGGCGGCAGGATCACCGCCCCCAGCTTCGCCAGGCGCAGCATATGTTCGAGGTGGATGGCGGAGAACGGCGCCTCGCGCGGCACGAGGATGAGGGTGCGCCGCTCCTTGAGCGCCACATCGGCGGCACGCTCGATCAGCGAGTCCGCAAGCCCCTGGGCAATGGCCGCGAGACTCCCGGTGGTGCAGGGGCAGATCACCGCCGCATCCGGCGGATTGGAGCCGGACGCCGCCGGGGCCAACCAATCCTCACGCCCAAAGACCTCCAGCCGCCCCGGATGCCCCGGAAATCGGTCGAGGAAAAACGCCTGCAGCGCCTCAGGCCGTGCAGGCCAGGGCTCCCCCATCTCCAAGGCGGCCACCTGGTGCGCGGCCTTGGAGACGCACAGCTCCACCCGCGCCCCCGCGGCCAGCATGCACTCGATCAGGCGCTCGGCATAGACCAGGCCCGAGGCGCCGGTGATGCCAAGGAAGACGCGCATGGTCAGGCCTCGACCTGCGATTGCAGGGCCTCGAGCAGGCGCAGGTGCGCCCCGCCGAAACTGCCGTTACTCATCAGCACGACGTGATCGCCCGGCCGGGCGGCGGCCGCAAGATCCTCCACCATGGCACCGACCTCGCCGCCGCTCCAGCTCGGGCAGCGCAAGGATTCGGCCACACGGCGCACGTCCCAGCCTGCATCCTCGGGCTGGAACAGCCAGACCGCATCGGCGGCTGCCAGCGAAGGCGCGAGCTGGTCGGCGTGCACCCCCATGCGCATGGTGTTGGAGCGTGGATCGAGCGCGACCAGCAGGCGTGCCGCGCCGATCCGTGCCCGCAGGCCCTCGAGGGTCGTGCGGATGGCGGTCGGATGGTGGGCGAAGTCGTCGTACACCGTCACGCCCCGCGCGCTGCCACGCACTTCGAGGCGGCGCTTGACGCCGGTGAAGCGGGCAAGAGCCTCGATGCCCACCGCGACCGGCACGCCCGCATGCCGCGCGGCGGCCAGGGCCGCGAGGCCGTTGTGCATGTTGTGGACGCCGAGCTGCCCCCAGCGCACCTCGCCCACGCGCTGACCATCGAGGAGCACCTCAAAGCGCGAACCGTCCGCCGCGGCCTCACCGATGGCCCACTGGCCGGTGTGACCGAAGGTCTCGACCGGGGTCCAGCAGCCGCGCTCGAGCACCGCGTCCAGCGCGGGATCCGCGGCTGGTCGCACGATCAGGCCGCCGCCGGGGATGGTACGCACCAGGTGGTGGAACTGGGTCTGGATGGCCGCAAGATCGGGGAAGATGTCGGCATGGTCGAATTCGAGGTTGTTGAGGATCACCGTGCGCGGGCGGTAATGGACGAACTTGGAGCGCTTGTCGAAGAAGGCGGTGTCGTACTCGTCCGCCTCGACCACGAAGAACGGCCCCTCGCCCAGGCGCGCGGAGCAGCCGAAGTCGTTCGGCACCCCGCCGATCAGGAAGCCGGGTGCCAGCCCCGCGTAGTCAAGGATCCAGGCCAGCATCGAACTGGTGGTGGTCTTGCCATGCGTGCCGGCCACCGCCAGCACCCAGCGCCCGCGCAGGATGTTGCGCCCGAGCCATTCCGGGCCGGAGGTGTAATCCAGACCGCGGTCCAGCATGGCCTCGGTGATCGGCATGCCACGACGCATAACGTTGCCGACCACAATCTCGCCCTCCAGGCCCTCGAGCTGGCCGGGGTCATAGCCCTCGACCCAGGGGATGCCCGCCGCCGCGAGCTGGTCGCTCATCGGCGGATAGACATTGCGGTCCGCGCCGGACACAGCAAAACCTGCCGCGCGCGCGAGCTGAGCGATGCCCCCCATGAAAGTGCCGCCGATGCCGAGGATGTGAAGGGGTCGCCTCATGCCGGCGTACCTGCCGGGAACACCGCGGCGATGATCAGGCTCGCGGCGATGAAGTAGGCGAAGGCCAGCAGCAGCCCGAGACCAGCCCCCACCTCCAGGGCGCTGCGCAGAACCTGCCCCTGCGCGATCAGGGTCCACAGCAGGGCCAGCAGCAAGCCGATCTGGGCAGCGCTCAGGCGCGTGGCCGCAGGGTCCAGGGGGGCCATGGCAAACAGCGGCCACGACACCAGGGCAAGCAGGAGGCTGACACCGAGCAACGCGGCATAGGTCTGGATGAAGCGCTCGGGGAAGCCGCGGAAACGCAGCACGCCCCAGGCGAAGGCGGCGAGGAGCAAGGCATCGAGACCTGCCTGGGCCGCGCCCTCGGCGAAACTCAGTTGCGAGGACAGCACCACCCCACCGACCAAGGCATAGGCGCCCGCGAGCCAGATCGGCAGGCGAGGATCGGCGGGCAAGTCCTGCGGCCCCGCACGCAGCAGGCAGATGGCAAAGAGTTGATGGAGGACGGCGAGCACGGGACGGGCCTTTATTTCCGGGTCGATCAGCGTAACCCATGGCCCGCCCGTCCGACAACGCGCCCGGTGGCGTGAACAGAAAGCGCTGCAGCTCGGCGCCGTCACGCCACCGGGAAGCCCCCCCCGATCAGGCTCAGCGCTTAAGTGAACTCGGCGCCGACGAAGGTGCGCGCCAGCTCAAGAGGTCTCGCCGCACCGTTTGTTGGCCGGAACCGCGATATCGATGCGGCGCGGTCGAGGCAGGTCCAGCGCGTTCATCTTGGCAACGAAGGCGGCGCGATCAAGGCCGGCAATGTAAGGGTTGATCCCCTTTTCCTGGCCGATGGTGCTGACTCGGCGGCCATGGTAATCATGCCCCGGGAAGACCAGGGTCTCGTCGGGATAGGACAGCAGCTTCTGCAAGCTGTCGTACAGCCGATCGGGGCTGCCCTCTTGGAAGTCCGTGCGGCCACAGGCATCGATCAGCAGGGTGTCTCCGGTGAACAGACGGTCGCGCCAGCGATAGCTCATGCAGCCATTGGTGTGCCCCGGGGTGGCGATGGCATGGATCACCTCATCGCCGAAGGCAAGCGTCTCGCCATCCTCCAGCAGAACGTCGGTGCATGACAGCCCCGTCCCCTGGCCGGCTACGAACTGAGCGCCCAGCGCTTTGCGCAGGCCGCCGCCGCCGGTCACGTGATCGGCATGCACGTGGGTCTCGAGGATGTAGCGCAGGGTGACGCCCATCTCGCGGATGACCGCAAGATCACGCTCCACCTGCTCCAGTACGGGATCGATGATGACCGCTTCACGGGTACGCGGATCGGCGAGCAGGTAGGTCAGGGTCCAGGTGGCTTCATCGAACAGCTGGCGGAAAAGGATCATGCGACACCACTAATAGATTTTACTGATATGCACATCATACATGATGCGATGTTTTCAATGACATACGGCTAGCCCAGGGAAATCCGAGCAAGCCCCCGCACGGCCCGGCAAGGCAGGCTGTTTCAAAACACTTTGAAACAGCCTGAAAGGTCGCGGAATGAGGCGCCATCCTCCAGACGCCGTTGCGTGAGCATAGCCCCCTCCATGATCGATGGACATCGCGCGCGACTCGGGGATCGGGTTTAATTAGCTCATGGACCACCTCACCCTCCTGCAGCACCTCGGCATCGCCCTGGCCATCGGGCTACTCATCGGCACAGAGCGTGGCTGGCACGAGCGCGCCGCTGCCGAGGGGCATCGCGTGGCCGGCATCCGCACCTTTGGCCTGACCGGCCTGCTGGGCGGAGTGATCGGCGTGGTCTCGCTCAAGCTGACCGTTGCCTTTGCTGGGCTGGCCTTCGCGGGTTTTGCCGCATTGGCCGTTGCCGGCCACTGGATATCCTCCAACCGCGAGGAAGCGCAGCTCGGCATCACCACCGAAGTCGCCCTGCTGGTCACCCTGACCCTCGGCCTACTTTCCACCCTCGGCTTCCCACTCATTGCGGCAGCCAGCGCCGTAGTCACCACCATTCTGCTCGGCCTCAAGCCGGTCCTGCACGGCTGGCTGACGCAGCTGACCGAGGGCGAGTTGCATGCCGCACTCAAGCTCCTTCTGATCTCCGTCGTCCTGCTGCCACTGTTGCCCGATCGTGGCTTTGGCCCCTGGGAGGCGCTCAATCCCTATCTTGCATGGTGGATGGTGGTGCTGGTGTCCGGACTGTCGTTCATCGGCTACTTCGCCATCAAACTGGCCGGACCGAGGCGCGGAATCATGGCGACCAGCCTGCTGGGGGGGCTGGTGTCCTCCACCGCCGTGACCCTCAACCTCGCCCGCTATGCGCGCGATGCCCGCTACTCCCCGCAGCTGCTTGCAGCGGGCGTGCTGGCCGCCTGCAGCATCATGTTTCCGCGGGTGCTGATTGTGGCGGGGGTGGTCCATGCCGAGCTGATCCCCGTCCTCCTCCCCCCATTGGCACTCATGACCCTCGTGACCCTCGGCGGAGCGGTCTATCTGTGGCGCGGCATCACCCCGGAGGGCCCGCTCACGCAAGCCAACCTGCCCAATCCCTTCGAACTGGGCAATGCCTTCAAGTTCGGGCTTCTGCTCGCCCTCATCATGGTACTCGCCAGCGGCGCAAAGGCTTGGTTTGGCCAGGCCGGACTCTATGCCCTCGCGGCCGCCTCCGGGCTGGCCGATGTCGACGCCGTGACCCTCTCGGTCGCAAAGCTAAGCCTGAACGGGCTGGATCTCGAAGTCGCGCGCAACACCATCCTTATTGCCGTGTTCACCAACACCATCGTCAAGGTGGTGCTGGCCGTGGCCATCGGTGGCATGGCCATGGGCCGGCGTGCCGCGGCGGTCAGCCTCGCTGCCATCGCCATCGGCGTCGCTTCCCTGTTTTTTGAATGACTCCATGAACCCTCGACTCGAACAGATCCAGCACTGGCTGCATGTTGAACTCGGCCTGGCCTCGGGCAAGCTTCTCCCCGCCTCGGCAGACGCGAGCTTCCGCCGCTACTTCCGGCTGTACCAGCCGGGGCGCAGCCTGATCGTCATGGACGCGCCCCCCGAGCACGAGGACATCCGTCCGTTCGAACGCATCAACCGGATCCTGGAAGGGCATGGCGTGCATGTCCCGCACATCCACGCAAGCTGCGCGGAGCGAGGACTCATGCTGCTGGAGGATTTGGGGGACACACCCTATCTTGCCTGCCTGAACGAGGTGAGCGTGGACCGGCTGTATGACGATGCCATGGCCACCCTTCTGCTCATCCAGACCTGCCCGACCGAGGGCCTCCCCGCCTACGACGACGAACTGCTGCTGAGGGAGATGCGTCTGTTCGACAGCTGGTACCTGGAGCGACACCTCGGCCTTCTCCTGGGCGAAGAAGATCGCAAGCTGCTGGAGCGAGTCTACGCCATGCTGTCCGAACGCGCCCGCGCCCAGTCACAGGTTTTCGTACACCGCGACTACCACTCGCGCAACCTCATGGTGACCGATCAGCGCTCGCCGGGGGTGATCGATTTCCAGGATGCCGTCGTCGGCCCCCTGACCTACGACCTGGTCTCGCTGCTGCGCGATAGCTACATCGAATGGCCGGAGGAGCGCGTCATGCAATGGGCAGGCTCCTTCCACCAGCGCGTCCGGGAAGCCGGCCTTTCGGATGTGGTGTGGGCGACATTCAGGCAGGACTTCGACTGGATGAGCGCCCAGCGCCACCTCAAGGTGACCGGCATCTTCGCGCGACTGCACCACCGGGACGGCAAGTCGGGCTATCTGAAAGATATTCCCCTCACCCTGCGCAACCTCAAGAAGTCCGTGAGCCCCTATCCAGAATTCACCGAGTTCAGCCAGTGGCTGGAGGCTCGCCTGCCGCACGAGGCCTGGGCATGAAGGCCATGGTCCTCGCCGCAGGCAAGGGCGAGCGCATGCTGCCCCTTACGCTGACCACCCCTAAGCCCCTGCTCCCGGCCGGAGGCATGCCGCTGATCATGCACCACCTGCGCCGACTCGCTCGCGCAGGGGTGACTGAAATCATCATCAACACGGCGTATATCGGTCAGCGCATCCACGCCGAACTGGGAGATGGCACAGCGCTTGGAGTACGCATTCGCTACTCGCATGAAGGGAGCACCGGCCTCGAAACCGCCGGCGGGATCCGGCGCGCCCTGCCCCTTCTTGGCCCCGCCCCCTTCCTGCTCGTCAACGCCGATGTCTGGACCGACTATGCATTCGAACAGTTGCCAACGACGCTCCATGGCCTCGCCCACCTCGTACTGGTTCCGAACCCCCTCCACAATCCGAGCGGGGATTTCGCGCTTGCAGAGGGGCGCGTCACCAACAAGGGGAGCACGATGCTGACCTACTCGGGCATCGCCGTGATCCACCCCCAGCTTCTTTCCGGATTGCCATGCGGCCCTGCCAAGCTCGCCCCCCTCCTGCGCACGGCGGCCGAAAAAGGGCTGGTGAGCGGCGAGACGCACTCCGGGGCATGGGACGATATCGGCACGCCGGAAAGGCTGAGACGGCTAGATCAGCGCCTTGGTGCAGCAGATTAACCTGCTGCACCGAGCCTCATGTCGCTCGTGTCGAAGCGCACCAAAGAAAAACCCCCAGTCTAAGGACTGGGGGTTTATGGTATAGGTGCTTGGCGGTGACCTACTTTCACATGGGGAAGCCCCACACTATCATCGGCGATGCAGCGTTTCACTTCTGAGTTCGGGATGGGATCAGGTGGTTCCACTGCTCTATGGCCGCCAAGCGGAAAGGGTTGGCGAAGGCTTTGTGTGTTTATTGCGGTGGAGTTGCTGTCAGCTTGACCCTTTGGGTGTTATATGGTCAAGCCTCACGAGCCATTAGTACTGGTTAGCTGCACGCATTACTGCGCTTCCACATCCAGCCTATCAACGTGGTGGTCTTCCACGGCTCTTCAGGGACATCGAGTGTCCAGGGAGATCTAATCTTGGGAGGGGCTTCCCGCTTAGATGCTTTCAGCGGTTATCCCTTCCGAACATAGC